>JAPUEF010000156.1 GCA_027492655.1 Alphaproteobacteria bacterium | reverse complement strand
TCGGTCGGGTGAAGGTCAGCCTCCAGCCCGCCCGCGAGGCGCGACTTGATGCGCTCGGAAATGCCGTCGAGCGAGCGCGGGGAGCGGTCGGCGGTCAGCACCAGCTGCTTGCCCGCGCCGATCAGGTCGTTCAGCGCGTGGAAGAATTCCTCCTGCGTGAACTCCTTGCCGGCCAGGAACTGGATATCGTCGATCAGCAGCACGTCGGCGGCGCGCAGCATATCCTTGAACTCAATGGTCGACTTCTCGCGCAGGGCTTTGAGGAAGCCGTTCATGAACCGCTCGGACGAGAGATAGACGACGCGCAGGTCCGGGCGACGGCGGCGCACCTCGTGGCCGATGGCGTGCATCAGATGGGTCTTGCCGAGGCCGGAGCCACCATAAAGGAACAGCGGGTTGTAGCGGGCTTCGGGAATCTGCTCCGCGACGCCCAGCGCCGCCTCATGGGCGAAGCGGTTGGGACGCCCGGCGATGAACTGCGCGAAGGTATAGCGCGGGTTCAGCGGCTGGCCGATGGCGAGCTCGATGGCGTTGTCGGCCGGCGCGGCAGGCTGCGCGACCACGCCATCGGCGGCGACGACAGGCTGGGGCGTGGCGCCGGTCGCGGTGACATAGGAGACGCGCACGGCCTGGCCGGTGCAATCTTCCGCGTAGCGCACGATCTGTGCGCCGTAATGGTCGCGCGCGTACTGGCGCAGGAACGCGGTCGGCGCGCCCAGAACCAGCTCGTCGGGTTGATCGTTCAGCGCGATCAGCGGCTTGATGAAGAAGTCGAAGGCGTTGGGCGCGATTTCACCCTTCAGCCGCTCGCGAACCTGGTGCCACAATCCTGAATCCGCGCTGGTTTCCAGCATTTTTGTGTCTTCCCAAAAGGCGACGCGAAGCCGCCCGGTCCCCAACAATGTTCTCACCAGTCCGGAATGCGGGCGCGGCGGTCGTATGGACCGGCCCGCAGCCCTTAACCCTGCCGCCAGGGCAGGCCGTCGGCTTTCCAGCCGTTCAGCGACCCGCGATGTCCCTCGCCATCCGGATCGCCCTCGAAGCCGTTCGCGACATTATAGGCCGCGCCGTATCCCGCCGCCGTCAGCGCCACCGCAGCGGCGCGCGAGCGTGCGCCCGACCGGCACAGCAGAAAGACGGGATCGGATTTGGCGACGCCCGCCGCGCCCAGCGCCGCGTCCACGTCCTGCGCGAAACCCGGATCGACCGTCATGTCGGGCCAGATCTGCCATTCCGCCAGCAGCGGACGGCGGCCCAGCGGCGAAAGATCGGGCAGACCCACAAACTGCCACTCGGCGCTTGTGCGGACATCGACCAGTTGCGCTTTGGAGGTCTCGTTCAAAACCCGCCAGGCCTCGGCGGGCGAAACGTCGCCGGCATAATGCGCGGCAGGCACGGATTTAATTCCGCTCATCGCTGGCGCCCACTCCCCCGGTTGAACGGCGCCGTCGCCCCCGCGCCGTCACCAGCCTAGTCCCGTCGAAAGCCTATTCAACTCAATCCAGACTTAAGCACAGACGCAACTATGCTTTGCGCAAAGCCACGCGGCCTCAATCTGGATTTGCCGGATATTGCCGCCAGCGGCGGCGTCTCTCGATGTGGATAAGACTAGCGACGACAAATTTACGACGCAAGGGGAAAGACTCGCTTGTGGATGAGAATCTTCGATCCACGATTCAGAGTCTCATGTCTGCATCACCTCGCGCGGCTAAACCCCAGTGTTTTACAGGGATTCAGCGCGGCGCGCATATCCGTCGCGCAGGCGGCCGCGCAGCGCGCGTGCAACAAGAACGGCGCCGCGTTAGCGGCGCCGCGCCATGTCGTTGACTTGCGTCGAAAAGAGAAAATCCGGCGGGCAAAATCACCCACCGCAAGACTTAGGCGGTCGCGCCCAGCTTGTTCACGCGCTTCGCGAGGCGCGACACCTTACGGGCCGCGGCGTTGGCGTGCATGATGCCCTTGGTCGCGCCGCGGATGATCTCCGGCTGGGCGGCCTTCAGGGCGGCGGCGGCGGCGGCCTTGTCGCCCTTCGCCAGCGCATCTTCCACGGCGCGCACATGGGTGCGGACGCGGCTCTTGCGGGCGGTGTTACGGGCCTGGGCCTTCACGGCCTTGCGGGCAGCTTTCGCAGCCGATTTGATGTTCGCCATAGTCTCGTGTCTTCCGTAAGGGCGCGCGTTATAGGCAGAGGGGGGCCTCCGCGTCAACGCGAGAATCCACAGGGGGTTCAGCCGTTGGTGAAGCCCGGCTTTCGCTTCTCCACGAAAGCGCCCATGCCTTCCTTCTGGTCGGCGGTGGCGAACATCGAATGGAATAGCCGCCGCTCGAAGCGCACGCCCTCGGCCAGCGTCGTCTCATAGGCCCGGTTGACGCTCTCCTTGGTCATCATCGCGATGGGCAGCGACTGGCCGGCGATTTTTTCCGCGGCTTTCAGCGCTTCTTCCACCAGCGCTTCGGCCGGCACCACGCGGGAGACGAGACCCGAGCGTTCCGCCTCGGCGGCGTCCATGGTGCGGCCGGTCAGGCACATATCCATGGCCTTCGACTTGCCCACGAAACGCGTCAGGCGCTGCGAGCCGCCGATTCCGGGCATGACGCCCAGGTTGATCTCGGGCTGGCCGAACTTGGCGTTGTCGCCCGCGATGATGAAGTCGCACAGCATGGCCAGCTCGCATCCGCCGCCCAGCGCATGGCCGGCCACCGCTGCGATCAGCGGCTTGCGGAAGCTGGAAACGGCGTGCTCGAACGCCGCGAAGAGGTCGCCCTTGAAGACGTCCATATAGGATTGCGGGGCCATTTCCTTGATGTCCGCCCCGGCGGCGAAGGCGCGGGTGGAGCCCGTCAGCACCACGCAGCCGATCCCCTCGTCGGCTTCATAACCCGCCAGCGCCGCCGCCACGTCGCGGGTCAGCTGCGCGTTCAGCGCGTTCAGCGCCTGCGGCCGGTTCAGCGTGATGAGGCCGACGCGCCCGCGCGTTTCGGTAAGGATCGTCTCGAACTCGGCCATGGCGCGTCTCCTGCGACTGTCAGGGGGCGGTGCCTACCACAGATTCCGACCGTCGATCACCGTCACCGGAATGACCCCGATATCGACATCGTCCAGCAGGCGGGCGTTGATCGCCAGCTGCTTCTTTTCCGGGTCCGGCTTGTAGTCCACGAAGACGGGTGAAACGCCATAGGTGGCCATGCCGCAGCCGGGGCAGAAATAATGCTCCACCATCCGCGAATTCCACAGATAGAGCCCGCGGTCGCCCTCCGGCGTCAGCAGTTTGAACGCCTCGGGCGGGTAATAGGCCCACAGGCCCCCGGACTTCGCGCAATAGGAGCAGGTGCACGAGGTCATTTCCGCCGGCGGGTGCGTCACCTCGAACTTCGTCTTGCCGCAATGACAGCTTCCGTGGATGGCCATGGGATTTCCTTTCCGCTTCGGCGTTCAGCGCTGGCAGACGGGGCAATAGAAGGTCGAGCGGCCCGCCTGGACGATGCGCTTGATCGTGCCCTTACAATTCGCGGTCGGGCACGGCGTTCCTTCGCGATCATAGACACGGAAGGCGTGCTGGAAATATCCCAGCTCGCCCGACGGCTGGGCATGATCGCGCAAGGTGGAGCCGCCCGCCGCGATGGCATCGGTCAGCACGGCGGTGATGGCATCGGCCAGCCTGGCGACGCGCGGAGCCGAGAGCGTTCCGGCCGCGCGTTTCGGATTGATACCGGAACGATGCAACGCTTCGCTGACGTAGATATTGCCTAGTCCCGCGACGACACGCTGATCCAGCAACGCCGCCTTGATCGGCGTCGCCTTGCCGGCAAGCAGGCCGAACAGCGTCTTGCCGTCCAGCGGCGGCGACAGCGGCTCCGGCCCCAGTCCGGCGAACAGCTTGTGATCGTCGAGGCTGCCGGTCAGCTCCAGGAGCATCAGACCGAAACGGCGATGGTCGTTATAGACGATGCGGGCGCCGTCCTCCGTCTCCAGCAGCACATGGTCGTGCTTGCCCGCGCCGGCGGCGGCTTCGGGCGCGTCGTGGTGAAAATCGCCCAGCATTGCGCCCTCGTTCGAGCCTTTGGCGTAGATCGTGAAACGCCCCGACATGCCCAGATGAACGATCAGCGTCTCGCCGTCGTCCAGATCGGCGAGGATGTATTTGGCGCGGCGGCGCAGGCCTAGCACTCTGCGCCCGGTCAATCGCGCCCCGAAACGATCCGGGAACGGTACGCGCAGATCTTTCCGGCGGACCACGGCGCGGGCGATGCGCCGCCCCGACAGCGCGGGCTCAAGCCCGCGGCGGACGGTTTCGACTTCGGGGAGTTCAGGCATGGCTTCAGCCTACCCTCTGACGACGCGCATCGCTATGTATCGCGCGCGGCGCGACGGGCGCCGTATTCAAGGATACGTCATGGCGGCCATCCATCTGAAATCGCGCGGCATCTCGATGGGCGACGGCCACGGCCTGGTGGTGATCGCCGGCCTCAACGTGCTTGAGAGCCTGGACCTCGCGCTGACCGTCGGGCGCGAGCTGAAGGCGATCACCGCGAAACTTGGCCTGCCCTATGTCTTCAAGGCCAGCTTCGACAAGGCGAACCGTTCGTCCATCACCTCCTATCGCGGGCCGGGGCTGAAGGACGGTCTGGCCATATTGGCGGAGGTGAAGCGGCAGCTGGATGTGCCGGTGTGCACCGATCTGCACGAGATCGATCAGGCAGAGCCGGTCGCAGCCATCGCCGATCTGGTGCAAATCCCCGCTTTTCTCGTCCGTCAGACCGATCTGGTGGTCGCGGCGGCGCGGGCGACGGCCCGGCATGGCGGCTGGTTGCATGTAAAAAAGGCGCAGTTTCTGGCCCCCTGGGACTGCAAGAACATCATCGCCAAGGCGCGCGAGGCCGCGCCGGACCTTTCGATAGCGCTGTGCGAGCGCGGCTCATCGTTCGGCTACAATAATCTCGTGGTCGATATGCTGGGGATCGGCGAGATGAAAAAGCTGGGGGTACCCGTGACCATCGATGCCACCCATGCCGTGCAGTTGCCGGGGGCCGATCCGCGCACCTCGGGCGGTTCGACCGGGGGACGGCGCGAGGGCGTGCCGGTGATCGCAAGGGCGGCCGTCGCGGCGGGCGCCGACGGCGTTTTCCTGGAGTTCCACACCGATCCCGACAAGGCGTTGTGCGACGGTCCGAGCTGTCTGCCGCTCAGCGGCGCGGAAAGCCTGCTGGCCACGCTGAAAGCCGTCCACACCGCCGTCAACGCTTAAGCAAAGCGGCGGATTTCCGCCTCGACAGGCATGGCGGTTCCGCCCCTCCATGGTTATGGTCCGCCGGCCATGAGCGCCCCCGACGAAACCGCCTCTTTCGGCTTCCAGGACATCCCCGCCGCCGACAAGGCCGGACGGGTGAAAGGCGTGTTCGACAGCGTCGCGTCGAAATACGACCTGATGAACGATCTGATGTCCGCCGGCGTCCATCGCCTGTGGAAGGATGCGATGGTCGACTGGCTCGATCCCGCCCCCGGCGGCGACATTCTGGATGTCGGCGGCGGCACCGGCGATATCGCGCTGCGTATCGCCCGGCGCTGGGGCGCCAAGGGCGGCCATGTCTCGATCCTCGACATCAATCACGAGATGCTGAAGGCGGGCCAGAAACGCCCCGACTTCGCAAAGCTCGATCCCGCCGTCACGTTCGACTGGATCTGCGGCGATGCCGAACGCCTGCCGGTGCCGAGCGCCAGCAAGGACGCCTATACGATCGCCTTCTGCATCCGCAACGTCACCCATATCGATCGGGCGCTGGCCGAAGCGCGGCGCGTGTTGAAGCCGGGCGGGCGCTTTTTGTGCCTGGAGTTCAGCCGGGTCGAAGTGCCGGTGCTGGATACGCTCTACGATCTGTGGTCGTTCAAGGCGCTGCCCGAAATCGGCGCGCGGGTGGCGGGCGACGCCGAAAGCTATCGTTACCTCGCCGAATCCATCCGCCGCTTCCCGCCGCAGAAAGAATTCGCGCGGATGATCGAGGCGGCAGGCTTCGAGCAGGTAAAGCACCGCAACCTCACCGGCGGCATCGCGGCGATCCATTCCGGGTGGGTGATTTGATCTCGCCCTCTTCACATCCCGACGCGCCGGGCGGCCAGGGCTGATGGGCCGGGTCGCGGCCTTTTTCCGCCTCGTGCGCGCCGCCCGCGTGTTCGCGCGGCACGAGGTGCTGCTGCCGCCCGAACTGCGCGAGATGGCCCCGTTTCCGGCGCGTATGGCGGCGGGGTTCCTCAAGATCACGACCTTCTCGCGCACCTCGAAGGGGCTGAGCACCGGGCAGCGTTTCGCGGCGGCGCTGGGCGATCTGGGGCCGTCCTATGTGAAGCTGGGGCAGTTTCTCGCCACCCGTCCGGACGTGGTGGGCAAGCAGCTGGCGAAAGACCTGACCAGCCTGCAGGACCGCATGCCGCCCTTCGCGATGGAGAAGGCCAAGGCCGCCATCGCCGAGGAGCTGGGGCAGAGCGTCGAGGCGCTTTTCTCCGACTTCAGCGAACCCGTCGCCGCCGCCTCGATCGCGCAGGTCCACCGGGCGCGGATGAAAACGACTGGCACGGACGTGGCGGTGAAAGTGCTGCGGCCCGACATCGAGACGCGCTTCCGCCGCGACCTCGACAGTTTCTATCTGGCCGCGCGCATGGCGGAGCGGCATCTCGCCAGCTCGAAACGCCTGCGCCCCGTCGCCTTCGTCGATACGCTGGCCGCCAGCGTGAAGGAGGAGATGGACCTTCGGATGGAGGCGAGCGCCGCCGCCGAGCTGGCCGAGCTGACGAAAAACGATTCCGGCTTCCGCGTGCCGCGCATCGAATGGGAGCTGACAGCGAAGCGCGTCCTGACCTCCGACTGGATCGACGCCATCCCGATGCGCGACCCCGCGGCGCTGAAAGCGGCGGGACACGATCCGGCGAAGCTGGCGACCGATCTCATCCGCCACTTCCTGACCCAGGCGCTGCGCGACGGCTTCTTCCACGCCGACATGCATCAGGGAAACCTGTTCGTGGACGCCAAAGGCAATATCGTGGCGGTCGATTTCGGCATCATGGGCCGGCTGGACCCGATCATGCGCCGCTTCATGGCCGACGTGCTCTACGGCTTCCTGCAGCGCGATTACCGGGCCATCGCGGAAGCCCATTTCACCGTCGGCATCGTCTCGCCCGACCGCTCGGTCGATGCCTTCGCGCAGGCGCTGCGCAGCGTCGGCGAGCGCGTCTTCGGCCGCCCGGCCAGCGAGATTTCCACCGCGCGCCTGCTGCAGCAGCTGTTCGAGATCACCGACATGTTCGGGATGCAGATGCAGCCCCAGCTCGTCTGGCTGCAGAAGACCATGGTGGTGGTGGAAGGCGTCGCCCGCGACCTCGATCCCGCCCATAATATCTGGGAATCCTCGCGCCCCGTGGTGGAACGCTGGATGCGCGAGACGCTGTCGCCCGAGCACCGCATCCGCGAGGCCGCATCGGGCCTTGGCGATTTCGGGCGCGAGGTGCGCGGCATCATTCAGTCGGCCGCGCAGGCGGCGCAGAACATCGCGCAGGCAGGCGTGCGCCTTCACCCCGACAGCGCCGCGCGGATCGCGGAGGAAGAAACCCGCCGCACCGCCCATGTGCGCTGGGCCATCTGGATCGGCGCGCTGGCGCTGGTCGTCATCGCCGTGAAGATGATCGCATGAAGCGCGTTCTGGTGCTCGGCGCGGCGGGCGCGATCGGACGCCATGTCGTCTCGGCGACGCTGGGCTGTTCGGCGGCGGGCCACGCCATCGTGGCGGATCGCGACGCCGACGCCGCCGCGCGGATCGCGGCGCTGCATCCCGGGCGCGCCGACGCGCTGACGCTGGACCTTTTCGACGACAGCGCGCTGCGCGCCGCCGTCGCGGCATCCGATGCCGTGCTGAACTGCGCCGGGCCGTTCTACAAGACCAGCCTGCCGGTGCTGGCCGCCGCCATCGCGACGCGCAAACCCTATCTCGATGTCTGTGACGGGTGGGACACCACCAAGGCGCTGATCCAGCAGGATGCTGCGGCGCGCGAAGCCGGCATCGCGGCGATTGTCGGCCTGGGCGGCTCGCCCGGCATCACCAATCTGCTGGGCCGGATCGCGGCGGGCGAGCTGGACCGCTGCGACAGCCTCGTCACCGTCGCCGGGATCGATCCCGGCCCGGCGCCGGACGGCGCAGCGTCGAAAGCCCCGCCGCGTTCCGTGCACTGGGCGCGCCAGATCGGCGGCACGGTGGACATCTGGCAGGACAGCCACGCCGTCGCGGTGAAGCCGCTGCAGCGGATCGATCTGAACCTGCCCCGTCTGGGAACGCGCCGCTTCCATCTGATCGGCCATCCCGAGGCGCTGACATTGCCGCGTGCGCTTCCCGGCCTCGTCTCGGCGCGTCATGCGCTGGCGCTGTCCAAGCGCGAAGGCGCGCTGGCCGAAGCCCTGGCCGAAGGGGTCTCCGCCGGCGACATCACGGCGGACGACGCGGCGCGGCAGATCGCCGAGCCTTCGGCGCGGCCGCTGTCCTTGCGCTTCGCGATGATGTGGGCACGGCTGATGGGCGGGTTCGCCCGCGACCTGCCGCCGTTCTTCGCGCTGGCGACCGGGGAGAAGAACGGCCGCACGATGCGGGTGATGGCGGCGATCACCCGCCTGCCGCCCGGAGGCGCGGCAGGCGCGGCGGCGGCGGCGCTGGCGGTTGGAATGGAGCTGGCGTTGACGCATCGGCTGGACCGGATTGGCGTCAGCCCTCCTGAAGCGGCGATCGATCCTTATATCTTCTTCGAGGAATTCGCGTCCGCCGCGACGCCGCAAGGCACCGCGCCGGGACCGCTGATCCGTATCGAACGGGCCGAGGGCGCATGAGCCAGAAGCGCGTATTGCTGATCGTCGGCGGCGGCATCGCCGCTTATAAAGCGCTGGAGCTGGTGCGCCTGCTGAGCAAGGCGGGCATCGCGACACGCGCGATCCTCACAAAGGCCGGCGCGGAGTTCGTGACCCCGCTCAGCCTCGCCTCGCTGACCGGAGACAAGGTCTATCAGGAACTGTTCAGCCTGACCGACGAGCACGAGATGGGTCATATCGAGCTGTCGCGTTCGGCCGATCTCATCGTCGTCGCGCCGGCCACCGCCGATCTGATGGCCAAAGCCGCGAACGGGATCGCGAACGATCTCGCCTCCACCACGCTGCTCGCCACCGATACGCCGGTGCTGATGGCCCCGGCGATGAACGTACGCATGTGGGGCCACGCAGCGACCCAGCGCAATCTCGCGGCGCTGAAGGGCGATGGCATCAGCTTCGTCGGCCCCAATGAAGGCGACATGGCCTGCGGCGAATACGGCCCCGGCCGCATGGCCGAGCCAGCCGAAATTCTCGCCGCCGTGCAGACGATGCTGGGTGCGCGCGACGCCGCGCGGCCGCTTCACGGCAAAACCGCGCTCGTCACCTCCGGCCCGACGCACGAGCCGATCGATCCGGTGCGCTATATCGCCAACCGCTCCAGTGGCAAGCAGGGCCACGCCATCGCCGCCGCGCTGGCCGCGCTGGGCGCGAAGGTGACGCTGATCTCGGGCCCCGTCACGGTGCCGGCCCCGGTCGGCGTCACCTATGTGCCGGTCGAGACCGCGCGCGAAATGCTGGCGGCGGCCGAGGCTGCGCTGCCCGCCGACATCGCCGTCTGCGCCGCCGCCGTCGCCGACTGGCGCGTAGTCGAGGCAGGCGTGGAGAAAATCAAGAAAGATGGCGGCGCGGCCCCTTCGCTGGCGCTGATCGAGAACCCCGACATTCTGGCGACGCTGTCGCGCCATCCGTTCCGCCGGCCGAAACTGGTGGTCGGATTCGCCGCCGAAACGGAACATGTCATCGACTATGCCCGCGCCAAGCGTGCGAAGAAGGGATGCGACTGGATCGTCGCCAACGACGTTTCGCCCGAAACCGGCGTGATGGGCGGCGACGAGAACACCGTCATCCTGGTCAGCGCGGCGGGCGAGGAGACCTGGCCGAAGCTGCCCAAGGGCGAGGTCGCGGCACGGCTGGCAGCCCGCATCGCCGATCATTTCACGTAAGGATCGTCCCATGAAGATCGCCGTCCGGCGTCTCGACCACAACCGCGACCTGCCGCTGCCGCGCTATGAAACAGCCGGCGCGGCGGGCATGGATCTGCTCGCCGCCGTCACGGCCGATCTGGTGCTCCAGCCCGGCGCGCGCGCCATCGTGCCGACCGGTCTTCAGATGGCGATTCCAGAGGGTTTCGAGGTGCAGGTGCGCCCGCGTTCGGGCCTCGCCGCCAAGAACGGCGTGACCGTGCTGAACGCCCCCGGCACCATCGACAGCGATTACCGCGGCGAGGTCGGGGTGATCCTGATCAATCACGGCGCGGAACCGTTCACCATCAGCCGCGGCACGCGCATCGCGCAGATGGTGATCGCCGCTGTGACGCAAGGCGCGCTGGTCGAGGCCGAAACGCTGGACGCCACGGCGCGCGGCGCAGGCGGCTTCGGCTCGACGGGCGTGGGCTAGCCGTCTCGCGTCTGTCGCGCGCGATGGCTAAGCTGACCTGAAGGCACACATAAGTTCCCGCCCGCCCCATCGCAGGCGGAAGCAGCCTAGACTGGCGCAAATTCGAGGAGACACATCCATGAGCGAAGCCGCCAAGACCGCCGAGAGCCATGTGCCCGGCCGTGGACGCATCTACGATTCCATCACCGAAACAATCGGCGATACGCCGCTGGTGCGCATCAAACGCCTGGCGGGCGAAACCGGCGCGAAGGCCGAGGTGCTGTTGAAGCTGGAATTCTTCAATCCGATCGCCAGCGTGAAAGACCGCATCGGCGTCGCGATGATCGAGGATCTTGAAGCACGCGGCATTCTGAAGCCGGGCAAATCGGTGATCGTCGAGCCGACCTCGGGCAATACCGGCATCGCGCTGGCCTTCGTGGCAGCGGCCAAGGGTTATCGCCTGATCCTGGTGATGCCGGAGACCATGTCGATCGAGCGGCGCAAGATGCTGGCGCTGCTGGGCGCCGAGCTGGAGCTGACCGAAGGCCCCAAAGGCATGCGCGGGGCGATCGCCCGGGCGCTGGAGCTGCAATCGACCATTCCCGACGCTGTGATCCCGCAGCAATTCGAGAACCCTGCCAACCCTGCCATCCATCGCCGCACCACGGCCGAGGAGATCTGGAACGACACGAAGGGCGCGGTCGATATCGTCGTGTCGGGCGTCGGCACCGGCGGCACGCTGACCGGCGTCGGCTCGGTGCTGAAGGCCAAGAAGCCGTCGGTGAAAATGGTGGCGGTCGAGCCGGAGGACAGCGCCGTGCTGTCGGGTCGTCCGCCGGGGCCGCACAAGATCCAGGGCATCGGGGCGGGTTTCGTGCCGAAGATCCTGGATACCGCGCTGATCGACGATATCGTCACCGTGACGAATGACGACGCCATCGCGTGGTCGCGCCGTCTGGCGCGCACCGAAGGCATCCCGGTCGGCATCTCGTCGGGCGCGGCGGTAAAGGCGGCGCTGGAGCTTGCGGCGCGGCCCGAGAACGCGGGCAAAACCATCGTCGCGATCATTCCCAGCTTCGCCGAACGCTATCTCTCGACGGCGCTGTTCGAGGGGCTTTAGGCGCGTCAGGCTGGCGATGGCGCACGCGCTGGCCTAGCGTCGGCGCCATCGTCACCCGGAGCGTCGCCCTTGGCCCAGCGCATTATCCTCATCACCGATGCCGAGCATTTCGTCGCGCCGGCGACGGTCGCGCGGCTGCGGGCGGGCGGGGCGCGGGTGATCGCCGCCGATATCGCCTATGACGATGCGGGCGATACGCTACGTCAGACGACGCCGGAAGATACCGTGGCGCGGGCCGTGGCGGTCGCCGGGCGGCTGGACGCCATCGTCATCGCCGGCACGTTTCCCGCGCCGCGAACGCCGGTCGAAACGCTGAACCCCGAAACCACGCGGCCTTTCTTCGAAAAGATCGCCATCGAGCCGCTGGCCTATGCCGCCGCCGCCGTGCCGCATCTGAAGACGGCGGGCAGCGAGACCGGCGCGGCCGCGATGGTGTTTTTGTCGTCGGCCGGGCCGATGCAGGGCATTCCGGGCTTCGGGGCCTACGCCGCCGCGCGCTCGGCGATCATCGGGGCGGTGAAGAGCCTGGCGCAGGAACTTGCGCCCTTCGCGATCTCGGTGAACGCCTGCGCCTTCAACTACATCCAGACCGAGGCCTATTACCCCAAGGCCTGGCTGGACGACCCCGCCAGGCGCGCCAAGCTGCTGGCCCGGATACCGATGGCCCGCCTGGGCGATCCGGCGGAGGCGGCCGAACTGGTGGCGATTTGCGCCGAGGGGCGCGCCGGATTCGCCACAGGTCAGGTTTTCGGCATGTCAGGCGGCACTTCCTGACGCCTGCCGCCTTCACAGCCGCCCTCGACAGGATTACATCTGTCGCCGCGATGGGGGCCGCACGGCCGCGTCGCGTCGGGCTAACACAGGGGAAGGCGCTTCACGCATGGATCGTACTGGATCGGCGACAGGCGAAACTTCCGCGACGGATAGACGTCCTGAGGCCCGAACCAATAAATCCCGTGCGCTGAAGGAGAACTGCCCTGCCGCCCCGTAGACCAAGCTTCCAAGGCCCGCCTCCCAAGAACGACGACGGCCCCCGCGTCAACGGCGAGATCACCGCATTCGAGGTGCTCGTCATCGATGAAGCCGGCGAAAAGCGCGGCGTGATGAGCCGCCGCGATGCGCTGCGCATGGCCGAGGAAGAGGGCGTGGATCTGGTGGAAGTGTCGCCGATGGCGAAGCCCCCGGTCTGCCGCCTGATGGATTTCGGCAAGTTCAAATACGAACAGCAGAAAAAGGCCAACGAAGCCCGCAAGAAGCAGAAGATCATCGAGATCAAGGAGATCAAGATGAGGCCGGGCATCGACGATCACGACTATGACGTAAAGATGCGCGCGGCGCTGAAGTTCTTCAGCGAAGGCGATAAGGTGAAGTTCACGCTGCGCTTCCGCGGCCGCGAGATGGTGCACCAGTATCTGGGCATGGACGTGCTGAACAAGATCAAGCAGCAGGTCGGCGATCTGGCCAAGGTCGAGCAGGAGCCTCGTCTGGAAGGCCGCCAGATGCAGATGGTGATGGCTCCGCGCTGACAAGCGCGCCGCCTCCCCGCACAAGAAAGCCCGCCATACCGGCGGGCTTTTTTATTCAGGTCCGGCCGACGCCTTAAGGCGCGTAGGCCGCATTCTGGACGTCTGAGGTAGCCGCGAAATCGGTTTCCGCATCTTCCACCGCCGCCAGCGCATCGCCGACCGCCGCGCGGGCTTCGGCGACGGCCTCGGCCTTGTCGGCGTCGGTCAGCGGCGCGCAGCCGGGATTGGCCTCGACTTCGCCGCAGCGCATCGCCCCATCGTTTCCGATGGCGAAGATCCCGGCGAAATTGCCGCTTTCCAGTTCGGCGAGATAGCTTTTGGCATCGGCGAGATCGATTGCGGCACCGGCGACATCGTCCGTCCCGCTTTCGGTGCGCACGCTATCCGCCGCGACCGGCGCGGCGTTGCGCAGCGCCGCTTCCATCACATCCGTGCCGGCGATCGCGGCCCCCGCCAAAGAGGCGAAAGCGGCGGCCAGAACCAGGCTGCTGGGAAGAAAGCGGGACACGACACGCACTCCGTCAAAGGTTGACGAAGATTGAACGCGGCAATCGTGAAAAAGATGCGGCGAAGATCACAGTGCGGCGATGACACTGTGTGATCCGATTGTAACAGCTCGCAAGCGGG
>JAPUEF010000155.1 GCA_027492655.1 Alphaproteobacteria bacterium | reverse complement strand
CGTCGATGAAGATGATGCAGGGCGCGTTCTTCTTGGCCTGCTCGAACATGTCGCGCACGCGGCTCGCGCCGACGCCGACGAACATTTCAACGAAGTCCGAACCGGAAATCGTGAAGAACGGCACGTTGGCTTCGCCCGCCACGGCGCGCGCGATCAGCGTCTTACCGGTGCCCGGCGGGCCGACCAGCAGCGCGCCTTTGGGGATCTTGCCGCCGAGGCGCTGGAATTTCTGCGGATCGCGCAGGAATTCCACGATCTCCTGAAGCTCTTCCTTGGCTTCTTCCACGCCGGCCACGTCCTCGAACGTCACGCGGCCGTGCTTTTCGGTCAGCAGCTTGGCTTTCGACTTGCCGAAGCCCATGGCCTTGCCGCCCGCGCCCTGCATCTGGCGCATGAAGAACACCCACACGCCGATCAGCAGCAGCATCGGGAACCACGAAATCAGCACGCTCATGAAGGTCGGGCTGCCGTCGTCGATCGGCTTGAAGGTGGTGGCGACGCCTTTCGCCTTCAGCGTGTTGTCCAGGCTCTCGGTATAGGGGCCGATCGAGCTGAACGCCTCGTTGTTGTTGCGGTGGCCGGTGAAACGGTCGCCCTGCACCTGCAGGTCGCGCACGGCCCCATTATCGATCTCGCGCAGCATCTCGGAATAAGCGATCTCCTGACCGCCGCCGCGCTGCGCCGTGCTCTGGAACACGTTGAACAACGCCACCAGCAGCAGCGCGATCACGATCCACAGGACCAGATTCTTCATATTGTTCACGTCTTTGACCCACTCGGCCCGTCCGGCCATGCTGCCGGACACGATAAACTGCGAACGCACCGGTTTGCGCCGGCCCCAACCTTCACGGCTTCAACTTGGGCGCGGCCGGCTCTCCGGCGAAGTCGTCCAAACGGAAAAGATAAGGCCGATCGCCACCCTTCGCCAGTGACCGCCCTGCAATCCTGCGGATTATCCGCAGGTAGTGTGAACATGACGCCAACGTCACAGGGCCGATCCATCGGCGGCGATCTGCGGAAACTGGGCGAAAGGCAGCCAGACCCCCCGTCGGGTCAGGGCGCCGCCCCCTTCCGGCATGAACGCCGCAAACCCAGGCCCGCCTTCAGCCCGCCGCCCCGGCCGTACCAGAACGCCGGCCAGCGTTCGCCCGGCAAAGCCGGAATCGGCCAGTAACGCCGCGCCCAATCGCCCCCGCTCGGCGCGCGTGCCGGGATGGTCGCGCCCACCCGCCAGCCGCAGCAGCGCCGCCAGAGCCGCGTCCAGCGCCGCCCCGTCCAGACCGGCCAGCCGGGCGCGCGGAACCAGTACACGGTCCGCCCCCAGCACGGCCTCGCTCAAAGCCGCCAGCGCCGCCCGCTCGCAGGCCGCCCGCCGCCGCTGCAGCGCCGTCACCTCGTGAATGTCGGCCGCCGCGCCGGCGGCCCGCAACCGCGCCCGGGTGAAACGGGGATCGGCATTGGAGGGATCGGCAATGGACTCATGCCCCGCCGCCGCCAGCCAGGCGACCAGCGCCGCCTTGCGCAGCCCCAGCAGCGGCCGCATCAGCCGCACGGGCGCGTCAGGCAGGTCCGCCTGCGCCGGTATTCCGGCCGCGCCGGCATCGCCTGTCCCGCGCGCGCGCCGCATCGCGACCGTCTCGATCTGATCGTCCAGCGTGTGGCCGGTCATCACCGCGCCCAGTCCTGCGCCGACACAGGCATCGCCCAGCAGGCGATAGCGCGCCGCCCGCGCCGCCGCCTGAATGCCGCGTGCGGGCTTCTCTCCGCCCCAGATCAGCGTGCGATGCGCCAGCCCCAGAGCCGCCGCCCAGGCCGCCACCCGCGCCGCCTCGGCGGCGGAGCCGGCGCGCAGTCCATGATCGACGGTCAGAACCAGCGGCCGGAAGGGCGCGGCGAGCCGCATCAGCGCGGTCGAATCCGGCCCGCCCGAAACGGCGATGGCGAAACGCGGCGGCGGCTTCAGGATCGCCAGCGCCGCCACGAAACCCGCCTCTACTTGCACCCGGCTTTCTTGGCCTCGCGATCGGCGCGTCCCAGAATCGCGTCGCTGGCCTTGGGGTATTTCCCCTTGATGGCGGCCAGCGTCGTGCAGCCGTCCTTCTTGCGGTCCAGATTGATCAGCGAAAGGCCCAGCTTCAGCATCGCTTCCGGCCCGCGCCCGGCATTGGGATATTTCTTCAGCACTTCGGCGAAGGCGACCGCCGCGCTCTCATAGTCTTTGCGGACATAGTGGATGTCGGCGATCCAGTACTGCGCCTGCGCCGCCTCGTCGCTCTGCGGGTATTGCGCGACCACCTGCTTGAACAGCTTCAGCGCGTCGTCGTACTCGGCGCGCGTCAGGTGATCCATGGCGGTGTTGTACATCGACTCGACATCGCCGCCCGCCTGCGGAGCCGGCACATTGCCGATCGTGCCGGGGGGCTTCGGCGCGCCGCCATCCGGCGTCGCCGACGGCGTCGCGGGCGTGCCGCCGCCCGTGCCGCCATCCGTACCGGCGCTTGCAGGCGGCGAACCGCCGGGATTTCCCTCAAGCTGGTTCAGGCGGAAATTCGTTTCCGTCTCCAGCTGGGTCAGCTTGTCCTTGATGGTGCGGATGTCATAGCCGAACTGCTCGACCTGCCCCGTCAGATTGCGGATCGACTGCTCCATGTCGCTCAGCCGCTGGGCCGAGACATTGCCGCCGCCACCGCCGCCCGAGCCGCCGCCCTGATACACCTGCTCCTGCAGGTCGCGCAGCTGCTCTTCGATGCGCTGCAGGCGATCTTCCATGTTGTAGGGATCGTAGGCCTGACCGAGCGCGGGTCCGCTCAAGGCCACCATCGAAAACGCCAGCGCAAACAGTGCGGCGCGGGGAGAGAACATCATCTGCATGGTCCTGTCGTAGCGAAGGCGGGCGAACGCGCCAAGAGCAGGGGTCGTCTCTGACGCCAAAATGGGCCGAATCTGTGGCTGCCCGCACCTCTATTATCGGGGCTTGCGGCCCGGTTCATCCCCGCGCCACTCTCTTCCGGTTCCGGATTCTGCGAGTTTGAGCACCATGACGCTGACGCCTTACGACATCGACCTGCCGAAAAACGCCGCCAATCATCAGGCGCTCACCCCCCTCAGCTTCCTGAAGCGCGCCGCTGCGGTATTCCCGGACCGCCCCGCAATCGTCCACGGGCGCACCCGCTTCACCTATGGCGCGTTCGCCGGGCGCTGCGCCCGCCTCGGTTCGGCCCTGAAAGCCATCGGCATCAAGCGCGGCGACACCGTCGCGACGCTGCTTCCCAACACCCCGCCCCAGCTCGAATGCCATTACGGCGTACCGATGACCGGCGCGGTGGTGAACGCCATCAACTACCGCCTCTCGGCGCAGGAGATCGCCTTCATCCTCGACCACGGCGAGGCGAAAGTGCTCATCGCCGACCACGAATTCGGCGCCCTTGCCAACGCCGCGCTGAAACTCTGCAAGGTGAAACCCCTCGTCCTCGGCATCGACGATCCCGAGCATGACGGCCCGGGCGAGCCTGTCGGCAGCGAAACCTACGAAGCCTTCATCGCCAAGGGCGACCCTGCCTACGAAGGCGAAACCATCGGCGACGAATGGGACGCCATCGCCCTCAACTACACCTCCGGCACCACCGGCAATCCGAAGGGCGTCGTCTTCCACCATCGCGGCGCGTATCTCCTCAGCATCGGCAACGCGATCACCGCCGCGATGGGCCAGCACCCGGTCTATCTGTGGACGCTGCCGATGTTTCACTGCAACGGCTGGTGCTTCACCTGGACCGTCTCCGCCGTCGCCGGCACGCATGTCTGTCTCAGGAAAACCGAATCGGCGCGCATCTTCGCGGCGATCAGGGACGCCGGCGTCACCCATATGTGCGGCGCGCCCGTGGTGATGAACATGATCGTCAACGCGCCGGACGAGATGAAGGCCAATGCCGGCCGCATCATCGAGTTCTACACCGCCGCCGCCCCGCCGCCCGCCGCCGTGCTGCAGAAGATGGACGAAGCCGGCTTCCGCGTGACGCATTTGTACGGGCTCACCGAAACCTACGGCCCCTCCACCATCAACGCCTGGAACGAGGACTGGGACGCCCTCGAAGCCGCCGAGCGCGCGCGGCTGAAGGCGCGTCAGGGTGTCCGCTATGTCGTGCTGGAAGAGCTCGCCGTCATGGACCCCGAGACCATGATCCCCGTCCCGAAAGACGGCGAGACGATGGGCGAGGTCTTCTTCCGCGGCAACGTGGTGATGAAGGGCTATCTGAAAAACCCGAAAGCCACCGGCGAAGCCTTCGCCGGCGGCTGGTTCCATTCCGGCGATCTCGGCGTCTGGGATCCTGACGGCTATATCCGCCTGAAGGACCGCTCCAAGGACATCATCATCTCGGGCGGCGAGAACATCTCCTCCATCGAAGTCGAAGACGTCCTCTACCGCCACCCCGCAATCTTCGAGGCCGCCGTGGTCGGCCGCCCGGACGAGAAATGGGGCGAGATCGCCATCGCCTTCGTGAACCTCAAGCCCGGCGCCTCCGCGACCGAGCAGGAGCTGATCGACTACGTGCGCGGCGAAATCGCGAAATACAAAGCGCCCAAGAAAATCGTCTTCGGCGAACTGCCCAAAACCTCCACCGGCAAGGTGCAGAAGTTCAAGCTGCGCGATCAGGCGAAACCCATCGGCATCTAGGCGCGCTATCCGATCGTCCCGCGCGGCGTCAGGCTCTGCGCGCCCTGGGTATGGTGGCTGAAGCACCGCCACAGCTCGTCCACCAGAATCTCTTTCAGGCGCGCTGGCTTCACCACCTCGACGCCGGTGCCCCATGTCATGATGTGCCAGGCCAGCTCCTGCATCCCGGCGGCGCGGAAGCGCACCGTCAACGATCCGTCCGCGTGACGCTCCACGCTCTGGTTGGGATGAAACCGCCAGCGCGCCGCATCGGTCGCCGCATGCAGCCGCACCTTCAGCTCCACGTCATGCGGATCGTTCTGCATCACGCCGAACGACTGCGCCGCAAAGCTCGTCACATCGAAATCCGTCATCTCGCTGGTGGCCTCCTCCAGCGCCGCCGCCTGCATCCGATCGACGCGGAACTGCACCACCGGCCCCCGGTCGCCGCGTCCCGCCGCCAGCAGGAAGGTCTTGCGGCCATACAGCAGCCCCAGCGGCGTCTCCGTCCGCCGCGCCCCCGGATTGGACCCTGAAACATAGGCGAAGCTGATCGCCCGCCCCTCGCGCAACGCCGTGCGGATCAGCGCCACCGTCGCGTCGTCTTCCGCACCGTCGAGGCGCGGCGACCACACCTCCGCTTCCCGGCTGGCGATGCTGTCGACATCGACCTCCATCTGCCGCCTGCGGTCGGGCTTCAGCGAGGCCTCGATCTTCTCCTTCAGCCGCCCCAGCAGCCCGGCGCGACCGCCCTGGCCTTCGCGCGCCAGCCCCGCGATAGCCAGCTCCAGCTCGCCCATCTCCTCGGCGGTCGGGGCGCGGAAGGCGGCGTCCACCAGCACCGGCACGCGGAAACGCTTCTCGATTCCGCGCGTCACCGCCTCCAGTCCGATGGCGAGGTCCAGCGCGTCGCGCATCCGCTCCGCCGTGCGCCGCCCGACCTCCATCTCGGCCGCGATCTCGTCCAGCGTCAGCCCCTGGCGCGACCCCGCCAGAACACGCGCCAGACGCATCAGTTTGGCCGCCTTGTCGTGCCGCATTTTATGGGCTGAAAATCCTACGACCGTTTCTGTCGTAAGCCTTTGTCAAAGTTCCCTCGTCGTCAAGAGAAGGAACCGCCCATGTCGTCCATCGCTCTCACCCGCCACGCCGCCCGCCGCGCCCGTCAGCGCGGCATCGGCGGCGATCTGATCGACGCCTTCCTCTCCCTTGCGGATTGGGAAACCCCGGTCGGCAGCGGGTGCACCGCGCTCAGCATCTCCCGCCGCCTGAAACGCGACCCCGACATCCGCGCCGCGTTCGGACCGCTGCTCGACCGCATCGCGCGCCTCGCGATGGTGATGGCCCCGGACGGCGAGGTCGTCACCGTCATGCACGCTCGCGGAGAGACCGGCCGCCGCTACCGCCGCCACTGAACCGGCGGCCCCCACAGCTTCCCCACCGACAGAAGGAACCCGACCCCCTCCATGACTCCCCAGGATATCCAGCGCGAACACGACCGCCTCGGCTACGGCCTCGGCTGGCGCTTCCTCACCGGCCCGGCGTTCAATCTGACGCAGGCGCGCGTCGCCATCGTCACGCTCAACCCCGGCGGGGCGCGCAATATTGAGACCTCCGACGCCGAACGCTGGTCGTCGGAACGCGGCAACGCCTATTGCGTCGAGTCATGGGGCGCCAGCGCGCCCGGCCTCGATCCCTTCCAGGTCCAGATCAAGCGCCTCGCCATGCTGCTTCAGGTGCGCCTGTCGGAAACGCTGAGCGCGCATTTCGTGCCGTTCCGTAGCCCGGACTGGAAAAGCCTCACCCGACGCGAGGAAGCCGCCGTATTCGGACTGCGCCTCTGGCGCTGGGCGCTGGCGCAAAGCCCGGCAGAAACCATCGTCTGCATCGGCCAGCATGTGGCGGGCGAAGGCATCGCTTCGGCGCTCAAGGCCGCGCCGGTCGCCTCGGCCCCTGCCGGGTGGGGCGACCTCACCATCCACCGCTACCGCGCCCCCGATGGCCGCCGCGTCCTGGCGCTGCCGCATCTGGGCCGCTTCCGCCTCTTCGGCCGCGTCGCCCGCGACGACCTCTTCCTGAAGGCGCTGGAGTTCTAGGACGCTAGCGTCGCTTCCGGCTCAGCGCCGCGAACAACCCGCCCGCGATGAACCCCGCCGCGCCTTGCGCCGCCAGACCCGCCGCCGTGCGCGCGCCCGGCACCACCATCATACCCAGCGCCATCTTCAGCGCGATGAAGATCGTCACCATCGCCACCGCGCCGGCGCCCGCATACCACCAGAACCGCAACGCCCCGCCGGTCAGCCGCACCACGATGCCGGCGACCCCGAGCCCGATCAGCAGCGCCACCGCCACCAGCACCGGATACAGACCGAAGCCCAGCCCCGTGCCGTCGATGAAGATCAGCCCGTAAAGATCGCGTCCGAACCAGCTCAACCGCTCGCCGGGCGTCAGGCTCGTCGCCGGACCCGCCGCCGACAGGAAGGATTGCTGGTCGAACCACGCCAGCGCCGCGATCCCCACCACCACGGCGACGATCACCGCCGTCACCCAGCTTCCGACGATCCGGATCATCTCCCACCCCTTTGCGTTATGTCGTGCGATGTTATCCACTGGACGACCGTCAGCGCAAAGCCGCCCGAGGAGATGCTTCCATGACGAAATCCGCCCTCTTCGCCACGGCCGCCTTCGCCGCCGTCCTTTCGCTCAGCGCCGCGGCCGCATCGCCCGTCCTCGGCGATGCGCCCAAAGTCGATCCGGCGACCTACCACGTCGAAACCGTGGTCGAAGGCCTCGACCACCCCTGGTCGCTCGCCTTCCTTCCCGATGGCGGCCTGCTCGTGACCGAACGCAATAACGGCCTTCGCCTGGTGCGCGACGGCAAGCTCGTCGGCGACCGTCTCGAAGGCCTGCCGGAGGCCTTCAAGGAAGGCCAGGGCGGATATTTCGATGTCGTGCTCGATCCGGACTTCGCCGCGAACGGGCTGATCTATGTCGCCTATGCAGAGGGAACCGGCGAGGCGAACCACACCGCCGTCGCCCGCGCGAAATTCGACGGCGCAAAGCTCAGCGACGTCACCGTCATCCTCCGCAACACACCGGATAAGGACACCGGCGCGCATTTCGGCGGACGTCTGGTTTTCCTGCCCGACGGCACGCTGCTGCTGACCACCGGCGACGGTTTCCAGTACCGCGAGAAGGCGCAGGACAAATCCAGCGGCCTCGGCAAGATCCTGCGCTTCGACACCAACGGCCAGGCCCCGGCCGACAATCCCTTCGTCTCGGAAAGCGGCGCGCTGCCGCTCATCTGGTCGTTCGGCCACCGCAACCAGCAGGGCCTCGCCATCGATTCCGCCACCGGGGCCGTCTATCAGACCGAACACGGCGCGCTGTCCGGCGACGAGGTGAACCGCATCGAGCCCGGCCTCAACTATGGCTGGCCGGTCGCCACCTGGTCCGTCGATTATTCAGGCTCCGAGATTTCGCCCTATACGCACCGCGACGGCATGCAAGACCCCATCGCGGTGTGGAAGCCGGAACGCTTCGCGCCCTCGGGCCTCGCCGTCTATCACGGCGCGCTCTTTCCCCAGTGGGAGGGCGACCTTCTCGCCGGCGGCCTCGCCGAACAGCAGGTGAACCGCATCGACCTCGACGCGGCAGGCAAGGTCGTCGGCCGCGAAAGCCTCTTCTCGGAGCTGCACGAACGCATCCGCGACGTCCGCGTCGCCCCCGACGGCAGCGTCTGGCTCCTCACCGACACGGACGACGGCAAGGTGCTGAAAGTCACGCCGGCGCGATAACCCCGGCTGCGCCCCGGCTTGCGATTTCGCGCCTGTGCCTATATTCCTATACCTGAACGCCCTCGCCATCGCCTTTCGCGCCGGGGAGCGCAGGTTTGCATCCGGCAAACCGCGAGGAGCGACGACGCAGGACAGACCGGCGAGGGCTATGCAAAAACCGACAAACGAATGCCAACGAAGCCATATCGAAAAACGCGAAAACGAGTCGTTGTGGTCACCCGCCGATCAGGCCCCATAACTCGTCAGCCTCTGATAAGGTGGCGACAGTCAAAGATGCTTTGTTTCGCAGTAACGAAATAAAATGACGATCCTGAAAATCGCCCGCATGGGTCATCCCGTGCTCGCCCGCGTCGCCGATCGGGTTCCCGACCCGACCGCGCCGGAGATCCGCGCCCTCGCCCGGGACATGATCGAGACCATGATCGACGCGAACGGGGCCGGCCTCGCCGCGCCGCAGATCCATGTCCCGCTGCGCCTCGTCGTCTTCCAGGCCCCCGGCGAGCGCGCCGATCCCGGCCTCGCCGAGGACGAGCGCTTCGACCATACCGCGCCCCTCACGATCCTCGCCAACCCGGTCATCGAAATTCTCTCGGAAGAGCGCGAAGCGGGCTGGGAGGGCTGCCTCTCGGTTCCCGGCCTTCGCGGCCTCGTCGAGCGCCCCGCCCATATCCGCTATTCCGGTACCGATCTCGACGGCGCCACGATCACCCGCATCGCCCGCGGCTTCCATGCCCGGGTGGTCCAGCACGAATGCGACCATCTCGACGGAATGCTGTATCCTCAGCGCATGGGCGATCTCACCAAGCTGATCTTCGAGAGCGAAGCCCGGCACTTCATCCAGCCGAGGGACTGATCATGGCCGCCAAAGACGACGCCAGGCTCGCGAAAATGCGCGCCGAGATCCTCGACGCCGCCATCGAAAACACCACTTTCGACGGCTTCACCCCGCGCGCCATCGACGAGGCCGTGCGTAGCCTTAAGCTCGATCCCGACCGCGCCGCCCTCGCCTTCCCCGGCGGCCCGAAAGACCTGCTGCGCGCCTGGAGCGAGAGCCTGGACGACGCGGTGCGCGCCGAGCTGGAAGCCGCCGATCTCAAGGATCTGAAAATCCGCGCCCGCGTCGCCAAAGGCGTCCGCCTGCGCATCGAAAAGATGGCGTCCCGCAAGATTTCCGCGCGCCGCGCCGCCGCATTCCTCGCCCTGCCGCTTCATGCGCCGCTGGCGGCCGAGCTGTCCTTCCGCACCGCCGATGCGATCTGGCGCGGCATCGGCGATACCTCCGCCGACTTCAACTACTATACCAAGCGGCTTTTGCTGGCCGGGGTCGTGACCTCCACCATGCTCTACTGGTTCGGCGACGACAGCGAGGACAGCCAGCCGACATGGGACTTCATCGACCGCCGCATCGAGAACGTCATGTCCTTCGAGAAGGCCAAGGCCGGCGTGCAGAACATGGTCTCGAAACTGCCGAGCCCCTTCGCGCTGCTGGGCGCGCTGCGCTATCCCTCGCGCGGCGGATGAGTGCGCATCAGCCGGGCGACGTCCTCATCGACGCCGCCCCGCTGCGCAAGGCCCAGCTCGACGCCTGAGCGGTCGTCCTCGAAGCGGTTCTGGCTCAGCTTGAACTGCGCCTCGATCCGCGAGATCGACAGGCGCACGCCGACGATCCCCCGCAGCATCGCCTGCACGAATTCCGCCGGAGCGTCGTCCACCGACCAGGGCCGCGTCTCGCGCCGCTCCATCCGATCCGTCAGCATACGGACGATTTTCAGCTTGTCCGCCGCCTCATGCGTCCACCGGATCGCCCCGCGCACATGCACCGCCACGTAATTCCAGGTCGGCACCACGCGTCCATGCTCGGCCTTCGAGGCGTAGAAGCCGGGCGAGACATAGGCGTTCGACCCCGTGAACGCCGCCACCGCCGCCGCGCCGTCGGCGGCGCGCTGCCAGTGATCGTTGCCGATGGCGACATGCCCGATCAGCGCGTCGCCCTCGCGCACCATCGGCATGTGGGTGATCGCCGGCCCGTCCGTCACGAGCATCGCCAGCGGCCAGGTCTCGATCGCCGCCAGCGCAGCGGCGTCATCGGCGGGCTGGAAGTGTTCGGGCGTGTACACGGCTCAACGCCGTCCCGAGAACGGGAACAGGCGGTTCACATGCCCCATCTTGCGGCCCGGCCGCGCCTCCGACTTGCCGTAGAGATGCAGGCAGGCGTTCGGCTCCGCCGCGATCTCGCGCCAGCGCGTCACATCGTCCCCGATCAGGTTCTCCATCTCGCAGTCGGCGAAGCGCACCGCCGGTTTCAGCGGCCATCCCGCGACGGCGCGGATATGCTGCTCGAACTGGCTCACCGCACAGGCATCCATCGTCCAGTGACCGGAATTATGGACGCGCGGCGCGATCTCGTTGACCAGCAGCGCGCCGTCCTTGTCGAGGAACAGCTCGACGCCGATCACCCCGACATACTCCAGCGCTTCCAGAATGACGCCCGCGATGCGCCAGGCCTCGGCCGCGATCTGCGGCTTCAGCCGCGCCGGCGCGACCGAGCGATGCAGGATGCCGCCCTCATGCGTGTTCTCCGCCGGCTCGAACGCCTCGATGCGCCCGTCGATCCCGCGCGCCGCCACCACCGAGATCTCGCGCTCGAACGACACCAGCCCTTCAAGGATGCAGGGCGCCCCGAAACGCGCCACCGCCGCCGCCGCTTCATCGGCGTCCGAGACCCGGGCCTGGCCCTTGCCGTCGTAACCAAGCCGCCGCGTCTTCACGATCGCCGGCTTGCCGCCCAGCGCCGCGAAGGCGGTGCGGGCCTCCTCGGCGTCGTCGGCCTTGGCGAACGGCGCGGTGCCGAGGCCGATCGCCCGCATCGCGCTCTTCTCGGTCACGCGGTCCTGCGCCACCTCCAGCGCCTTGACGCCCGGCCGCACCGGCTTCAAGCCCGCCAGCAGCGCGGCGCAGGCGGCCGGCACATTCTCGAATTCATAGGTGACGACGTCCACCTCGGCGGCGAAGGCGCGCAGCATGGCTTCATCGTCATAGCCGCCGCGCGTCAGCTTCGCGGCGGTCTCGGCGGCCGGGCTTTCCGCGTCAGGGGCGTAGATATGAACGTGCAGGCCCAACGGCGCAGCGGCCAGCGCCAGCATCCGGCCCAGCTGCCCGCCGCCCAGAATGCCGATCGTCGCGCCCGGCGGCAAAGCGTGCGGCGCGGCGGCCATCGCTTAAGGCTCGTCCTTGGGCTCAACCGCCACGGCGGCGGTCTGGCGCTTGCGGTGTTCTTCCACCCGCTTCATCAATTTGGCGTCCGCAAGTCCCAGGATCGAGGCCGCCAGCAGGCCCGCATTGATCGCCCCCGGACGCCCGATCGCCAGCGTGCCCACCGGCACGCCGCCCGGCATCTGCACGATCGACAGGAGGCTGTCGAAGCCCTGAAGCCCCGTCGCGGCGACCGGCACGCCCAGCACCGGCAGCGGCGTCATGGCCGCTGTCATGCCCGGCAGATGCGCCGCCCCGCCCGCGCCGGCGATGATCACTTTCAGGCCGCGCTCCAGCGCGCTGTCGGCATAGGCATAAAGCCGCTCGGGCGTGCGATGGGCCGAAACGATGCGCGCCTCGTAGGGCACGCCCAGCGACTCGAGCATTTCCGCAGCATGCCGCATCACCGACCAGTCCGACTGGCTGCCCATGATGATGCCGACCAGCGGCGTGGCCGGAAGATGGGAGCGGGTCTTGCCCGGCTTGCGCGGTGCGGCGGCCATCGGCTCTTCCTACGGGAAAGCGGCGATATACAGGCCCGCGCCCGCGCCACGCAACCACCAACCTCGACGCCCGCGTTAACGGTTTGGTTCTGTCTCCAAGGCATTCTGGCGCCCTGCAACGGAGAGTTCACGCCCATGCGGGTTTCTGGCCCTAACAAGCCTGGCGCCATCGTCGGCTCGGTCTCGGCGCGCCCGACGGTCGGAGCTGGCGTCACACAGGCCGCGCCCGCTGCGCGCCCGGTCGCCGAAATCCCGAGCGTTCTGGGTATCCCGCACGCCGAGTTCACGCCCCGCGTGCGCGACGCCATCATGCGGCTGATGGGCGAAGTCGATCAGATGCGACAGGAACTCGCCAACCAGCGCCGCCGCATGACGCAGCTTGAAAGCGACAGCGACCGTGACCAGCTTCTACCCTGCCTCAATCGCCGCGCCTTCGTGCGCGAGATGTCGCGGATTCTTTCCTTCGTCGAGCGCTATGGCCTGCCGGCCAGCCTGATCTATCTCGACCTCGACAATTTCAAGGATCTGAACGCCCGCCACGGCCAGGCCGCCGGCGACGCAGCCCTGCTGCATGTCTGCGAGGTCGTGAAGGGACACATCCGCGAATCCGATCTGCTTGGCCGCCTGGGCGAGAATGCGTTCGGGCTGTTGCTCGCCAAGGCGAACCAGCGCGAGGCGGAGGCGAAAGCCGATCTGATCGGTCAGATTATGAAGGCCAGTCCGTTGGTCTGGGCCGGCCGCGCCGTGCAGCTGTCGTTCACCACCGGAGCCTACGAGTTCCGCCCCGGCGAAAACCCGGCCGAGGCGATGGCGCGCGCCGACCGCGCCATGTCCGAGCGCCGGAAAATCCGCGCCGCACCCTAGGCGATGATGTCGGGGATCAGCTGGTTCTCGATCTGAAGAATCTGATCCTTCAGCGCCAGTTTCTTGCGTTTCAGGCGCGCCAGCTGCAGCTGGTCCTGCACGATGCCGTGGCTCAACGCCTCGATCGCGCTGTCGAGGTCGCGATGTTCCAGCCGCAGCTGGCCCAGCTTGGCGTACAGCCCCCGCTCTTCCTCGCTCACATCCGGCCCAGTGATCTGCATCCGCTACGCTTCCCGCCCGCTACGCTTCCCGAACGCCCCAGAGCCCGAACTTAGCGCGACAGGCCCGCGCTGTCTCGCGTGTGCGGCGCACCATATGAAATCGCCGTCACCCGGTTTTCGGATCGTGACAGATCGATGATTCCATGGTGTCATTATCGCATCTGAAGCAGCAGAAGGAGCAGGTCCATGGGGCTTGAGTCGCATATCCAGCAGCTTTCGGAGAAGCATCGACGGCTCGAGGAATCGATCGCCGACGAGCTGGCCCATCCGGGTCACGATGAACTCAAGGTATCGGCGCTGAAACGCCAGAAACTGCGCCTGAAGGAAGAGCTGGAGCGCCTGCGTTTCGATACGACGCACTAGCCTGGGCCGATAGGCTGGCTTCAGCCCGCAAGTCGCCGATTTCCGGTTGCTTGCGGGCTTTGTCGTATCTGGAGCTGCGGGGTGGACAACCCCCCCTGCTTTTGCTATCTCGCCGCCTCCCGGAGCGCCCCCAAGGCCGCCCGAACCGAAATTTTTTGACCGTCGAGAAGGCTATCCGTGCAGATCATCGTCCGCGACAACAATGTCGACCAGGCCCTCAAGGCGCTGAAGAAGAAGATGCAGCGTGAAGGCCTCTTCCGCGAGATGAAGCTGCGCAACCACTACGAGAAGCCGAGCGTGAAGCGCGCCCGCGAGCATGCCGAGTCGATCCGCCGCGCCCGCAAGCTGGCCCGCAAGCGCATGCAGCGCGAAGGCCTGATCGCCGCCCCGGCGAAGAAGTAAGCCTCTATTCCAGCC
>JAPUEF010000154.1:10925-14139 GCA_027492655.1 Alphaproteobacteria bacterium | reverse complement strand
CTCGCCCGCCCGGTCGCCGGCATGGATCAGATGGGTGTGGCAGTCGATCAGCCCCGGTGTGATCAGCCGGCCCGCGCAATCCACGGTGTCGGCGGCGACGAAGGGCGGGGCTTCGGCGGCGGGACCGGCATAGAAGATGCGGCCCGCCCGCGCGACCACTACCCCGTCCTCGATCAGGAACGGCCCGTCCGCGCGCATGGGGGCCAGCCGCGCATGGGTCCAGAGCGTGTCGCACTGCATCGCATCAACCTAGCTGCGGCGGCGGGGCGCTGTCATCCTCGGCGCGCGGTCGTGCTATGAGCGTTGCATGACAGGGCTGTTTTTCGACCGCGCGCTGCTGCCGGATGGCTGGGCTGCGCATGTGCGCGTCACCGTTTCGGGCGGGCGAATCGCCTCGGTGCTGCCGGACGCGACGGCCGAGCCGGGCGACGAACGCCACGCCGTCGCCTTTCCCGGCCTCGCCGATCTCCACTCCCACGCCTTCCAGCGCGGCATGGCGGGGCTGGCCGAAACCGCCGGGCCGCCGGACCTCGTGGGCGACGACGATTTCTGGTCGTGGCGCGAAACCATGTACCGCTTCGTCCTGACGCTGGACCCCGACCAGATCGAGGCCATCGCCGCCTACGCCTTCGCCGAGATGCTGGAAGGCGGCTTCACCACGGTCGGCGAATTCCATTATCTCCACCACCGGCCCGACGGCGCGGCTTACGCCAACCGCGCCGAGCTCGCCGAGCGCGTCGCCGCCGCCGCATCGGCCAGCGGCATCGGCCTCACGCTGCTGCCGGTCTTCTACGCCCATGGCAATTTCGGCGACGCCCCGCCCAGCCCGCGCCAGGCCCGCTTCCTCAACGATCTGGATGGCTTCGCGGCGCTGCTCGACGGGTGCCGCAAGGCGGTTGGCGGCCTCGACGGCGCGGTGGTCGGCGTCGCGCCGCATTCGCTGCGCGCAGCGTCCGAAGCCGAAGTGAAGGCCGTCGCCGCGATGGCCCCGGATGGCCCGGTCCACATCCACGCCGCCGAACAGGTGAAGGAAGTCGCGGACTGCGAGGCCGCTACCGGCCTGCGCCCCGTCGAATTCCTTCTCGATCGCATCGGTCTGGACGCGCGCTGGTGTCTCATCCACGCGACCCATCTCACCGCCGGCGAGACCCGGCGTCTGGCCCAAAGCGGAGCGGTGGCGGGCCTGTGCCCCGTCACCGAATCCAATCTGGGCGACGGCATCTTCCCGGCGGCGGATTATCTTGGGGCAGGGGGGCGCTTCGGCATCGGCACCGACAGCAACATCCTCATCTCCGCCGCCGACGAGCTGAAAGCCATCGAGTATATCCAGCGCCTGAAATATCGCGCCCGCAACGTCCTCGCGCCCAAAGGCGGCTCCACCGGCCGCCGCGTGTTCGACGGCGCGCTGCGGGGCGGGGCGCAGGCTCTCGGCCTCGGCCCGGTCGGTTTCACGCCCGGCGCGCGCGCCGACATCGTCACCCTGCAGGCCGACCATCCCGCGCTGGCGCTCGCCAAAGGCGACGGCCTCCTCGACGCCTGGATCTTCGCCGGGGCGAAGATCGACCGCGTCTGGCGTCATGGCCGCGAGGTCGTGAGCGGCGGCGTGCACAAGGACCGCCCGGCCCTGGAGGCGCGTTACCGCAAGGCGCTCGCCGCCCTCGCCTGAACGAGGATTGCCGCGCCGCGCGCCATAGTATATATTCCTATTTCGGGTTTGAAGAGGCAGGGCGGCATATAGGAAGGAAATCCACAGAAAACGGGAATGGCGAAAAACGGCAAAACGAGTCGTTGTGGCCTGGCGGGATTTGCCCACAACATCTCGTCAGGTGGCGCGGCGGGCCTCGCCAAAACTGACGAACGAATAGCGACGAACGAATAGGGGCGGCCGGAAGGCACCGGTTCCGGGGGGGACGAACTTATGCAGACCGAAGCGCGCCCGCTGGACCGGCGCGATGTGCGGACCTTGACGCTCGCCTCGCTGGGCGGCGCGCTGGAATTCTACGACTTCATCGTCTTCGTGTTCTTCGCCGCCGTCATCGGCAAGCTGTTCTTCCCGCCCGACACGCCCGAATGGCTCCAGCTCCTTCAGAGCTACGGCATCTTCGCGGCGGGCTATATCGCGCGGCCGCTCGGCGGCATCGTCATGGCGCATTTCGGCGATCTCGTCGGCCGCAAGCGCATGTTCGTGTTCTCGGTCTTCCTCATGGCGGTGCCGACGCTGCTGATCGGCCTCATGCCGACCTTCACGACCATCGGCTACGCCGCGCCGATCCTGCTGCTGCTCTTCCGCATCGCGCAGGGCGCGGCGATCGGCGGCGAAGCGCCGGGGGCCTGGGTCTTCGTATCGGAACATGTCCCGCCCGGCCGCGTCGGCCTCGCCTGCGGCATGCTCACCGGCGGCCTCACGCTCGGCATCCTGCTCGGCTCGCTGATGGCCCTCGTCATCAATCGCAGCTTCACGCCTGAGGTCGTGCTCGATTGGGCCTGGCGCATTCCCTTCATCGTCGGCGGCGTCTTCGGCCTCATCGCGATGTATCTGCGCCGCTTCCTGCAAGAAACCCCGGTTTTCGAGGCCATCCGCGCCCGCGCCAAAGCCTCGCGCGGCATCCCGCTGGTGAAGGCGCTGGCCGGCCATGGGCGGGGCATGGTCGTCTCGATCGTCGCCAGCTGGATGCTCACCGCCGCCATCGTGGTGCTGATCCTTCTCGCCCCCACGAATATTCCAAAGCTCTTCGGCGTCGCGCCGGCAGATATGGCGCTCGCCAATCTGGTGGCCACCGGAACGCTGACCCTTTCGGCGGTCTTCACCGGCTGGTGTCTCGACCGCTTCGGCCTGAAGCCGGTGGTGACGGTCATGTCGCTCGCCCTCATCGCAGGCGCCTATGCGCTTTATGCCGGAACGCAGGCGCGGCCAGATCTCGTCGTTCCGCTTTATGCTTTCACCGGCTTCACGGTCGGCGCGGTCAGCATCGTGCCCTTCGTGATGGTCAACGCCTTCCCGGCCGAGATCCGCTTCAGCGGCGTCTCCTTCGCCTACAACCTCGCCTATGCGGCGTTCGGCGCGCTGACGCCCTATCTCATCGGCTGGGTGATTACGGAAGACGCGCTCGGCCCCGCGCACTATGTCGCCGTGGGCCCGGCGTTCGGCGCGGCGGCGCACCATGTGGGCGGGGGCGACAAAAACCCCCCCCCCCCCGGCCGCGCGGCCGTAAAC
>JAPUEF010000154.1:0-10915 GCA_027492655.1 Alphaproteobacteria bacterium | reverse complement strand
GGCCCCGCGCACTATGTCGCCGTCGCCGCGCTGATCGGCGCGGCGACGATCCTTGTCGGCGCGCGATCCTACTCCGCCGCCGCCAGCGGCCGCGCGACGTAATCGTTCAGCGTCAGTTCGGCGACGGCGGCGGCGTAATCACGCGTATGCGATCCCCAGTTCTGGGTGATGCGCCCGTCCGCCGTCTTGTACCAGGACTTGCAGTGCGGATCGGCCCAGGTCGTCTTGGAAAGGTCGCCCTGCAGCCGTGTGTTGAAGGCGTCCTGCGCCGCCCTGGTCACTTCCAGCGAGGCGAGATGCTGGTCGCGCATCGCGCTCATCGCCTTCACGGCGTATTCCACCTGCCGCTCCAGCATGAAGGTGATCGAGTTGTGGCCGAGATTGGTGTTCGGGCCATAGAGCACGAACATGTTGGGAAAGCCCGAAACCGTGATCCCCAGATAGGCCTCCGGGTGATCGGCCCACAATTCGTTCAGATGCACGCCGCCTTTGCCGATCACGTCCATCGACCACTTCCATCCGGTCGTCTCGAACCCCGTCGCATAGATGATGACGTCCACCTCGTGCAGTGCGCCCGATTTGGTCTCGATCCCCGCCGGCGTGATGCGTGCGATGCCGTCGGTCTCCAGCGTGACATTGTCGCGCAGCAGCGCCGGATAGAAATCATCGGCGAACAGGATGCGCTTGCAGCCCACCGGATAGTCCGGCGTCAGCCTGGCGCGCAGCTCGGCGTCCGGCACCTGATCGGCCAGATGGTTGAGGCAGATGCGCGTATAGGCGTCGCGCCCTTCCTTGGTCCACGCGAAGGCCTGCCAGAACAGGTAGTCGGACTGTTCATAGACCATCTGCCGCCCCATCGCCGCGACATGCGGCGCGGTGATCAGCAAGGCCTTCTCTTCGTCGGTGATCGCGCGGTCCATGCGCGGCGCGACCCAGTTGGGCGTCCGCTGGAAGACGACGAGATGCGCCGCCTCTTTGGCGACTTCGGGAATGAGCTGCACCGCGCTGGCGGCCGAGCCGATCACCGCCACGCGCTTGCCCTTCAGGTCCGCCTTGTCGTTCCAGCGCGCGGAATGGAATTTTTCGCCCTTGAAGCTGTCGCTGCCCTCGATGGCGGGCCAGTAGGGACGGTTCAGCTGGCCGAGCCCCGCGACGATGGCCTTCGCCACATAGGTCTTGCCGGCGGCGGTGGTCAGCTTCCACACCGCGCGCGCGTCGTCCCACTCGGCGCGCGTCGTCTCGTCGTTCAGCCTGATCGACGGGCGCAGGCCGAACATGTCGGTCACGTCTTCGGCGTAACGCTGCACCTCGGCGCTGCGCGGATAGATATGGCTCCACGACAACGAGGGCGCGAACGAGAACTGGTACATCGCGACAGGCACATCGCAGCAACAGCCCGGATAGCGATTGTCGCGCCAGGTGCCGCCGACCGCGCCCTCCTTCTCAAGAATGACGAAGTCGTCGAAGCCCGCTTCTTTCAGCTTCACGCCCGCCGCCAGCCCGCCAAGGCCCGCGCCGACAATGGCGACCGACAAGGGTGCCGTCATGGTGTCTCTCCCGGATGCAGTTCTTGTATGGCGGTATATTTGCGCCGCCCCGCCCCGGGATCAACCGGGACTAGGCCGTCAGCCGCGCGATCAGACGCCGCATGAACGCCTCGCAGAGCGGGATCTGCGCCTTGTCGAGGAACTCGTTCGGCTGATGCGCCTGCGCGATATCGCCGGGGCCGCAGACGATGGCGGGAATGCCGGCCTCCTGAAAGATCCCGGCCTCGGTGCCGTAGGACACGGCTTCCGCCGCGTTCCGCTCGGCCAGCGCCATCACGAAGCTCTCGGCGTCCGATCCCGGCGCGGCCTTCAGCGGCGGCGAATAGGCGCGGCGGCGGATCTGGATATCGGCGGTCGGCGCGGCCGCCTTGATACGCGGCAGCACGCTCTCCAGCGCAAAGGCGCGGAATTCCTCATACGCCTTGTCGAGGTCGTTCTGCGGCAGCCCGCGAATCTCGAAGGTGAAGCGGCAATCCCGCGCCAGAATGTTCTGCGCCGTCCCGCCGCCGATCGTATTGGCGATCATGGTGGAGAAGGGCGGGTCGAACCGCGCCGTGTCGTCGCCCGTCAGGCGCAGCCGCTCGCCGATCTCGGCGATCTTGCCGATCAGCTCGGCCGCCACCATCACCGCCGAAACGCCCTTATGGACGTTCGAGGAATGCGCCTCATGCCCGGTGATCGCGACGCTGTAGGAGCGGATCGACTTATGCGCATCCACCACCCGCATCATGGTCGGCTCGCCGATGATCGCCAGGCGCGGCTTCACGCCGATCTTCCGGATGTGGTCCACCAGCCCGTGCACGCCGATGCACCCGACCTCCTCGTCATAGGACAGCGCCAGATGGATCGGCGCCTTCAGCGGCGCGGCGATGAATTCGGGCAGCATATGCAGCGCCACGGCGCTGAACGCCTTCATATCGCAGGTGCCACGGCCATACAGCCGCCCGTCATCCTTCTCGGTCAGCACGAACGGGTCGGTGTCCCACGGCTGGCCGTCCACCGGCACCACGTCGGTATGACCCGACAGCACGACGCCGCCATCGCCCGCCGGGCCGATCGTCGCCCATAGATTGGCCTTCTTTCCCGTCTCGTCATGAACGAGGTCGGACGCGATGCCGTGGGCGTTCAGATAGTCCTGAACGAAGCCGATCAGCTCCAGATTGGAATAGCGGCTGGTCGTGTCGAAGCTGACCAGCTTCGCCAGCATGTCGGTCGAGGAGAGGCGGGATGTCATCGCGCCAGACTAGCCGGGCATGGCCGCGCCGCACAGAGGCGGCGCAGCCACGCGTCTCAGCCTTCGAAATGGCTGGACGGGTTGCCGATGATCGTCAGGAATTCGCGCCGGGTCAGCGGGTTGCGGCGGAATTCGCCCAGCATCGTGCTCGTCACCATCGAAACGCCCGTCTTGTGGACGCCTCTGGTCGTCATGCACTGGTGCGCCGCCTCGATCACCACCGCCACGCCTTTCGGCTCCAGCACTTTCTGGATGCACTGGGCGATCTGCGCGGTCATCTTCTCCTGCACCTGCAACCGCTTGGCATAGGTCTCCACCACCCGCGCCAGCTTGGAGATGCCGACCACCTTGTTGGTGGGCAGATAGGCGACATGCGCCTTGCCGATGATCGGCGCGAGGTGATGCTCGCAATGCGACTCGAAGCGGATGTCGCGCAGCGTGATCATCTCGTCATAGCCTTCGACTTCCTCGAAGGTGCGCTTCAGGTATTCCTCGGGGTCTTCGGCATAGCCGCCGAACCACTCCTCGAAGGCCTTCGCGACGCGCTTGGGCGTATCGACCAGTCCTTCGCGGGCCGGGTCGTCGCCCGCCCATGCCAGCAGCGTGCGGACGGCGTCCTCCGCCTGGTCGCGGTTCGGACGGATCAGGGCCGGCGCGTCATTGGCCGGCTTCTCGATGGCTGCCATTAGTCCCCGCAGCGTTATGGCGGCGCGTGATTTCGCGCCGGGGCGACGGTTCGATCGGAAAGCGATACGTGCGCAGGCTGCGCCCGGATCCCCGCTGCCGGAACCTTTTGCGGTAACGGGGTATCGAATATGGGGAGATGCCGGCGGAACCGCCAGCCTGAAATCAGCGACGCAAGATGCGGTAGGCCCGCCTCAGTGCATCCGCTTGATGTCGTGGGGGCTATCCAGCGAGAAGGTGGGAATCTCCACCTCGAACAGATCGCCGTCGTTCGTCTGCACCTGGTAATTGCCGCCCATCATGCCCGACGGCGCGGTCAGCGGCGTGCCCGAGGTGTATTCGAACTTCTCGCCCGGCTTCAGCACCGGCTGTTCGCCGACGACGCCCAGCCCGCGCGATTCCTGGGTGCGGCCGAACGAATCGGTGATGCGCCAGAAGCGCGAGCGGATCTGCACCGTCTCGCTGCCCTTGTTCTCGATCTCGACCTTGTAGGCCCAGACGTAATAGTCGTCCTCGGGCGCGCTCTGGTCCGACAGATAGATCGGCTCGACCGACACGCTGATGCTGCGCGTCTCGCTCTGATAGTTCCACATGGCCGACCCTCCACCCCGAAGGTTAAGGGGCGATTCACCCCGTCTTCTGTTCGAATCTTTAGGGTCTGATTTGGCCACGCGGCAAGAGCCGTGAGCGCGTTCACCATACAATCGAGTCGTTAACGTGAAGATTTGAGCGCGGCCTCGATGTCCTCGATCAGATCCTGCGGGTCTTCCAGCCCGATCGACAGGCGGAACATGCCCTCGGTGATGCCCAGCGTGCGCCGCTCCGCCTCCGGCAGGCGGGCGTGAGTCGTGGTGTCGGGATGGGTCAGGAGTGATTTCGCGTCGCCCAGATTGTTGGAGATGTCGATCACCTCCAGCGCATTGGCGAACCGGAACGCCGTCTCGCGTCCGCCGCTCACGTCGAACGTCACCACCGTGCCGCCGCCGGTCATCTGCGCGCGGGCGAGATTGGCCTGCGGGTGATCGGGATCGAAGGGATAGCGCACATTGCCGACGCCGGGCGCGGTCTTCAGATAGGCGATCAGCGTTTCCGCATTCGCCGCCTGCGCCCGCACGCGCAAATCCATCGTCTCCAGCCCTTTCAGCAGCACCCAGGCGTTGAACGGGCTCATCGTCGGGCCGGTATTGCGCAGATAGACGCCCAGTTTGTCGTCAAAAACTTCCTGCCGCGCCAGAATCGCGCCGCCCAGCACGCGGCCCTGCCCATCCATATGCTTGGTCGCGGAATAGACGACGATGTCGGCCCCCAGCGCGAAGGGCTTCTGGAAAACCGGGCTTGCGAAGACGTTATCGATCACCAGCGTCGCGCCGTGGGCATGCGCCAGATCGGCGATCGCCTTCACGTCGAAGATCTCCAGCGTCGGGTTCGACGGGGTCTCCAGGAAGAACGCCTTGGTGTTCGGCCTGATCGCCGCTTCCCAACTCGTCAGGTCGGTCCCGTCGATCAGCGTCGAGGCGATCCCCAGACGCGGCAGCAGGTCTTCCACGATATAGCGGCAGCCGCCGAACAGGGCGCGTGACGAAACGACATGGTCGCCCGCCGACAGCGTGCCCAGAAACGCCGCCGCCACCGCCGCCAGTCCTGATGCCGTCGCGCGGCAGGCGACGCCGGCCGGCGCCTCCTCAAGCAGCGTCAGACGCTGCTCGAACATCGCGACGGTGGGGTTCGAGAAGCGGGAATAGATATAGCCCGGCTCTTCGTTCTTGAAGCGCCGCTCGGCCGATGCCGCGTCCTCGTAAACGAAGCCGGAGGTCAGAAACAGCGCTTCGCTGGTCTCGCCGTGCTGCGAGCGCTCCAGCGCCCCACGCACCGCCTGGGTCCGCGGACGCAGCGTCCGCGCGGGTTTATCGGTCGTCATCGGCGTCGCCTCGCAACAAAAAAGCCCCGTGACCGCATGAGGGTCCGGGGCTGGCGCGCGTCGGTTTCGCCATCGTCCCGGCCTTTTAGCGGATGTCGTATCCCGCATGCGGCCCGCAAGCCGACCGGCTCAAATCTCCGCATGCAGGGTCTGCGTAGTCCCGCCTCGCGTTTCCGTCAAGCCGCGCCTCGGCTATAAGGGGCGCATGACGCCGACCGAAGAACCGCTGCTGGGCGGGCTGGACGAAGCCGCCGCCGATACCGCACCGCGCCACACCACGGGCCTGCTGCCGGGGCAGACGCTGCGCGCGATGATCCACGCGCACGAGATCGGCGCCGCCATCGACATCCGCGACGAACAGATTCAGCCGGCCAGCCTCGATCTGCGCCTCGGCAATGTCGCCTACCGCATCCGCGCCAGCTTCCTGCCCGGCGACGGCAATACGGTGCGCGACAAGCTGGAACAGGTCGTGATGCACGAAATCGACCTGACCAAGGGCGCGGTGCTGGAGACCGGCTGCGTCTATCTCTGTCCGTTGATGGAGCATCTCAATCTCGGCTGGCGCGTCTCGGGCGCAGCCAACGCGAAAAGCTCGACCGGCCGGCTCGATGTCTTCACCCGCCTCGTCACCGACGGCGCGCGCGAGTTCGACACGATCCCGGAACAATATGCAGGCCCGCTCTGGGCCGAGATTTCCCCGCGCACCTTCTCGGTTCTCGTGCGCACCGGCTCGCGTCTCAACCAGCTGCGCCTGCGCCGCGGCTCGCCGGTCGCGACCGACGCCCAGCTGAAGAAGCTCCATGCCGAAATCGGCCTCGTCTCCGGCGTCGATGCCCGCATCGACAAGGGCGTCGGCTTCTCCATCGACCTCAACGGCGATGCGCTCACCGGCCTCGTCGGCTACCGCGCCAAACGCCATGCCGGGGTCATCGACATCGACAAGGTGGGCGTCGCCGATCCGCAGGATTTCTGGGAGCCGGTCTATGCGCGCAAGCGCAGCGCCATCATCCTCGACCCCGGCGAGTTCTACATCCTCGCCTCGCGCGAGGCGGTGACGATCCCACCCGACTGGGCCGCCGAGATGGTGCCCTACGATCCGCTGGTCGGCGAATTCCGTGTTCACTATGCGGGCTTCTTCGACCCGGGCTTCGGCTATTCCGGCGCGGGCGGGGCGGGCAGCCGCGCTGTGCTGGAAGTGCGCAGCCACGAAGTCCCCTTCGTGCTCGAGCACGGCCAGACTGTCGGACGGCTGATGTTCGAACGCCTCATCGAACCGCCCCAGCGCCTCTACGGCCAGGGCATCGGCTCCAACTACCAACGCCAGGGCCTCGCCCTTTCGAAGCACTTCAAAAGAGTCTGACCCTTTGTCTGTCATCAAAGACGGCCTGCAGCCGAGCGACTTTCCCCTTTCGACGCTCCGGATATTCGAAGCCGGCGCAGACGGGCCTTTCTCGGTCGCGCTCGCCGACAAATGGGCTGACGCGATGATCGCACTGGGCGTCGAAACGCCTGAGATATTCGACATCTATGCCCTGGACGGTTCGGAAGGGCACGCATGCGCGGCCCTCGTCAGGCGCGTTCTCGGGAACATCGGCGCGTGGCCTGACGGCGAACTCGCCAGGCTCGCGATTTACCGCGACATCGCGCTCGGCGCCTTGCTCAGGCGGGAAATGACGCCGGGGGAGTTCTCCATGTCAGCCGGTCGGCTGGCGAGCGAAATCCTGGAGGCGACGGAGGGACGTGCGGGTCCGGAGGCTGAGCCTGCCCGGATCGATATGGAGACGTTCGCCGAAATTGATCAGGTGTTCGCCATACTCGCCGCGTACGAGGATGATCCGTCCGAGACCAAATATATGAATGACATCGGGCTCGACCCAGACGATCCCTATCCATGGCTCATCGATCAGCTCAGGAAGGCGCAGATGATCGATGAGGCCGGAGCCGTCATCGCGGCTGTGTGGGGCGCGCCGGGGCCACGATGAGTTCTAGGGCGCGTGCGCCCTCAGAAATGCATCCACCACATAGGTGATGCGGCGCTCCACGTCTTCCAGGTCGAGCGGCGCCGGCACGCCATACAGCCGCTTCATAAAAAGATGGCCGTAGGTGAACGAGATGAAATGCTCGGCCGCCAGCAAAGGGTCCGGCACCTTCATGTGGCCTTTGGCGTCCTGCGCGGCCAGCCAGTCCGAGAACGCGCGGATGAAGCGCGACGGCCCGTGCGCATAGATCTCCCGCAGCGCCGCCTGCGCGTTCGGCGCGGCCAGCAGCGCGCGCACCATCTTCAGATTATCCGGCGCGATCACCTTGGTATGGTAGAGATAGGCGATGCGCTTCAGCACCTCGCGCGGATCGCTGTCGGGCGTTGCGGAGGTGATCGGCTCGATCATCTCCTGCATCTTGTCCTCGATGATCGCGTGGAACAGCTGCTCCTTCGAGCCGAACTGATTGTAGATCGTCTGCTTCGAGACCTCGGCCTCGAACGCGACCTCCTCCATCGAGGCGTTATAGCCCTTCTCGGTGAACACGCGCCGCGCGGCCTCGATCACGGCATGCCGCTTGCGCGACGTGCGCGTCGCCATGCGCGGCGAGCCCATCGAGGCGTGCGTCATCAGTGCATCTCCTGTGCGAGTCGGTTGACCGGCTTGTCGAGGAAAATCATCAGCCCGGCGGCGCAGGCGAAGGCCACGGTCAGAATGAAGAACAGGTCCGAGAACGCCATCACGCTGGCCTGCTGGAAGGTCAACTGCCCCAGCATCTTCAGCGCCGCTGCCTGCCCGTCGCCGCCGGGCATCATCTGTTCATAGCGCGCGGCGAAGCCGTCGAGGAAATTCTGCGTCAGCGCGTCGCCCGGCGTCAGGCTTTCGCGCAGGCGTTCCCAGTGCAGGTTGATGCGGTCGGTCATCTGCGTGTTCAGCAACGCCAGACCGAACGCGCCGCCGGTATTGCGCATCAGGTTGAACAAGCCCGACGCGCCGCGCACCTGATCGGGCGACAGCGACTGGATCGCCATGGTCTGCACCGACAGCATCGTCGTCATCAGGCCCATGCCGCGCAGCGCCTGCGGCAGGAACAAGTCCCAGTATCCGGTCTGGGTGGTCAGCGGCTGGAACAGCCAGGCCGACAGCAGCAGCAGGACGAACCCTATCGCCCCCAGCAGCCGCAGATCGACGCGCGACGACAGCGCCCCGATGACCGGCGCGGTGATGAACATGAAGATGCCGTTGACCCACAGCCATTCGCCGATCTGCAGGCTCGACATCGACTGCACGCGGCCCAGATACAGCGGCAGCAGATAGGTGATGCCGAACAGCCCCACGCCCACCACGAACGCCATCATCGTGCCCAGCGCGAAATTGCGGTTCCTGAACGGCGTCAGATCGACGATCGGAACGGGCCGGCTCAGCGCGCGCCAGAAGAACAGGACGCCTGCGATTACGGCGACGGCCGACAGGTCGCGGATGCCGCCGTCGGTGAACCAGTCGTTCTTCGCGCCTTCCTCCAAAACGTATTGCAGGCAGCCCAGGAAGATCGCGAGGCACGCGAGGCCGAAGAAATCGAGATTCTTCCAAAGCGACCAGTCGGGCTTGTCGATATCCATCGTCGACCAGACCGTGATGGTCACGAAGATGCCGGGCACCACGTTGATGAAGAACAGCCAGTGCCAGCTGATCAGCTCGGTGATGTAGCCGCCCAGCGTCGGGCCGATCGTCGGGGCCAGCGTCACCACCAGGCCGACGAAGGCGGTGGCTGCGCCGCGCCGGTTCGCGCCGAACACCGTGAACGAGGTCGCGAAAGTGGTGGGGATCATCGCGCCGCCGATGAAGCCCTGGATCGCGCGCCACACCATCATCTCTTCGATCGAGGTGCAGAAGCCGCACGCGAAGCTGGAAATCGTGAAGCCGGCGGCGGAGATCGTGTAGAGCGTCCGCGTCGAGAGCATGCGGCTCAGATAGCCGCTCAGCGGGATCATCACGACTTCGGCGATAAGATAGCTGGTCTGCACCCAGCTGACCTCGGAGGACGAGGCCGAAAGCCCCGCCTGGATCTGCGGCAGGCTGGACGAGACGATCTGGATGTCCAGCACCGCCATGAACATGCCGACGACCATGGCGAAGAAGCCGAACATCACGGTCGCGCCGCGTTCCTCGGCCAATGGCCGCATCGGCGGTGCTGCTGGCGGGGCGGCGGCTTGGCTCACGGCGCTCTCCGGCGTTTAGCGTTTGGCCGCCTCGACCGGGCGGGGCGAGGGCGCCAGCACCGAGGCCGAACCGTCGCCTTCGCTGCGGGTATCGACCGCGACCGTCACCGACATGCCGGGGCGCAGCAGCGCGAGCACGCTGGCGTCGCCCGTCACCCGCACCTTCACCGGCAGGCGCTGCACGATCTTGGTGAAGTTGCCGGTCGCGTTCTCCGGCGGCAGCAGCGAGAATTCCGAACCTGTCGCGGGCGAGAAGCTGTCGATCACGCCGTGCAGTTCGAGGTCGGGGAACGCATCGACCGAAATCGTCGCGCTCTGACCGCGCCGCATCTCGCCGGCCTGCGTTTCCTTGAAGTTGGCCAGGACATAAATGTCCGGCAGCTTCACCACGGCCATCAGCTGCGCGCCGGCGCGCACATATTGCCCGTCCTGCACGGTTTTGGCGCCCACGACGCCGGCGAAGGGCGCGCGGATCAGCGTATGCTCAAGGTCGATGGCGGCCAGCGTCTCGGCCGCCTTGGCGGCGTCCACGTCGGCCTGACTCTGGGCGCGGGTGGATTCGATGACCGCGATCTGTTCGCGCTCGGCTGCCAGCGCGGCGGTGGCGCTGTCGACGGCGGCGTCGGCTTTGCGCGAATCCGCCAGCGCCTGATCGTAGGCCTGCTTGGACCCGCTGCCCGAAGCGCGCAGGTCGCGCGCGCGGGCCAGATCGGCGCTGGCCCGCTTCTGGTCGGCGATCGCGGCGTCCAGCTTCGCCTGAGCCGCCTCGATGAGTTTCTGCTCCAGCGAAAGTTTGGCGGCGATCGAATCCAGCACCGCCTGCTTGGCGGCGGTCACGGCCCTGGCCTGGTCCACTTTCGCCTGGAAGTCGGCATTGTCGATCGTCACCAGCACGTCGCCGGCCGCCACCTGCTGATTGTCGGCGACGTTCACCTTGGCGACGTAACCGTTCACGCGCGCCGCGATCGCCGCCGTGTCCGCCTTCACATAGGCGTCGTCGGTCTCTTCGATGTACTGGCCGTAGGTCAGGTAGTTGAAGCCGTAATAGCCGATCACGCCGACGGCGATGACGGCGAGGGCGATAAGCGCAGGACGGCGCATGGGGAGTCTCGGCTTGGAGTAAGTGGACTTATCGGTCCAATATGGGAAACTGGACCCGCCAGTCAAGTTTCGGCGCGCTGCGCTGCACAAATTTTTTTGCGAAAGCGCGATCCGGCTCAAAAATGGCCCGGCCCGCCGCTTTGCGGGGCGTTTCGGGCCATGCTAACGAGGGCGCGTCGCGGGTGTAGCTCAATGGTAGAGCAGAAGCTTCCCAAGCTTACGACGAGGGTTCG
>JAPUEF010000153.1 GCA_027492655.1 Alphaproteobacteria bacterium | reverse complement strand
ATAATTCCGCGAAGGCGGCGGTCCGCCACCTCTCGAAATCGGTGGCGTTGCATTGCGCCAAGCAGAAGACGGGCATCCGCAGCAATTCGGTCCACCCGGTCTTCATCAAGACGCCGATCCTCGATCCGCTGGTGAGTCGGTTCGGCGCGGACGAGGCCTACGCCAAACTGGCGCGGCAGGTGCCGCTGGGCGAAATCGGCGAGCCCGACGACATCGCCTATGCGGTGCTGTTCCTCTCTTCGGACGAGTCGCGGATGATCACCGGCGCGGAGATCAAGGTGGACGGCGGCATTTCCGCGATGTGACGTGCCCGTCCTCCGCGCCGCATCGCCCGTGAAGGAGAGGCTGAAACGCGCTTTTCAGCGCTGGCGGACGACAGCCTGCAGGAGGAGGACTTTTGCGCCGGGGGCGCCGAGCATCTTGTCGGTGGTGTTCTGGAGGCGCGTGGTCAGGACGTCGAGATCGGCCTGACGGCCGACGCGGACGCGGGTGGCGGCGAGGTCGGAGACGTTGCGGAGCCAGGCGTCGCGCAGGATCGGCAGGCGTTCGGTAGCCTTCGCGCGCAGGGTCTCGTCCTCGATGTCGAGGCCGAATTCGACCAGAAACAGGCCCTGGATGCGGTTCTGGCGCAGAATGGCGACGCCGATCGGATCGACGGTGATCCAGGTCGGCGAGGCGGTGATCTTGCGATCCTGCTTGGGCGGCGCCTTCGCAGGCGCAGCCTGGGAAGCCGCAGCCGGGGCGGCGAGGATCGCGGCGAGAAAGAGGATCGAAAGCAGACGCATCGCCGGCAGCATGGCGCGTCGGCATGAAAATCGGGTTTATGCGGATGCGAAAATCAGGCGGCGGATGGTGGAGTTGAGCGGGATCGAACCGCTGACCTCGTCATTGCGAACGACGCGCTCTCCCAACTGAGCTACAACCCCGTTCCGCCGGGCGACCGGTCAGACCCCGAAAGGCCCATCGGTCGAAGGGAGCCGGGATTTATGTTACGGCTCCCCTCGGTGTCAAGCGATGCGGCCGGGAAAATCAGGGCCCGGACACGGTGATGCCGTCGGCCCGCAGCATGGCCGGAACGCTCTTGCCGCCGGCCAGATGCCCGGCTCCGACCACGATCAGGTAATTCTTGGTATCGGCCATGTAGGTCGAGGAAATCTTCTGGACCCAGCGGGCGTTCCGGTCTTCCAGCAGTTTCTTGCCGAGTTCCGGCATGCTTTCGATGCCGGCATTCATCAGCAGGTCGATCCGGGCGACGTCGCCCGCCGCCCAGGCATCGACCAGTTCCTTCAGGCCGTTGGGATTTTCGGTGATTTCCTTGGCCCCGATGACCAGAAAGGCCTTTTCCTGATCGGCCGGCATGGTGGTGAAAATGTTGAGCTGTTCGATGCCGGTCTCGAAGTAATCCAGCGCCTTGCCGGCCGTCTTGGCTTCGGCTTCGACCAGCTTGTCGATGCCGGAATTCGGATCGAAGCCCTGCTTCATAATCATCACCAGCGCGATCTGCAGGCCGGCGAACCAGGGCCGAAACCCTTCCATCGAGGCGAAGGGCACGCCGACCGTCGCGGCCGCCTTTTCAACGGTCGCCTTTTCGTCGGCGTTCAGCAGGGTCGAGAGCGTGACACCTGGCGGGTTCATGACGTTGCTGGCGAGATATTGCTGCATCTCGGGCGTCGCCATGTCGGCGATCGGGGTCTCGAAGACCACGACATCGGCCTTGGCGAGCGCGGCGGTGAAGGCCTCGGTGCGCCAGGACTGGTTATTGGGCAGAAGGTGGACCGATCCGAACAGGGTGATCGTGCCGCCATTCGGCTTCTCGATGGTCCAGATCGCGGGGTTGCCAGGCTTCACGTCGGCCGCCGGCGACGGGGCGGGCGGCGGGATGATATCGGCGAAGGCCGGGATGGTCAGCGAGACGGCGGCGAGGGTGGTGACGGCGAGACGTTTGAAGCGTGTGAACATGGTTCCTCCTGACCACAGCCTATCAGAGCTATGCGTCACTTCGAGGTGAACATTGGCGTGAAGTTTCACGGTTCCGGCTCTTCCGGGTAGCCCCAGGCGAGGGCCATGGTCGGCAGATACATCGCGAGGAAGAACGCACCGAAGCAGAGCGCGGCCTTCAGGCCCGGCGCGGCGGCGGTCATCGCGGCGACATAGCCCGCGCCGCTGAGGAGGATCAGCGCCGGCCACCAGCAGATGCGGAACATCGCGTCACGCCGGGCGATCTGCCATTCGTCGAGTTCCGCCGTCCTGATCTCGGTGAGGCCGCGGACGCTGGCGTTGATCGAGCCGATGACGAAGACGAAGAGCGGCAGGGTCAGCACCACGCCGCCGATGAACCAGAGATTCCTGTCCGCCGTGCCGAGCCCGAGACAGGCCGCTCCGATGACCGCCAGCCCGACATAAGCGAGGCAGAGCAGGCGGCGCGCTGTGCGATTGCGGGCCCAGTCGAATTGCGGATCGTTCATAATCTCACGCCGCGACAGGGCGAAGGTCTCGCGAAGGGTTCGGGCCATGGTCGGTTCCTCGGGCGTCAGGAGGGTCGGCGGTGTCAGACGGTCGGCTCGGCGGCGCGGACGAGCTGAGCCGTCAGCGGTTCGAAGGGGGTGAGCGAGAAGAGCAGCTCGACGGGAACGTCGAAGAAGCCGGAGATCTTCAGCGCCAGCTCCAGCGAGGGGCTGTAGTCGCCCCGTTCCAGATAACCGACGGTCTGGAAATTCACGCCCACGGCCTCGGCAAGCGCTTTGCGGGAGACGTTGCGCTCGGCGCGGAGGAGGGCGATGCGGTTGAACATGATGTTGTGTTTACACAACAACTCTTGCGCCTGCCAAACACATTGTTGTGTTAACACAACAATGGCCGCGAAGACCGGAAACGCCTTGGTTCGTCAGGGCCTTGCGGGCGGGGCGCGGCTCGCCTAGTTCCGGGGAGACATGAACAACCCCTATTACCCGATCTTCTGGGCCATCGACACGGTGCTGACCGTGTTTCTGATCGTGATGGTGGTCAGGATCGCGCTGTCTTGGATGTTCGCCTTCCAGGTGATCAATCCGCGCCATCCTTTCGCCTGGCAGCTGGACCGGATGACACGGGCCGTGACGGACCCGATCCTGAAGCCGATCCAGCGGGCATTGCCGCCGATGGGCGGGGTGGATCTGTCGCCGCTGGTGGTCTTCATTCTGATCTACGTGCTGCAGATGTATCTGTGGCAGCTCTATGCGGCGCTGATCTGAGCGTTTTCCGCATCGATGGCGACGATGTCGTGCTGGCGATCAAGGCCCAGCCGAGGGCCAAGACGCCGGGCATCGACGGCGTGGTCGAAGGCCCGAACGGGCGCTATTTCCTGAAGATCAAGCTGCGGGCGAAGGCCGAGGACGGGGCGGCGAACGCCGAACTGCTGGCCGTGCTGGCCAAGGCGCTGGGGCGGCCGAAGGCGGCGCTGACCCTTGAAACGGGCGCGTCGGCGCGACTGAAAACCATCCGCATCGCCGGGCATGCCGACGCGGTCGCCGCCCGTCTGACGCAACTGGCCGCTTCGTGACCGCCGCCAGGCGCGGCGGGGAAAGAACGCCCCCCTCAGCCCCCGGGTATCGCGCTCTGTTCCGATAGCGCCGGGCGTCGATTGCGGCGTATGAAGCGCCGATACGCCGCGCCCGCGACGATGTCGGCGCGGCTGTTGAAGGAGCTGATCTGAATGAGCGCCACGCTGATCGACGGAAAGGCCGAGGCCGCGCGGCTGCGGGGGCTGGTGAAGGACGCGGCGACGGCGCTGAAGGCCGAACACGGCCTGACGGTCGGTCTGGGCGTGCTGCTGGTGGGCGACGATCCGGCGAGTGAGGTCTATGTCCGCAACAAAGGCATCGCGGCGCGGGAAGCAGGACTTCATGCGGTGGAGCGCGTTCTGCCGGGATCGGCCAGCGAAGCGGATGTGCTGGCCGAGGTCGCCAGGCTGAACGCCGACGACAGCGTCCATGGTTTTCTGGTGCAGTTTCCGTTGCCCGATCAGGTGCTCCAGACGGCGGTGATCGATGCGATCGATCCGGCCAAGGACGTTGACGGGCTGACGCCGCTGAATGCCGGCTATCTGGTTTCGGGCCGGCAGGGCCTGGTGCCGTGCACCCCGTGGGGTGCGCTGCTGATGGCGCGGCGGGTGCGCGGCGATCTGTCGGGGCTGAACGCGGTGGTGATCGGGCGCTCGATCCTGGTGGGTAAACCGATGGCGCAGATGCTGCTGAACGACAGCTGCACGGTGACGGTGGCGCATTCCAGGACGCGTGATCTGCCGGCGCTGTGCCGTACGGCCGATATTCTGGTCGCGGCCATCGGCAAGCCGGGCCTCGTGAAAGGCGACTGGGTGAAGCCCGGCGCAACGGTGATCGATGTGGGGATCAACCGCATCGAGGCCGGCACGGGCAAGACGCGGCTGGTCGGCGATGTCGATTTCGCGGCTGCGAAAGAGGTGGCCGGGGCGATCACGCCGGTGCCGGGCGGGGTGGGCCCGATGACCATCGCCTGTCTGCTGCGCAATGCGGTGGTGGCGGCCTGTTTGCAGCGCGGCATTCCCGTGCCCGCGAGCCTTTGAGGCATTCAGCGTTGGTTCACGCCCGTGACGCGATGATCCGCCACGCTTCCGCCATGGACGCGGATCAGATTAGAGTGCGTGGAGATGTCGACTCGTCTTGTCAGCCTTGCGATCGCCGCCGCGACTTTCGTCGCCGCGATGGGCGTTGCTGACGCCTTCGACCGGCGCATCCGCATCAAGAACGATACCGGACAGGGCATCGTCTCGCTGTCGGCGACGAGCGCGGAGAGCGGCTGGTCGGGACAGGTGTTGGGCGGGCTCGCCGCCGGCAAGGCGGCGATGGCGACGATCGACGACGGATCGGGCGCGTGCACCTACGACTTCACCGCGCGGCTGGAAGACGGGTCGAGCCGTCGCCTGCCGGGGGTGAATGTCTGCGACCTTTCGGTCTTTTCGGTCCAGTAAGCTGTCGCGACGGCGCGTTCAGTCGCTCTCCAGGCCGAATGCGCGTTTCAGCGCCAGCAGGCGTTCGCGCTCGCGCGTGATCCGCTCGGCGTAGAAGCCGAAGCCGACGAGCCAGAACACGAGGACGCCGAACCCGATGGTCACGGCGACAAGCGCGCGGTGCATGCGCACGCCATCCTCCGGCCGACCGAACGCGCCGGACAAGACCATGGCGGCGATCAGCGCGACGCAGGCGGCCGAGATGAGATAGTTCGCGTGGACATAACGCTTGAGCGCCGCGTTGCGGGCCAGCGCCGAAGCGATGGTGTCGGCGGGCGTGCCGGTCTCGACGCGGAATGCGCCGCGCCAGGCGTTCCAGCAGCGATTGAGGCCGAATGCCGCAAAGGCGACGACGCCGAGCCCGACCGTCACCGTCGCCTCGGTGAAGGTGAGATAGAGGCCGAAGCCGAGCGTGCCGAGGCCGAGCGCCACTTCGAGCGCGACCCAGGCGGCGAGCAGGCGGGTCTGACGCCGCAAGCGGCCGGCGAGGTGGCCGATCTCCGGCGGCTCGTTGCTGCGCCACAGGTTTTCGATGTCGTTCCAGTCGCTCATGTGTCGGTTCCGAGCGCTTGTTTGAGCATGGCCTTGGCGCGCGTCAGGCGCACCGCGACATTGTTGGGGGTGAGGCCCAGAAGACCGGCGATCTCGTCGGCGCCGAAACCTTCGAGCCCGAGCGAGATGACCTGGGCATAGCCGATCGGGAGCGAGCGAACGGCGGCGAAGAGGCGCTCGCGACGGTCGTTTCCGATGAGCACGGCTTCGGCCAGCGGCGCGGTGGAGGGCATTTCATCGTCCAGAACCGCGGTGCGCGGCTCGTTCCTGGCCTTCACCACATGGCTGACCGCACGGTTATGCGCGATGCGGGCGATGAAGGCCTTCAACGCGCCCTCGCCGCGAAAGCCGGACATCGCGCGCCAGAGGGCGAGAGCGATGTCCTGCGTCAGCTCGCGCGCCTTCTCGCGATCCGCCTCGTAGGTCGCGGCGATACGGGCGACCATCGCGCCGTGGTCGCGCCATATCGCCTCGAAAGCTGGATCGCGCGGCGGCATTCACTCCTCAGGTTTCGGCGAGCAGGCGTTCGTCGTGAAGACGCCAGATCGAGGCGGCGAGCGCAAGCGCCGCGATGCCGAGCGAGATGGCGGCCGAGACGAGCCAGGGCGCGAGATCGGGCCAGGGCGCGCCGAGCAGCGGGGCCTTGAGCGCCGCGATCTCGAACATCACCGGCCAGGGCTGGATGGCGCCGCCGCCACCGAAGAGCGCGCCGAAGCCGAGGGCGACCGGCGCGAAGGCGAAGAGCAGGGCGTAGGTCTGGCCTTCCTTGAAGGTGCGCGCCCAGAGGCCGATCGCCACCTGAAGCGCCGCGACGGCGGCGGCGAGGGGGATGAGCATCGCGGCGCAGACGAGCGCGGTCTGCATGTCGAGCGCGATGCGGACGCCAAGCTCTGCGACCGGCGTTTTCCCGATGACGACCAGCGCGAGCGCGATGGTCAGCGCCGTGCCGACGATGCCGACGACGAATGCGATGGCGAACTTGGCCAGCACCAGCGCGGTGCGCGGCACGGGCTGGGTCAATAGCGGTTCGAGCCCGCGCCGTTCGCGCTCGCCCGCCGTCGTGTCGATGGCCGTCGATTGACTGATGAAGAACGGGGCGCAGATGAGGAACAGCACCAGAGCGCCGACCAGCCGTTCCGCCGTGACGGAGACGACCGACGTGTTCCGCAGCTCGACGGCGAGCGGCCGCGTCGCGATCGGGGCGACGCCGCGCGCCAGCAGGCGATCATCGGCGATCGCGCGGGCGTAGGAATCGAGCGCCGCCTTCAACCGCCGGGCCGGACGTTCGGCGGCGTTGAGATCGGCCTCGATAGCGAGGCTGACCGTCGTGCCGCCGGCGAGGCCTGCCTCGTAGCCGTCCGGCACTGCAAGACAGATGGCGGCGTCGTCGGCGCGGGTGAAGTTCTGGGTCTCCAGCCAGGCGGAAAGGCCTGCCGGCGCGGCGGAGCCTTCGCAGAGCGTCCACTTGTCCGGGCCGTTCTGGCGGGCGTCGCTGGCATTGCCGGTGATCAGCAGGGCGATCATCAAAGGGCCGGCGAGGGCATAGGCGAAGGCGGAGAGAAGTTCGCGCCGCTCGCGGGTGGCGGTCGTCCATTCCTTCCAGAAGGCGATGGTGAAGGCTCTCATGCGAGGCTCCTTTGCGCGGGGGCGGAGAGGGAGAAGATGGCGGTTTCGAGATCGTCGGCGCGGGCGTCGCGGCAGATCTCCGCGACCGTGCCTGCGGCGATGGTGCGGCCGCCGGCGATGAGGACGAGCGCGTCGGAGAGCTCCGCGACCTCGGCCATGACGTGACTGGTCATCAATATGCACATGCCCTCGCTGCGCAGACGCTTCAGCAGGTCGCGCAGCAGGCGGACGGCGAAGATATCGAGGCCGCGCGTCGGTTCGTCGAGAACCAGATTGGGCGGCGCGTGCACGATGGCGCGGCCGAGCGCCACCTTCACCTGCTGGCCGGCGCTCATGCCGGTGGTGCGGCGGTCGGCGATGCCGCCCATATCGAGCAGGGTGACGGCGCGGTCGACGGCGGCCTTGAGGCCTGCGCCTTTCAAACCATGCAGGGCGGCGGCGAGTTCGAGATGCTCGCGCGCCGTGAGGCGGGGATAGAGGCCGAAGCGGTCGGCGAAGGCGCCGAGACGTTTCAGCGCGCCGATGCGGTTCGCGGTCACATCGATGCCGTCGATGCGGCATGTGCCGCTGTCCGGCCGGATGAGGCCGGTGAGGGCGCGCAGCGTGGTGGTCTTGCCCGAACCGTTTCCGCCGAGCAGCGTGGTGATCGCAGCGTCGTTCGCCCGCAGGCTGACGGCGGTGGCGGCATGGACCGCGCCGTAGGTTTTCGCGAAGCCGGAAATCTCGATCATCGGTTCAACCCTCCGAGCCGGTTGCGGTGAGGACGAAAGGCGGGCGTCTGATCTCGTCGAGGCAGGTGGCGTCGAGGCCCTCGCCGGAGCCGGCAGCGATGAAGGCGGCGATCACCCTGGGCGCGCAGCCGAGCGGGCTGACATTGTGGCCGGCTTTCGCCGCGATCAGATGCCAGGCGCGCGGGAATTGGGCGGCGGCCTCGGCGCCGCGCGCCGGGGGCGTGACCGGATCGATCCCGCCGGAAAGAACGAGAACCGGCACGTCGATGGCGAGCGGCTTCGAGAAATCGGGATCGGCCGTGCCGTGAGGCCACGCGGTGCAGGCCGTCGCCCAGAAGCGATAGTAGGAGTCGCGCGCGAAGCCGGCGCCTTTGCCGCGCGCCGCTTCGGGCGTGGTGATCGAGATTTCGTCGGCGCAGAGGACGGACATCGTCGCCCCGGCCTGAACGCCGTCGGTGAGGCCCGCCGACATATCGGCCTGCATGGCGATCAGCGGCGCGTAGTCGCCGGATTTCGCGCGGGCGATGGCGAAGGGCAGCAAGGCGGCGCGGCGCGGGGCGTAGAGTGCGCCGCGGATCGCCTCGGTCGCCAGATCGCGGGTGACGATGACGCGGACGGGCGCGCCGGAGACCGGATGGGCGAGCCCGATTTCGACCGGCGCGACGTCGAGCGCCGCAAGCAGCGCCAGGGCGTCGGCGCGCAGCGTCGGGAAGGCTTTGACGCAGGCGGCGTCGGCGCGGCAATCGGCTTCGAGCGCGCCGAGCGCAGCGTCGGCGTCGGCGGGCGCGGTCAGGAAGAGCCGTGTGGCGGGCGCGACCGCGCCGTCGAGCACCAGGCTGCGGACATGGGCGGCGTAACGGCGGGCATATTGCTGCGCCGTGCGCGTGCCGTAGGAGCCGCCCCAGAGATTGAGCGTCTCGACGCCGAGCGCCGCCCGCAACGCATCGAGATCGTCGATGGCGAGGGAAAGCGTGAAGAAGCGCGGATCGTACGTCACCCCGGCCGCGCATTGGCGCGTTGCGGCGGCGATAGCGGCGGGGTCGGTGCTGAGCCCGGCGGATGATAAATCGCACGCAAGCGGAGCGGAGAGGCCCGTGCCGCGCTGGTCGAAAAGAACGATGTCGCGGGTGCGGCGGACCTCGTTGAAGGCGAGGCCTGCGAAACGGCCATAGGCGCTGGCCCCCTGACCGGGGCCGCCCGCGAGGACGACCAGCGGATCGGCGGCGGGCGTCGCGGTGAGGCTGGGCACGATGACGGCGCGGATGACGATGCGCTCGCCATCGGGTTTTGCAGGATCGAGCGGGCGCTCGATCCCGACGCAGCGCACCGGGCTTTCGATGCCCTCGACGTGACAGATCTTGTCCTCGGTCAGCGCCGGCGCTTCGGCGCGGGCGAGAGTCGACAAGGCTAAGGTGGCGGCGATCAGCGCTCCGGCGACGGGCGCAAGGGTCCATGCCACCGCGCCATAGATGGCGCGGCGTTCTTCAGGCGAGGTCATCGGGCGATCCCCTGTTAGGTGTCTCGCTTGTTCAGTCCCCGCCGGGGGATATTTCTTACAGCCCGGGCGAAATTATTTTTTCGCGTTGCGGACGCCGAGGGTGCGCAGGCGCAGGGCGTTCAGCTTGATGAAGCCGCCGGCGTCCTTCTGATCGTACGCGCCGCCGTCTTCCTCGAAGGTCACGAGATCTTTCGCGTAGAGCGAATAGGGGCTCTCGCGGCCGGTGACGATGACATTACCTTTGTAGAGCTTGAGCGTGACGGTGCCGGCGACCATGGCCTGGCTGTGGTCGATGGCGGCCTGGAGCATCTCGCGCTCGGGCGCGAACCAGAAGCCGTTATAGATGAGCTCGGCATAGCGCGGCATGAGCTCGTCCTTCAGGTGCATCGCGCCGCGATCGAGCGTGATGCTCTCGATGGCGCGGTGGGCCTGAAGCAGGATGGTGCCGCCGGGGGTTTCATAGACGCCGCGCGACTTCATGCCGACGAAGCGGTTCTCGACGAGATCGAGGCGGCCGATGCCGTTGTCGTGGCCGAGCTTGTTGAGCGCGGCGAGCATGTCGGCGGGGCCGAGTTTCTTGCCGTCGAGGGTGACGGGATCGCCTTTCTCGAAGCCGATGACGATGGTGGTCGGCTTGTCGGGCGCGGCCTCGGGGCTGATCGTGCGCTGATAGACCATCTCGTCGGCCTCGACGTTCGGGTCTTCCAGCACCTTACCCTCGGAAGAGGAGTGCAGCAGGTTGGCGTCGACCGAGAACGGGGCTTCGCCGCGCTTGTCTTTCGCGATGGGGATCTGGTGCTCTTCGGCGAAGGCGATGAGCTTGGTGCGGCTGTCGAGATGCCATTCGCGCCAAGGGGCGACGATGCGCACATCGGGCTTCAGCGCATAATAGCTCATCTCGAAGCGGACCTGATCGTTGCCCTTGCCGGTCGCGCCATGGGCGACGGCGTCGGCGCCGAGCTTGTTTGCGATGTCGATCTGCTTCTTGGCGATCAGCGGGCGGGCGATGGAGGTGCCGAGGAGGTACTGGCCCTCATAGACCGTGTTGGCGCGGAACATCGGAAAGACGTAGTCGCGCACGAATTCGTCGCGGACATCCTCGATGAAGATGTTTTCCGGCTTGATGCCCAGCAGGAGCGCCTTTTCCCGCGCCGGCTCCAGTTCGCCGCCCTGCCCGAGATCGGCCGTGAATGTGATGACCTCGCAGCCATATTCGGTCTGCAGCCATTTCAGGATGACCGAGGTGTCGAGGCCGCCCGAATAGGCGAGGACGACTTTCTTGGGGCGAGCGGCCATGGGCGTTGGTTCCGGCTGTGAATTGCGCGGGGTTTCCTAGCCTTCGCGCCCGTGCGCCGCAACCTGCGTGGGGACTTGTGGTGAGCGGCCGGGAGGCGCATCTCTAGGGCAGGAAGGATGACCATTTGGCCGACAGCCAGAAATTCGCCGTCGCGGTGCACATGCTGATGATCCTGGCGGCCCATAAATCAGGCGCGCCGCGGGTCGCCATGACTTCGGCGGAGATGGCCAAAAGCGTCAACGCGAACCCGGTGGTGCTGCGGCGGGTGATCTCGGCGCTGGCGCAGGCGGGGATTTTGTCGACGCGGGCCGGGGCGCATGGCGGGGTCTGGCTGGCGCGGGCGCCGGAGCAGATCGCGCTGGATCTCGTGCGGCAGGCGGTGGACGGCGCATCGGTCGTGTGTCCGCGCGCCAACGTCAACAATGATTGCCCCGTGGCGGTGGCCGCGCTGGACGTGATCGACGGCGTGGCGAAGCGGGTGGATGGCGCGGTCCGCGCTTCGCTGGCGCAGCTGACCGTCAGCGATCTGGTGCGGCAGATGCCTGCCGGCGAAGCGCCGGCGACGGCGATCGTCTAGGATCAGGCCTTCAGGATCAGGGCTGCGTCTGGTCGCGGTCGCGCATGCGCTTCGCCAGCATCAGCCGGTCGAGCAGGCGCGGCGGCGTCATCTGATAGACGGCGCGGGCTTCCATCGCGCCGTCCTTGTCCGACGCTGGCCATATCAACGCATCGCCGCGCTTGCCCTTGAAGCGCCAGCCGAGGCGCGGGAAAGCGATCTCGCCGCCGTCATAGCCCTCGTTCAGCGCCAACATCAGCGTCGCCGTGCGCTGGCCGCGCGCCGCGATCTCGGTGGCGCGGGCAGGCGCGGCAGGGTCGATCCAATCGGTCAGCAGAGCGCCCTGCTGGCCGGGCGCGTCGTGCAGCAGCGCGAGCGGCTCGCCCATCGCGGCGGGCAGGCCCAGGGCGCGCGAAAGGCGTTCATCGATGCTCTCGATGAGCGCGTCGGTTTCGACCAGGCCGAACGCCGTGGCGCTGGTGGCGATACCGGGAGCGGGCTGCGCGAAGGGCGCGGCGCGGGCGACGATGTAGTCGCATTCCTCCGGGGTCAGCAGGCGGTTCAAGGTGACGATGCGCGGCGCGGCGTGGCGCGCCACAGGCTGCGGCAGGGCGCGCTCGTGCGGCAGCGCCTCTCCGACGCGTCGCCAGTTGATGGGCGTCAGCTCGAAAGCCGGGGAGGAAAGATCGGTGGCGGGGGCGCGGCGGCTGCGCAGCAGCTTCAGCGCGTTGGGTTCGCCGGCGCGGGCGGCGAGGGTGAGGCGGGCGAGCGCCTGACTTTCCTGTCCGCCGTGATCGAGCAGCATGCGGCCGGCGAGATAGAGCGCGGGCGCATAGCCCTTACCGGCGGCGCGGTCTGCCAGAGCGAGGCGGGTTTCCTGCCATTTGCGATCGGCCGGCAGCATCAGCGCCAGCTGCAACAGCGCGCGCGGGTCGTGCGCTTCGGCCGCCTGAAGGAGCAGGCGGCGGGCGGCGTCCCAGTCGCGCGGCGCGGCAGGGGCGGCGACGGCGAAGGCGGCGAGCATGCCGATCGCCTGGGCGTCGCCGGCGTCTGCGGCCGCGCGGACGAGCGCGACGCCGGCGACGACATCGCGTGGGCCGCGATGGCCGATCATTTTCCACAGGCCGGTCTGCAGCAATGCGGTCTGCTGGCCGGTCGCGGCGGCCTCGGCGATCCAGTGTTCGGCTTCGGCGCGTTTTCCTGCGCGGCTGGCTTCGCGCGCCAGCTCCATGCGTGCTTCGCCGTCGCCCGCTTTCGCGCGCTCCAGCAGGGAGGCGTTCATCCGGGCATCCGATGGAGTTCCGCCGAGCGCATTTCGCCAAGCCGCGCCGAGGCCCGCTCTTTCACGCTTTCGCTTTTCAGCTGGCCGCAGGCCGCCATGATGTCACGTCCGCGCGGGGTGCGGATGGGCGAGGCATAGCCGGCGGCGTTGACGATGTCGGCGAACTTCTCGATCTGCGCCCAGTCGGAACACTCATACGGCGCGCCGGGCCAGGCGTTGAACGGGATGAGGTTGATCTTCGCGGGGATGCCCGCGAGCTTCTTCACCAGCAACTTGGCGTCGGCGACGCTGTCGTTCACATCCTTCAGCATAACGTACTCGAAGGTGATGCGGCGGGCGTTCGACGCGCCGGGATAGGCGCGGCAGGCGGCCAGCAATTCGTCGATCTTGTACTTTTTGTTCAGCGGCACGATGACGTCGCGCACGTCGTCGCGCGGCGAATGGAGCGAGATGGCGAGCATCGAGCCGATCTCGGCCCCGGCGCGTTCGATCATCGGCACGACGCCGGCGGTGGAGAGCGTGATGCGGCGGCGCGAAAGCGTGAGGCCCTCGCCGTCCGACATCACCTCGATCGCGTCCTTGACGTTGTCGAAATTGTAGAGCGGTTCGCCCATGCCCATCATCACCACATTGGTGACGCGGCGCAGTTCGGCGGGCTTGCCGGCGGGATAGTCTTCAAGCGCGTCGCGGGCGACCAGCACCTGCGCGACGATCTCCTCGGGCGTGAGGTTGCGCACCAGCTTCTGCGTGCCGGTGTGGCAGAAGCGGCAGGTGAGGGTGCAGCCGACCTGCGAGGAGACGCAGAGCGTGCCGCGGTCTTCCTCGGGAATATAGACGGCCTCGATCTCGATGCCGGGGCCGAAGCGCAGCAGCCATTTGCGCGTGCCGTCCTCGGAAATCTGCTGGGCGACGATTTCGGGGCGGGCCAGCGTGAAGCGCTCGGCCAGACTCGCGCGCAAGGGCTTCGACACGCTCGTCATCTGATCGAACGATGTCGCGCCGCGCTGATAAATCCAGTGCCAGACCTGGCCCGCGCGCATGCGGGCCGCTTTCTGTTCGACGCCTGCCGCGATCAGCTCGGCGGCGAGCTTGTCACGGGTGAGGCCGATAAGGCTCTTCAGGGACATTCCTTGTTGATCCGGTCGAGCGCGCCGGAGGCGCCCGACAGAGAGTAGGTATCGGTCGTGTTGGTGCCACGCTTGGACGTGCCCTTCACGGTCATGTTCGAGCCGCCGCGCATGGCGGCGATGAGCTTCTGCTCGGTCGCGCCATCGACGATCCAGGCCGAGCCTTCGGTGCCGTCGCCGCCATTGACGGTGACGAACGAGAACGAGGCGCCGCCGACGCTGACGGTGGCCTTCGAGCCGTCCTTGAAGGGATAGCCGATGACGATGGAAGGTTCGCCCTTCACTTGGCGCGCAGGGAAGTTCGAGACGATGAAGAAGATCGGGTCGCGCTTGGCGCCGGCGGGGTCGGATTTCTTGGGCTGGGAGAGCGCGTAGCAGACGGTCGCGCCGCCATCGGCCGACTTGAAGGCCTTCCAGTCGCCGAACTCGCCGAGGAGTTCAGGTTTGGCGAGAGCCGCGCCGCCAAGGCCGACGGAGAAGCAAAAGGCGGTGACGCAGGCGATCGTC
>JAPUEF010000152.1:1228-14374 GCA_027492655.1 Alphaproteobacteria bacterium | reverse complement strand
CCGCCGTGCTGGCCGACCCGCGCGTGACCGCGTCCGTCCGGATCCCGATGCGGGCCGGCATGCGTTCGCTCAACCTGGCCAACGCTGCGGCCATCGCGGTCTACGAGGCCTGGCGCCAACTCGGGCACCCCGGCGCCGGGGCGGGGTATCGGGGCGATGTGGGAATTTCCGCCCAACCCCATACGGTGCGTTAACCACTCGAACCCTCGGTGGACCCCCCGGCGGCGCGAACCACACCGGTCCGCGCCCTTGAGGGGTTTTTGAGCGATGGCGAAAACGAAAGCACCCAAGCCGGAGGCGGAAGCCGAGGCCGGGGCTGAGGGCGGCGAAGGCGCGCCCAAGAAAAAGCGTTCGCTCGTCAAGACGCTGATCATGTTCGTGCTTCCCGCCGTTCTGGTGCTGGGGGGCGCGGCGTATTTCTTTCTTCTGTCCGGTGGCGAAGAGCCGGCCGAAGGCGGCGACGCTCATGCCGAGGCCGCGCCGCCGCCTGTTGTCACCGACATGCCCGACATGCTGGTGAACCTCATCGGCGCGAGCGGCGAGCGCGCGATGCTGAAGCTGTCGGTCGCGCTGGAACTGCCCGATCAGGAGACGGTGGCGAAGATCGAGCCGATCATGCCGCGCGTCACCGACAATTTTCAGGTCTTCCTGCGCGAGCTGCGGGTGGAAGACCTGTCCGGCTCGGCCGGGATGTTCCGCTTGAAGGAAGAGCTGGTGCGCCGCGTCAATCTCGCGGTCGCGCCCGCCGTCGTGAAGGACGTGCTCTTCAAGGAGATGCTCATCCAATGAGCATGGACGAAACCGACTGGGACGAAGCCCTGAGCGAATCCGGGGACGCGCCGGAAGGCGGCGCCGACCGCGTGCTCAACCAGGACGAGATCGACAGCCTGCTTGGCTTCGACGCGCTGGACGGGGACGAGAACGAGCGCACGGGCATCCGCGCCATCGTCAACTCCGCACTCGTCTCGTATGAGCGCTTGCCGATGCTGGAGATCGTCTTCGACCGCCTGGTGCGGCTGATGACGACCTCGCTGCGCAATTTCACGTCGGACAATGTCGAAGTCAGCCTCGACAACATCTCGTCGATCCGTTTCGGTGACTATCTGAACTCGATCCCGCTGCCGGCGATTCTCGCGGTGTTCCGCGCGCCGGAGCTCGACAATTTCGGCCTCTTCACGATCGAATCGAACCTCATCTATTCGATCGTGGACGTGCTGCTGGGCGGGCGGCGCGGCACCGCCGCGATGCGCATCGAGGGCCGCCCCTACACGACCATCGAGCGCAGCCTCGTGCAGCGCATGATCGAGGTGGTGATGGCCGATATGGGCCAGGCCTTCGAGCCGCTGTCGAAGGTCAATTTCGTCCTCGACCGGCTGGAGACCAATCCGCGTTTCGCGGCCATCGCGCGCCCCGCCAACGCGGCGATCCTGGTGAAGCTGCGCGTCGACATGGAGGATCGCGGCGGCCGGGTGGAGCTGCTGCTGCCCTATGCGACGCTGGAGCCGATCCGCAAGCTGCTGCTTCAGCAGTTCATGGGCGAGAAGTTCGGCCGCGACTCGATCTGGGAAGGCCATCTGGCGACCGAGCTGTGGCAGACCCAGCTCCAGATCGACGCGGTGCTGGACGAACAGGTGATGTCGCTGCGCGACGTCATGAAATTCAAGGTCGGCCAGACGCTGATGCTCAACGCCGCGCCGGATTCAGCCATCTCGCTGAAATGCGGCGGGATTCCGCTGGTCAAAGGCCATATCGGCCGCGTCGGCCCCTTCGTCGCGGTGAAAGTCGACAAAAGTTTCCGGCGCGTGCCGGGCGCGAGCTGAGCCGGATAAAGGAACGGATACGCCCATGGGACTTGAGACCATTGTCGAGCTGATCGTCGCGGGGCTGCTCTCGGCGGCCATCGTCTGGGCGATCATTCTCGACCGCCGGCTGCGCGATCTGCGCTCGGGCCGCGACGGCGTGAAACAGGCGGTGATGGATCTTCTCACCGCGACGGCGCGCGCCGAAGCGGCGATCGCCGCCCTGCGCGAAGCCGCCGACAATGCCGGTGCGCGCCTTGCGGCCACCCAGTCCATCGCCCGCACGACCAGCGAAGAACTGTCGATGCTGGTGGGGGCGGCGGAGGGCCTCGCCGAGAGGCTGGCCGCTCAACGCGCCCAGGTTCGGCCGATGCCGTCGCGGCCGCTCGCGCCGGGCTTCGATCTGAAGGGAGCGCGCTGATCCATGCGCGTCCTGCCGCTCGGCATAGTCGCCCTCGCCGCCCTGCTGGCGCTGCGGATCGCGGACACGCGCGGTCTTTTCACGGCGCAGGCCGAGGAACCGGCGGCGAAAGCCGAAGCGGCGCATGAAACGCCGGCCGACGCCGCAGCGCCCGCCGATGCGGACGCGCACGGCGAGGAAGTTGCGGCCTGCAGCCCGACGGCGTCGGAATCCGACGTGCTGGAACGGCTCGCCGACCGGCGTAAGCAGATCGACCAGCGGGAGCGCGATCTCGACATGCGCGAGAAGCTGATCGCCGCCGCCGAGAAGCGCGTCGAGGAGCGCGTGGCCGAACTGAAGACGCTGCAGAGCGGGATCGAGGACATGTTCGGCAAACGCACCGAACAGGAAGAGCAGCAGATCACCAATCTGGTGAAGATGTACGAGACGATGAAGCCCGTCGCCGCCGCGCAGATCTTCAACGATCTGGAGCAGGGCGTGCTGCTGGACGTGATGGCGCGGATGAAGCCGGCGAAGGCCGCGCCGATCCTCGCGGCGATGAAGCCGCAGCGGGCGCAGGAGGTGACGGTCGAACTGGCGCGGCGCTACGACATTCCAGCCGAGGCCGGGGCGCTGGATCCGAAATCCGCCGGCGCGCCGTCCGAGGCCGCGTCGCCCGCCGCCGATCCGGCAGCGGCTGCGCCGCCGGGCGGGTGAACGATGCGCGGGCGCTTCCTTTTCGGCATGCTGGCGGCGGCGGTCTTCGTCGCCGCTTCGGCGTTCGCGCAGGCGGCGGAAACCGTGTCGATCTCGGTCGATACGTCGAAAGGATATGCGCGCATCGTGTTCGGCTGGCCGAAGCCGGTGACGGCGGACGCGAACATCGCCGACGGGATTCTGGTCGTCACCTTCGCGCGGCCATTCCAGTTCGCGCCGGGCGTCCTCAACGTGCCGCTCGACGACTATGTGACGGTGATCAAGCAGGATCCTTCGATGCGGACCCTGCGGCTGTCTCTCAACGGCAAATACCGCGTCCATAAAAGCATCGGCGGACCGCTGGTCGCCATCGATCTGCTGCCGCTCGCCATGGCGGGCGATCCCGAGGACATCAAGGATCCGGACGCTAAGCCGACCGGCCCGCGCCCGCCCGCCGACGTGAAGCTTAAGATCGCGGTGCGCGAGGACCGCACGCGGCTGTCTTTCGACTGGGGCGAAGGCGTCGATTACACCGCCAGCATCGCGGATGGCACGGTCAAGGTGAACTTCGCCCGCGAAGGCAAGATCGATGTCGGGCGGCTCAACAAAATTCCGCCGGCCTTCGTCAAAAGCGCGACGACCAGTGCCGGCGACGACGAGACGCTGCTGGAGATCAAGGTCGATCCGGACTCGCCGGTCGAACATTTCCGCGACAAGACCCGCATCATCATCGACGTCAAAGCACCCCGGAACGACAAGGATGCCGAGCCGCAGGTGGTGGTGCCCGAGGCGTTGTTGCCGCCCGAGCCGAGCGCCAAGCCGAAAGACATCGCCGAGGCGAAGCCGGACGAGGGGACGCACGAGACCGAGCCGAAGCTTCGTCCCGGCAGCGACGCCGCGGCGATCGCGGAAGCCGGTCACGAGGCGGCGGAAGCCGAAACCGGCGATGCGCCGAAGCCAGCTCCGACGCCCGCGCCCGAACCTCCGCCCGCATCTGCGCCTGAACCGGGGCACGACGAACCGGGGCACGACGAACCGGCGCATGCCGAGGCGAAGCCCGAGACGCACGATGCGGCGGCCGCCGCGCCCGCCCATGCACCGACATTCAGGATCGCGCGCGACCGCGACGAGCTGACGCTGACCCTTCCCGCGCTCGCGACATCGCCGGCTGCGATGTTCCGGCGCGGCGACCGCATCGTCATCGCAGTCGCGGGGCTGGGGGCGCTCGACGCCGCCGCCATCGTCAAGACGAACAAGGACATCGTGCTGGAAGCGGGCCTCAGCGAGATCGGCGGGGTCCAGCTTCTCACCTTGCGCACCGCGAAACCGATGTCGGTCACGGCGGGCGTCGTGCAGGGCGGCTGGGTGGCCATCGTCTCCGCCGATCCGCTGGAGCCGCCATCGCCTGTCGTGCTGCTGCGCGATGCGCGCACCGTCGGCCCGGCCCGCGTACGCGCCACACTGGAACACGCCGACGCAGTCTTCGAGATGCCCGATCCGCAAAGCGGCGAGCGGTTGATCGTGGCGCCGGCTTCCGGCGTTCCGCAGGGCGTCATCGGGGCGCGGTCCTATGTCGATTTCGCCGCCGATCCCACTGCGCAGGGTCTGGTGATCCGGCCTTTCATCGACGACCTCACCGTCACGCCCACGGTCAACGACGTCACGATCGGCGCGCCCGGCGGGCTTACGCTGTCGGCGGGCACGGTCGCGGACTATGCGCCGGAGCGTGAGTCGGTCGGCGATTCCCTGCGTCCGGCGGAAATGGATTTCGCGGCCTGGGCGGGCAAGGGCGGCTTCCTCGCCGAGCGCAACCGCCTTCTCTCCGCCATCGCGCCGGACGGGCGCGGGGCGGAAACCGGCCGCCTGGCGCTCGCGCGTTTCTATCTCGCCTACGATCTGGGGCCGGAAGCGATCGGCGTGCTGCAGATGATCGTCGCCGACGACGAAGCGGTGACGAGCGATCCGTCGTTCCGGGCCCTGCGCGCCGCCGCGCTGATCCAGATGCAGCGATACACGCAGGCCGAGGCCGATCTCGCTTCGCCCAGCCTCGACGACGATCCGGCGGCGCAGTTGTGGCGCGGCCTTACGGCGGCGGGGCAGGAAAAATGGGGCCAGGCGCGCGATTTCATCGTCAGCGGCGAAACGGCGCTGCCGGGGTTCCGTCCCGATTGGCAGGCGCGTTTCCGTCTTGCCGGCGCGCGCGGCGCCATCGAGACCAATGCGGTCGATGTCGCAGACCGTCTGCTCGCGGCGATCCCGAAAGACGATGTGCCGAAGCCGCTCCTCATCGAGGCCTCGCTGCTGCAGGCGATGCTGGCCGAGCGGCTGAAGCGCGACGGCGAGGCGCTGAGGCTTTACGGCGATGTCGCGGCATCGGGCTATCGCCCGCTGGCGGTGCGCGGGTCTCTGGCCGAAATCGTGCTGAAGGCGAAGACCGGCGCGATGAAATCTGCCGAGGCGATCGAAGCGCTCGACCGGCTGCGCTGGCAGTGGCGCGGCGACAGCGTGGAGTTGAACCTGCTGCATCGTCTGGGCCGTCTCCAGATCGACAGCGGCGATTATCGCAACGGTCTCCAGACGCTGCGCGCGGCCGTTCTGGGCTTCCCGCGTTCCGACGAAGCCCGCCGCATCCAGAACGAGATGGCGGCGGAGTTCGAGGCGCTGTTCCTGCGCGGCAAGGCCGATAGCCTGCCGCCGGTGCAGGCGCTGGGTCTCTATTACGACTTCAAGGAGCTGACCCCCATCGGCACGATGGGCGACGAGATGGTGCGCCGCCTGGCCGACCGCCTGATCGCGGTCGATCTTCTGGAGCAGGCGGCGGAACTGCTTCAGCATCAGGTGGATCGTCGTCTCGACGGCGTCGCCAAGGCGCAGATCGCCGCCAAGCTCGCCGCCGTCTATCTGATGGACCGCAAGCCGGAAAAGGCGCTGGCGACGTTGCGCACCTCGTCGCAGACCCGCCTGCCGGAAGAGCTCGCCGCCCAGCGCCGCCTGCTGACCGCCCGCGCGCTCAGCGACCTGAAGCAGTACGATGCGGCGCTGGACGCCTTCGAGCAGGACGATACGCCCGAGGCGCAGCGTCTGCGCACCGATGTGCTATGGGCCGGCAGCCGCTGGGCCGAAGGCGCTGCGGCGATCGAGTTGCTGATCAAGGGGCGCGAGAAGAACGCCGCGCCGCTGGACGGCCAGGATCGCTACGACATCCTGCGCGCCGCGATCTGCTACACGATGGCCGATGACGCGGCGGGCCTCAAAACCCTGCGCGACCGCTTCGTGACGCTGATGTCCGTCACGCCCGAAGCGGCCGCGTTCGAGGTCGTGACCCGCGCCGCCGATCCCGGCGCGGTCGCCTTCCGCGACATGGCGAAATCCATCGCCGGGGTCGATACGCTCGACGCCTTCCTGCAGAGCCTCGGCCTCGGCAAACCGTCAGGCGGTACGGCGGCGAACTGACGCGTCAGAAGTTCACGCGGCGCGAGATTGCGCCGTCGACCAGCAGGTTGACGCCGGTGGTGAAGGACGAGGCGGGGCTGGCAAGGAACACCGCGGCGTTGGCGATGTCCTGCGGCGTCGCCATGCGGCCGGTTAGATTGCGCTCCATCGCGCTCTTGAAGACGGCGGGCTGGTTGTCCTCGATCCAGTTCCAGACGCCGCCCTTGAAATACACGGTGCCGGGCGACACCACATTCACGCGCACGTGCCTGGACGCGAACTGGCGCGCCATGCCTTTGGCCAGATGGATCAGCGCGGCCTTGATGGGGCCGTAGCTGTCGGCGCGGTCGCTCTCCGCCGCCGAGACCGACGAGATGATGACGAAGGCCGCGTCGCCGTTCGCCGCCGCCGCCGCCTCGAGGCTGGCCTGGGCCGCGCCGAACGCCGTCACCGCGCCGCCGATCACGTCGAGCTTCAGGTTGGCCTCCCATGCCTCCGGCGTATTGCCCTGCGCCATTGCGCCCGCATTCGAAACGAGGATGTCGATGCCGCCCAGTTCCCTGGCCGCCGCGCCGATCCAGGCGCTCAGCGCGCCCTGATCCACGATGTCCACCGCGCCGCCGGTGACAGTCGCGCCTTTCGCCTTCAGCGCCGCCACGGTCTCGGCCACCTGGTCGGCATTGCGCGCGCACAGCGCGACGGCCGCGCCTTCCGCGATCAGCGTTTCGACGATCGCCCGCCCGATGCCGCGCGTTCCGCCCAGCACCACCGCCTTCTTGCCCTTCAGACCCAGATCCATCACGCATCTCCCGCTTGTGTTTTCGGGCGCGACCATAAGCCGCCGCCGCGCGCACCGGAAGGCGGCGATGGACGCGGCGGGCGGGTCTGGCGTATGCCGCCGTCACGAAGACGCGAGGGACACATGGCGGGCGCGATCACCATCTACGGCATCCCGAACTGCGACACGATGAAGAAGGCGCGGACCTGGCTGGACGGGCAGGGCGTCGCCTACGCCTTTCATGATTACAAAAAGGCCGGCATCGACAGGGCGACTCTGGAAGGTTGGGTGAAGACGCTGGGCTGGGAGGTTCTTCTGAACCGCGCCGGCACGACCTTCCGCGCGCTGCCCGATGCCGACAAGAAAGACCTCGACGCGGAGAAGGCCGTGGCGCTGATGCTGGCTCAGCCCTCGATGATCAAGCGTCCGGTGCTGGCTGCAAAAGGCAGGCTGCTGGTCGGCTTCAAGGCGGACCAGTACGCCGCGTTCTTCGGCTGAGCCCTATTCGCGCCAGTGCTCGGCCACCCAGCGCGCCGGCAGCAGATAGTGGCGCAGATGGGCGAAGGCTTTCTCGCTGCGCTGACCGTTGAACAGCGCGGCCAGGTGCTCGCGGCGGCTCAGATGCGGCCGGGCCTCGTCATAGGTGCCGGCCAGCGCTTCATGCGGCTTCAGCGCGCCGGGGAAGATCACGATCTTCGCGCCGTTGGGCAGGCGCGGCGCGAAGGCGTAGTTGAGCGGGAAGGGATACTGGCAGTTCTGCCGGAAGTGCCGCACCCAGGCGCTGGGGAAGAAGGTGACGCCGCCCGGCGCGTTATGGGTGAGGAAGCGCTGCTCGTAGCGATACCGGTTGGCGATGCCCTGAGGATCGGCGGCGAACAGCGCCTGCATGGGGGCCAGCTTGCCGACAGGAAAGCGGAAGACCGAGGTCTGGCCCAGACGCTCCAGCGGCCGCACCGGGTTGCGCGCCACCACCACGCCATCGGGGGGGCCGTGGGTGAAGAAATCGTCCAGCGATCCGGTGACGATGAGATCGAGATCGAGGAACAGGACCGGGCCTTCCAGATCGCCCAGTCTGGGGCCCCACAGCCGGCTCTTCGGCCACATGCCCGGCGTGCCGGTCGGCATGGTCACGTCGAACCGGGGCAGGGGGAAGTGGCGGATTTCGGGGCGCAGGCCTGAAGGGTCATCGGTGAAGCAGGCCAGCGTGAAGGGCGGGGTGATGTTGCGCGCCACCATGCCGTAGAGCCGATTGACGTATTCGGGGCCGTATTTCGCGCCCCATTTGATGCAGATGATCTGTTTCAGCGTCATGCCGTCCGGCGGTCCTGCAAGTCCTGTCTCTGCTTGCGCGCTGCGATCCGCCCGCGCAAGGGGCGACAGGGTCGCGGCACGGCTACAATCCGTAACTGCTTGCGAGGCTGCCGACGATCAGCCGCCAGCCATCCACCAGAACGAAGAAGATCAGCTTGAAAGGCAGCGAGATCGTCACCGGCGGCAGCATCATCATGCCCATGCTCATCAGCAGCGAGGCGACGACGAGGTCGATGATCAGGAACGGCAGGAAGATCATAAAGCCGATTTCGAAGGCGCGCCGAAGCTCCGAGATCATAAAGGCCGGCACCAGCACGGTCAGCGGCGTGGCGGCGGGTTCGGCCGGCGGCTTCTGCTTCGACAGATCGAAGAACATCGCCAGATCGTCGGGCCGCGTATGCGCCAGCATGAAGGTGGCGACCGGCGCGCTGGCGCGGGCGAAGCCTTCCTGAAGCGTCAGTTCGTCGTTCAGCATCGGCTGCACGCCCTTCTCCCACGCCTCGGTCAAAGGGTTCGCCATGATGAAGGCGGTCAGGAACAGCGCGAGGCTGACGATCACTGTGTTGGGCGGGCTTTGCTGCAGGCCGATCGCCGTGCGCAGCAGCGACAGCACCACCACGATGCGCACGAAGCTGGTGGCCATGATTAGGATCGAGGGCGCGACCGACAGCAGCGTGACCAGCAGCACCAGCTGCACGATGCGGCCCGTCAGCCCGTCGCCGCCGCCCAGATCGATGCTGACCGATTGCGCGATGGCGGTGGTGGTCACGCCGAAGGCCAGCGACGCGAGGGCGAACGCCAGCGTGCGGCGGCGCGGCCATAGGCGTGGCGTCCTCACGGCGCGGCCTCGCGCGCCGGGATGCCGGTCTCCACCACCGTCTCACCGGCGGCCGAAAGCAGCAGCAGATGCTCCACGCCGTCGCGGCGCACCAGAACCAGCTGGCGGCGGGCGTCGAGCGTGCGCGCCTCCACCACCGAAAGCCGCCGCGTCTCGCCCGCCCTGGGGCTCGCGACGCCGGCGAAGCCGAACCGCCGCATCGCCCAGGCGGCCAGCAGCACAAGCCCCAGCACCGCGCCCAGCGCGGCAGCCGTTCGGATGAGGGCGTCGAAATCCATAGATCGTCCGGGCGGCTTTCTGCCGTGCGGACGACACTCGGTTAACCCTGGTTAATGCCGCGTTAAGGTCGATTAACGCGCCCAGCCGCCGCGTCTTTACGCTTCTTAACGCCCGCTTAACCCACCCGGCACATTCTGCCGGTTAATGCGGCGTCAACCATGACGCGGCCCACGGATTCTGCGGCGATGGATATCACCAAGCTCCCGCTCTTCGAGGTCATGCGCCAGCGCATGGCGTTCCTGTCGGCCCGGCAGACCGTGCTGGCCGAGAACGTCGCCAACGCCAATACGCCCGGCTATCGCGCCAAGGACATCGAGGAGCCCGACTTCGCGGCGATCGCTGCGGGCGAAGAGGGCGGCGCGGGCGTGATGACCACCACCAACCCCATGCATATCGCCACCCCGGCGGGGGCGAGCGCCGGCGGGTTCCGGGCGAAACCGACGCCGGACTCCGAATCGACGCCGAACGGCAATTCCGTGGTGCTGGAAGACCAGATGATGAAGGTTTCCTCCACCCAGATGGACTACGCGACCGTGACCCAGCTTTACCGCAAGGCGCTGTCGATGATCCGCATGGCCGCTGGCGGCCAGCGCTGAAAGGGCTGATCCATGGCGATGGACATCACCAAATCGATGAGCACCGCGGCCAGCGGCATGCGGGTCCAGTCCGACCGCATGCGGGTGATCGCCGAGAATATCGCGAACGCATCCTCCACCGCGACCGGCGCGAACGGACAGCCTTATCGCCGTCAGGTCGTGACCTTCAAGGAAGCGGTGGACGAGGCGACGGGCGCAGCGGTGGTTCGGGTGGACCGCACCACGCGCGATCCGTCCGACTTCAAGCTCCAGTACAATCCGGGCCATCCCGCCGCCGACGCCAGCGGCTATGTGAAGATGCCCAACGTCAACACGCTGATCGAGATGACCGACATGCGCGAGGCGCAGCGCGCCTATGAAGCCAATCTCAACGTGGTCGATGCGGCGCGCAATATGATGGCGCGCACGCTCGATCTGCTGCGCCGGGGTTAAATAGATGGCCATCGACATCGCATCGGCGCTGCGCGCCTATTCCAGCGCCCCGAAGGCGCTGGCGAGCGAAGAGACCGGGGGCGGCGAGGGCGGCTTCGCCAATGCGCTGGCCGGCGTTCTGGACGACGCGGTGAAGACCACCAAGGCGGGCGAGCAGGCGATGAACGCCAGCGCCACCGGCAAGGCCGAGCTGGTCGATGTCGTCACCGCCGTCGCCAACGCCGAAACGACGCTGGAAACCGTGATCGCGCTGCGCGACCGAATGATCTCGGCCTATCAGGACATCATGCGGATGCCCGTCTGATGACCGGTGCGGAAGCTCTCGACATCGCCCGCGACTCCATCTGGGTGCTGCTGCTGGTGGCGGGGCCGGTGATGCTGGTCGCGCTGGCGGTCGGCACCGGCATCGGCATCCTTCAGGCGCTGACGCAGGTTCAGGAAGCGACCATCGTTTTCGTACCCAAGATTGTCGCGGTGTTTCTGGTTCTGCTGCTGATGCTGCCCTTCATGGCGCAGCAGTTGGGCGGCTACATGACGGAAATCTTCACCCGCGTCGCGACGCCCTGAAGGCGCGATGCCCGGCATTCCCGTCCTCGACGTCATCGCGCCGCAGCAGATTTTCGCTTTCCTGCTGATTTTCGCGCGCGTCGGGGCGATGCTGATGACCTTTCCCGGCATCGGCGAAGGCTTCGTCTCGGCGCGCTTCCGTCTCGGCCTGGCGCTCGCCGTCTCGTTCGTGATGCTGGGGCCGATTTCGTCCGCGATCCCGGCTTTGCCGTCCGATGGCGGCGCGTTGTTTCTCCTCATCGCGGTCGAAGGGCTGATCGGCCTCGCCATCGGGACGGCGGCGCGGCTGCTGCTCACGTCGCTCAACGTCGCCGGCAACGTCATCGCCCTGCAGACCGGCCTCGGCTTCGCGATCAATGTCGATCCGACCCAGGGCGCGCAAGGCGCGATCCTCGCCACCTTTCTGGTGACGCTGGGCATCGTGATGATCTTCATCACCGGCGCGCATCAGCTTCTGTTCGGGGCGATCGGGCGTTCGTACGAGCTGTTCCAGCCGGGGGCCGCGCCGCCGGTCTCGGATTTCCTTGAACTGGTCGTCCGCTTCGTCTCGGCCTCGTTCCTGCTGGGGATCGAGCTGACCGTGCCGTTCCTGGTGCTCAGCCTCGTCTTCTATGCCGGGCTCGGCGTCGTCGCGAAGCTGATGCCGCAATTCCAGGTGTTCTTCATCTCGATGCCGCTTTCGATCATGGGCGGCTTCGGGCTGCTGCTGCTGCTGGTCGGGGTGATGATGCAGATCTTCCTCGATCGCTTCGCCGACGCCTTCTCGGCCTTCGCGAGGTAGCGATGGCCGACGATAAGGACGACGCCCAACGCACAGAAGACCCAACACAGAAGAAACTGCAGGACGCCCGCGAAAAGGGCGAATTTCCCCGCAGCCAGGATCTCGTCACCTTCGCGACGCTCAGCGCCGCCACCTTCGCCATCGTCGTTTGGGGCGGCGAGGCGGCGACGACGTTCGTCGATCGTTTCGGCGGCTTCCTCGCGCATCCGGAAAGCTTCGACGTTTCGGCGGGCGGCGTCATGGGCCTCGCCTGGGCCGTGGTGGGCGCGCTGGCGGTCATTCTGGCGGTGCCGTTCGCGGCCATGCTGATCGGCGCGATCGGCGGCAATCTGGTGCAGTCGCCGCTGGTCCTGTCGGGCGAGAAGCTGAAGATCGACATCGCGAAGCTGTCGCCGGGCAAAGGCTTCAAGCGGCTGTTCGGCGGCGAGGCGCTGGTCAACTTCGCCAAGGGTCTGGTGAAGATCGTCTGCGCCGGGGCGGCGGCGGTCTGGGCGGTCTGGCCGGACAGTTCTGCGCTTCTCAGCCTCATCGATTCCGACCCTCGGGCCGCGGGGGCCTCGGCCCTCGCATTGACCACCCGCATGCTGGGCGCGGTGCTGGCGGTGGTCGCCATTTTCGCCGCGCTCGACTGGTTCTGGCAGCGCTTCAGCTTCATGCGCCGCATGCGGATGTCGAAGCAGGAGATCAAGGACGAGATGAAGCAGTCCGAAGGCGATCCCCTGGTGAAGATGAAGATCCGCCAGGTCCGCATGGAGCGCGGCCGCCGGCGCATGATGGCGGCGGTTCCCGAAGCGACGGTGGTGATCACCAACCCCACGCACTATGCCGTCGCGCTTCAGTACGAATCAGGCAAGATGGCGGCGCCCAAATGCGTCGCCAAGGGCGTGGATGCGCTGGCGCTCAGGATCCGCGAAATGGCGGCGCAGCATGAGGTGCCGGTGGTGGAGAACCCGCCGCTGGCCCGCGCGATCTATGCGGCGGTCGAGGTCGATGCGGATATTCCGGTCGAACACTACAAGGCGGTGGCCCAGATCATCGGCTTCATTATGAAGAAGCGTAAGGCGAACTAGGCGCGCGGCGTTCGGGCGTTAAGATTCCGGAGTCATTTGCTTCACCATGAATCAACACTCGCGCCCGTAACGTGTCTGAATCGAATTTGTCCTGGCGAATTCACAAGGGACGGCGAATGGCGGCGGAACATAATTTCCTGATCGACGAAACGACGCCTGAAACGGCC
>JAPUEF010000152.1:0-1218 GCA_027492655.1 Alphaproteobacteria bacterium | reverse complement strand
GCAGGCCGCGCGACGACGCCAGCCCGGGCGGGCGCGCGGCGCTGATCCTGTCGGCGTTCTGCCTCGGCATTTCCTTCGCCGCCGGCATCCTCGCGGTCATCTATCACCGCGAAGCGGGCATCGCGGGGCTGGCGCTGCTGATCGGCCTCACCGTGGTCGGCGTGGGCGTCCTCACCGCCATCGCCATGCGCCGCCCCGGTTCGGGCGCGCGCGACCGCCGCGCCCGCATGCTGGCGTCGGCCTTCGAGGGTTTCTCCGATCCGCTGGCCGTCACCCGCGCCGACGGCACCGTGGTGTTCGCCAATTTGTCCTATCGCGAGATGTGCGGCGGGGCGACCAGCGTGCTGCCGCCCGAACTCGCCATCCGTCCCGACGCCGACATGGCGGCCCGGCTCTACCGCCTGTCGCGGGTCGCGACCGAGGGCGGCTCGGCGACCGCCGATATCCGCGCCACCGAGAACGGCGTCGCCCACTGGCGGCGCGTCACCATCGAAAGCATGGCGCGCGGTCGCGCCGATCAGCGCCTCAATCTGTGGCGCTTCCATCCGCTGGCCGATGTCACCCATTCGGAGCGCGAGGCGGGCGCCGAGGTCGTCGTGCTGGCCGAACGCCAGATCGTGCCCGAGGGCGAGGCGCATGCTCCCGGTTTCGGTCCGCAGGCCGCCTATGGCCACATCTTCGACGGCGCGCCGGTCGCCATGGCTTTCGCCACGCCGGCGGGCGAGATCGTTTCCGTCAACGCGGCCTTCGCCCGTTTCGTCCATGCCGACAATCCCGTGGCGCTGAAGGCCGGCAAGCTGGGCGATCTGATCGCCGAGGACGACCGCGCGCTCGCCGCCCATGCGCTGGAGACCGTGGTGGCCTCCGGCGAGGCCGCGGTGCCGGTTGAAATCCGCTTCACGGCGGGCGGGCTCGGCCAGCTTCACGCGCTGCCCATCAAGGCCGCCGACGGCACGATCGAACGCATCGCGCTGCACGTCATCGACATGACGAACCTGAAGTCGATCGAGCTGCAGTTCCTGCAGGCGCAGAAGATGCAGGCGGTCGGCAAGCTGGCGGGCGGCGTCGCGCACGATTTCAACAACATCCTCACCGCCATGAACGGCTATGCGGAGATGCTGCTGCTTCGCCACAAGCCGGGCGATCCGTCCTTCGCCGACCTCATTCAGATACGCAACTCGGGCAACCGCGCGGCGCGTCTGGTGCGGCATCTGCTGT
>JAPUEF010000151.1 GCA_027492655.1 Alphaproteobacteria bacterium | reverse complement strand
GCGGCGCGCGCGGCCGCACCGACGTGCCGAAGATCGTCGACTGGTACATGGACGGGAAAATCCAGATCGACCCGATGATCACCCATATCCTGCCGCTGGAGCGCATCAACGAAGGCTTCGACCTGATGCACAAGGGCGAGAGCATCCGCTCGGTGGTCGTTTACTGACGCGGGCGATGCTCTCGTTCGAGACACCATCGGGCCTGCGCTTCAACTACCGTGTCGGCGGGATCGCGGTTCAGGACGGCCGTGTGCTGATCCATCGCGATCCGGCAGACGATTACTGGACGCCGCCGGGCGGCCGGGTCGAGGCGGGCGAAACCGCCGCCGAAGCGCTGGTGCGCGAGATGCGCGAGGAGACGGGCTTCGCCGTCACGGCGAGACGGCTGCTCTGGGTCGTCGAGAACTTCTTCGTCTGGCGCGGCAAACCGTTCCACGAGGTGCTGCTCTATCACCTGATGGAGATGCCGCCTGCGGCGCTGGCGCAACCCACCTTCCGGGGCCGTGAAGGGGCAATCGACCTCGAGTTCGCCTGGGCCGACCCCAAAGCCGCAGACCGCCGCATCCTGCCCGGATTTCTGGCTGAGGCCCTGCCCCGCCTGCCCGACGCGCCCGTGCATCTGACCGTGCGCGATATACCTCAGCCCGGCTAATCTCTCGCTTCAGGCAAAGCGGTTTATCGCTGCCGCTGCGCTTGCTAAGTCGCCGTCCATGACCATCGCCCGCGATATCGCCGACGCCGTCGGCAATACCCCTCTGATCGAGCTGCGCCGCGCCAGCGCCGCCACCGGCTGCCGCATTCTCGGCAAGGCCGAGTTCATGAATCCCGGCCAGTCGGTGAAAGACCGGGCGGCCCTGTTCATCATCAAGGACGCCGTGGCGAAGGGCCTGCTGAAGCCCGGCGGCGTGATCGTGGAAGGCACGGCCGGCAATACCGGCATCGGGCTGGCGCTGGTCGGCAGCGCACTGGGCTTTCGCAGCGTGATCGTGATCCCCGAGACGCAGTCCCAGGAGAAGAAGGACATGCTGCGGCTCGCGGGGGCCGAACTGGTGGAGGTGCCTGCCGTCCCTTACGCCAACCCGAACAATTACGTGAAAGTCTCGGGCCGCATTGCGGAAGCGCTGGCGAAAACCGAACCCAACGGGGCGATCTGGGCCAACCAGTTCGACAATATCGCCAACCGTCAGGCGCATATCGAAACGACGGGTCCGGAAATCTGGGCGCAGACCGATGGCAAGGTGGACGGCTTCGTCTCCGCCGTCGGCACCGGCGGCACGCTGGCCGGCACCGCCATCGCCCTGCGCGCGCGCAGGGCCGATGTGAAGATCGCCCTCGCCGACCCGTTCGGCGCGGCGCTGCACAGCTTCTACACGACCGGCACGCTGAAGTCGGAAGGCTCGTCCATCACCGAGGGCATCGGACAGGGGCGCATCACCGCGAATCTGGAGGGCTTCACGCCCGATTTCTCGTTCCAGATCCCGGATTGGGAAGCTGTGACGCAGGTGTTCGACCTGCTTCAGCACGAAGGCCTCTGCCTCGGCGGCTCGTCGGGCATCAACGTGGCGGGCGCGGTGCGGCTGGCCCGCGAACTCGGCCCCGGCCACACGATCGTGACGATCCTCTGCGATTACGGCACGCGCTATCAGTCGAAGCTGTTCAACCCGGCCTTCCTGCGCGAGAAGGCGTTGCCCGTGCCGGACTGGCTGGAGAAGCCGGTGACGATCGACAGGCAGCTGGTGTGAAGGCTCACTCCATGCGGAACTTCACGGTGACGGTGTAAACGCCGCGCGCCGTTCCCGGCTCGAAGCGCCATTGCGACAGGGCGCTGACCGACGCACTCTCGAACCAGCCGGGCGGGGTGGATCGGGCCAGGCATTTCGGAATCGGGGTGCCGTCGGAGAAAATATCGAGCACGACGACCACCTCGCCCTCGATGCCGGGATAGAGCGCCGCGTCCGGGAATACGGGCGGGACGCGCGAGGCGGGCTTCGGCGCCTTTGGCGGCAGCGCCCAGCGCGGCATGAACGGCCATGCAAGAGCAGGGCATGCGGGCAGAATCGGCAGCGACGGCGGCGGCTCGACCCAGGAAACGCCCCAATAGCTGGAGACGCGCGCGATATAGAGGCCGCCCGCCTCGGCCGTGTTGACCGCGAGCGGCGCGGAGAAGACGACATCGGCCAGCGCCTCGGCCGCGACCGGCTCGAACCCGGTATAGTCGCCTTCATCGACGAGGCACTCGATGATCGCGCGACGGTCGGGCGTCAGGCGGATGAGGACCGAGGCCGTCCACGGCAGGAGGGACATGGAAAAGGGAATGTCCCGCAGCGCCGTGCTGTCGTTCGGCATGGGCGCGGGTGAGGCCTTCTGCAGGCGGGCGGGGGCGCACCAGTCGAGCGGCCACTTGACCGGCACGTGCGCGTCAGCCGCGCCGGCCAGACCTGCAACCATCACCGCATAGGCCCACATAACGCGCCTCCCCCCTCACGCCGATGATGATGCCGCAAAGCGGCGATGCGCGGCTCGGGACTCTTCGCCGCATGTGACCGATAGCGCTTGGAAGCGGCGGCGATTTTGCAATCATCGCCCGGAAAGCGCATTTCAGAAGGCGTGCTTCAGAAGGACCGGGCATGGACGACATCGTCTGCATCTCTCCCGTCGATGGCCGCGAAGTGGCGCGGCGCAGGCCTGCCAGCGACGCCGCCATCGAAGCGGCGCTGGATGCCGCGCATGCGGCGCAGATCGCCTGGGCGAAGCGGCCGCTGGCCGAACGCATCGGCCTGGTCATGGCGTTCATGGATGCGATGCTGGCGCTGAATCAGGAGATCGTGCCCGAGCTGGCGCTGCAGATGGGCAGGCCGGTCCGGTATGGCGGGGAGTTTCGCGGCTTCGAGGAGCGCGTGCGCTATATGGCGCGGATCGCGGAAAAGAGCCTGAGCCCGGTTCTGCCGGACGATCCGAAAGAAGGGTTCCGCCGTTACGTCAGCCGCGATCCGCTTGGCTTGGTGCTGGTGATCGCGCCCTGGAATTATCCCTATCTGACCGCCGTGAACACCATCGCCCCGGCGCTGATGGCCGGCAATGCGGTGATCCTGAAACACGCATCGCAGACGCTGCTGGCGGGCGAGCGCTTTCAGCAGGCGATGGACGCCGCCGGGATGCCGAAGGGGTTATTCCAGAACCTCAATCTCAACCACGCCCAGACATCGAAGCTGCTGGCGAGCGGCGCGGTCGATCATGTCAACTTCACCGGCAGCGTCGGCGGCGGCCAGGCGATCGAGCGCGCCGCCGCAGGCACCTTCACGACGCTGGGGCTGGAGCTGGGCGGCAAGGATCCCGCCTATGTCCGCGCCGACGCCGATATGGATTTCGCGGTCGAGAATCTGGTGGACGGCGCGTTCTACAATTCGGGCCAGTGCTGCTGCGGCATCGAGCGCATCTATGTCCATGAAAGCCGCTATCGCGATTTCGTCGAAGGCTTCGCGGCTCTGACGCGGAAATATGCGCTGGGCAATCCGCTGGACGACGCGACGACGCTGGGCCCGATGGCGCAGGCCCGCTTCGCCGACACGATCCGCACGCAGATCGATGAAGCCCGCTCGCGCGGCGCGACGGCGCTGATCGATCCGAAGGCCTTCGCCGCCGATGGCGGCGCAGGCTCGCCCTATCTGGCGCCGCAGGTTCTGGTCGATGTCGACCACAATATGAGCGTGATGGTGGAGGAGAGTTTCGGCCCCGTCGTCGGCATCATGCCCGTAAAGAACGATGCCGATGCGATCACGCTGATGAACGACAGCCCCTACGGCCTGACCGCCTCGATCTGGACCGCAGATGTCGATGCGGCCGAGACGATCGGGCGGCAGGTGCAGACCGGCACGGTGTTCATGAACCGCTGCGACTATCTGGACCCGGCGCTGGCCTGGACCGGCGTGAAGGATACCGGGCGCGGGGCTTCCCTGTCGCCCATCGGCTTCGAGATGCTGACACGGCCGAAATCCTTCCACCTGCGGCAGAAAACCGGCTGATGCGCCACGGGCTTTCGGCGCTTCCCCTCGATGCCGAAAGCCCCGTAAACTTGCGCCCATGAGCCATCTTCGTCTTCTGGTCATCGAAGGAAATGTCCGCGCGGCCCGCGAGCGGGCCGTCGCGAGCGGCGGCACGGTGGCGAGCGAATCCTATGCCGAACTGCTGCGCGGCCTCAGTCCCAAGGGGACGGTGGTGGATATCTGCTATCCCGCCGACCCAGGCGCGAACCTGCCCGACAGCGGCGGACTGGAGGGCTATGACGGCGTCGCCATCACCGGATCGGCGCTGAACGTCTATGACGGCGGGCCAGCGATCGATCCGCAGATCGAACTGGCCCGGGCGTTGTTCCGCACCGGCACGCCGTGCTTCGGATCGTGCTGGGGGCTGCAGCTGGCGACCGTCGCGGCGGGCGGCTCGGTACGCAAGAATCCGGAAGGCCGCGAAATCGGCATCGCCCGGCGCATCGAAATTCTGCCCCCCGGTCACGGCCATGGTCTGTACATGGGCAAGCCGCGCCTGTTCGACGCCATCGCCGTGCATCTGGACGAGGTGGAGACGCTGGCCCCCGGCACCACCGTGCTCGCCACCAATGGCTGGAGCGAGGTGCAGGCGGCGGAAATCGACACCCCGGGATCGGGCAATTTCTGGGGCGTGCAGTATCACCCCGAATATACGTTCGCCGAAATCGCGGCCGTGTTCCGCCGCTATGGCGATATTCTGGTGAAGCAGGGCATTTTCCCCGATCTGGCGGCGCAGGACGCCTATGTCGCCGATCTCGACGCGCTGCACGCCGATGCGGCGAACAAGCCGCTGACGTGGAAATACGCGCTGGATCAGACCGTTCTGGATGCCGGCGTGCGTACGCGCGAAATCAGGAACTGGGTCGAACAGGCGGTGCTGCCCGCCCGTTCTGCGCGCGGCCGCGAATAGCGCCTCTTTATCGCCGTATCCGCGCGCGATGAGGGCGGCGGTTTTCCTGGGAGATGTCTTCGATGAAACGCAGAATTCCGGGCGCGCTCGCCGCCCTCGCGCTGCTGGCTCCGGCGAACGCGCTGAGCACCGACGAAGCCAACAGGAAAGTCGCCGCGTTCGTCGGCGCGAGCGGTTATGAGGCGTTCGACGTGGACGCCATCCACGACGCCGGATCGCCTTACGAGAAGATGTTTCCCCAATCCGGCCAGACCGCGACCTTCGCCGACGCGATGACCGGGCCGGTCGAGAAGGCGCTGCTGCTGGTCGATGCCTATGAAACGCAGAAGCCCGACCGGATGCGCTATCAGGTCGGCTATTCGCAGATCGTCGAGGATGCCGACGGCGAACAGCAGGTGATCATGCTGGTCGAGGTGAGGCGCTATAATCTGGGGCCACTGATCCGCAAATCGGCCATCGAGGAATACGGCGCGGAAAATACCGCAGGCCCGGAGGCTTTCGGCGTCGGCCCCGACGTCGCCTGGCGTTTCGCCTTCTCCACCGTGCAGGGCAATATGGCGCTGGCGCTCTCGGCCAGCCGCCATGTGATCGCGGACGGCGCGGCGCAGCTGAACGAGACGGACGCAGGAGAAGCCTGTCTGTCCGGCCCGTGCCGCGCGCTGGCCGACCGCGCCATCGATCACGCCCCGCCGCGCGAGGCGACCGATGCCGCGCCGATCGACGCGAAAACGCTGATCGCGCCCTATACGATCACCTTCGGCAGCGGCGACATGATCGGCGAGAACGCCGCGTTCATCGCCCGCAATCTGCAGACTTTCGTGGGCCTTGAAGAAGGCGGCGACTGGAAGACGCCCGAAACGCCGGAAGCCGGCGAGGCCGGCGAGCCCTTCCTGCTGATGCAGATCGACCAGAATCTGGGCCAGGACATCTTCAGCGAAGGCACCGCCGCCTATCTGCGGCTGAACGACGACGCCGTGAAGGACATCTACGTCAACGCGCTGTTCTGGAACGGCCAGCCGCCGTCCGAACCCGTGAAGCGGACGGTGAATCGGTAAAGTCCGGCAGACATCGCGCAGGCGGCGCGGGGGGCCGGAGCGCGGCGGTCAGATCAGAATCGCTTTCCTGAGGCCACGCACCGAGTTGCCGACATAGAGCGCATCGGCGCGCAGCAGTTCGCCCGCGCCGAGCGGCCGTTCCACCACCGCAAGGTTACGCTTCAGCACGCCGGGCAAGGCGCCTTCGGTCGCCGGCGGCGTCACCAGCGCACCGCCGATTTCGGCGAAGACGCTGGTGAACGATCCGTCCGCGACGCGGCCCGCGCGATTGAGCAGGATCGCCTCGTCCGCGCCGGCCATCTTCGCCTCGGCCAGCGCCGCGTCATAGACCGCGCGGCGCGTCGTCTTGTGGCGCGCGAAGGGATCGTCGGCGTCCAGCCGCGTGCGGGCGATCATCACCCGCAGCGTCGCCGCGCCGTCGCTGACGAAGGGTTCAACCAACGGCGCGGATTCGGCGCGAACCCGGCCATCGAGGCCAAGCAGCAGACGCACGCGGCGCGGCGCATCGAATGGCGCGACATGGCTCTGCAATGCCGCCGTCACCGCCGCCGCGTCGAACGGCGCGCCGAAATAGCGCGCGGCTTGCGCCATCCGCTGGAGATGGCCGCCCAGAAGGAACGCGCCGCGCTCCGGCTCCCAGCGCAGGGTTTCGAGAATTTCAAACGGTTCGGCGGTGGCGAAGCGGGATTTGAGCAAGGCTTCCGCGTATTCCGCCTGCATCTTGCTGTCGAAGACGATGCCGCCGCCGACGCCGAGGCGAAGCGCGCCGCCGCCATGGTCGTGCACCAGCGTGCGGATCGCGACATTGAGGTCCATCCGCCCGCCCGGCCCGAACGCGCCGAGCGACCCGCAATAGACCCCGCGCGGATGCGGCTCCAGCTCGGCGATGATCTCCATCGCGCGGATCTTCGGCGTTCCCGTGACCGAGCCGCAGGGAAAGAGCGCGCGCAGCATGTCCGATGGCTTAACGCCGGCGCGCAGGCGCGCCTCGACGCCCGAGGTCATGGTGTGCAGGGTCGGGTAGGTTTCGACCGTGAAGAGATCGGTGACGCGAACGCTGCCGCCTTCCGCGATGCGCGTCAGATCGTTGCGCAGCAGATCGACGATCATCAGGTTCTCGGCGCGCTGCTTCGCGTCGGCGGCCAGCATGTCGCGCGCCGCCTGCTCGCCCGACATATCGGCGGCGCGGGGCGCGGTGCCTTTCATCGGGCGGGTGCGGACAAGGCCGTCGCCCGACGCCTGCAGGAACAGCTCCGGCGAGAAGGAATAGATGTCGCGGTCGTCCTGGCGCTGAAGCGCGGCGTGACGGGCGCGCGCGCGATTGCGCCATGCGCCGAGGCGGGCCGCCGGGTCGCCCGCGACGTCCAGCGTCAGCGGGAAGGTCAGGTTGATCTGATAGACATCGCCCGCCGCGATGTAATCGCGCACGCGCGCGAAGGCATCGGCATAGGCGTCCTCGCCCCATGCCGGCGCAGCGGGGCCGATGCGCACGTCGCCGCCGATGGCCGGGAACGGAACGACGCGCGGGGCGTCGTAAACGCCGACCGCGATCAGCGGGTCGGGGCTGTGGCGGTAGGCGTGCGCGAGTTTCGGCTCCAGCACATAGCCAAGCTCGAAGGCGAAGCTGCCGGCGACCCATCTGCCGGCCGCCACCGCCGCATCGACGCGCGCCAGCGCCGCCGGCACGTCGGCGGGATCGCGGACGGCGATCCATTCCAGCGGATCTGCAAAGAGGATCGTGCGCCCGTCCGGCCCTGCATCGTCGAGATACAGGGACCGCGGCGGCAAGGCGGCGACATTCATGCCAGGCTATATACCGCGATCGCCGTCTCGCGTCCGCGCACCGTCATGTCGCCATGGGCCTGCAGCCCATCCGTCAGGACCGGCGCGTTTTCGCCCATCTCGCGCGTCGCCGCCGCGATGGCGTCGGCGGAAATCGCGAGGCGGACGCCCAGTTCCTTCGAGAGGCCCTGAAGGCGGCTGGCGGTATTGACCGTATCGCCGATGACTTCGAAGGCCATGCGCTGCTCGCTGCCGACATTACCGGCCACGACCGGACCGTAATGCAGGCCGATGCCGACACGGATGGGATCGAGGCCGATCGCCCGGCGCGCCTCGTTCCATTGCTCCATCGCCTGAAGCATGCGGCGGGCGCAGCGCAGCGCCCGCGCCGCATCGGCGGTGCCCGAGACGGGCACGCCGAACGTCGCCATCAGGCCGTCGCCCATCACCTTGTCGAGCGTGCCCTGCGCCTCGAACACTTCATGCTGCAGCAGGGCGTGGAAGGCGCGCAGCAGCTCGACCACCTCTTCCGGCTCCGCGCCTTCGGCGTAGCGGGTGAAATCGCGAATGTCGGCGAAAAGGATGGCGGCGTTCTGGCGGCGGACGCGGTCGAACGGCTGATCGCTGAGCGACAGCGTCTCGACCATGTTGGGCGAGAAATGGCGGGCGAGATTGGAACGGGCGCGTTCGGAATGCGTCGCCTGCGCCACCAGGCGGCGCGAACGGGCGACCGCGATGGCGAGGCCGAAGGTGAGAAGGCCGACCGCGAACACCTCGATCAGCCATTTCGACAACGGGAAATACATCGGGTTGGCGTAACGCGCCGCGTAGGTGCGGATGCCGGATTCGTCGGGAAGGCCGAGGTCGAAGAAGACGCCCGGCTTGCCCATCGCCCAGAACAGCACGACCGTCCAGCCGGCGATGATGCAGAGGCCGCACCACCCCACGAGACGCGGCGAGAAGGTGAAAGCGGCCTGCACCAGAAACACCAGATAAAGCAGGATCAGGCTTTCGCGCAGGATCGTGGAGGCCGGGAGGCTCATCTGTACGAAGGGATTGCGCGCGATGATGAGCAGCGTCAGGACCGCGCAATCGAAGATCGCCCAGAAATATTTCAGCCAGGGCGGGTTGATGCGGCGGCGGGCGAGATCGAACTGGACCGCGCCGATGGCCGCCACCAGCAGCGCCTCGCCCACCACGAAGGCATAGGCGCCGCCGCGATAGTTCGAGGTGAGAGCGATCCACAGCGCCGCCGCGAGGACACAGGCCGTGCGGACCAGAGCGGCCAGCATGAAACCGGCCCGCTCCTCGGCGCGGAAGGCCTGCGCCAGACGCGGGTTCTCGGGCGTCGCCGACCATGTGCGCCGCGCCAGCCATCGCATCGTATCGAGAACGGAACGGTCGCCGCCAAGCATGGCGCGTCGTCGTTCCGTCCGTGTGGGAAATACCCGCGCCACCGCCCCAGCCGTTCCAGCCCTTAGCCCGATCCTGCCCCGCGCCACGGCGCTTGAACAGCGCCCCGGACGCTCCCACATTTATCGCAGGTCGCGACGGCGCCGCATGTGACGGGCTTCGCACACCAGCCGCTCTTCAGGAGGGCATATGACACGGGTACTGGCTTTCGGAAGCCCCTATCTTCTGGGCTTCGATCATTTCGAGCGTCTCGCCGACCGGCTCGCGAAGTCGGGGGCGGAGGGCTATCCGCCCTATAATATCGAGCAGTCGGGCGAAGACGCCTTCCACATCACGCTCGCGGTCGCGGGTTTCGCGCCGGCAGACCTTGCCGTGACGGTGGAAGACAATCAGCTCGTCATTCGCGGGAAACAAGCCGACGAGCCCCAGCGTTCCTATCTGCATCGGGGCATCGCCGCCCGCCAGTTCCAGCGCGCTTTCGTGCTGGCCGACGGGATGGAGGTCTCCGGCGCGGAACTCGCGAACGGGCTGCTGACGGTCCACCTCGCGCGCAAGCGGCCCGAGGCGCGGACGCGGACGATCCCCATCGGGATGGCTGGGACGAAGGAGTAACCACGATGACCGACGAAACCATTTTCGAACATCAGGCCGATCACGGACCGCTGGTCTATGTTCGTCAGGTCAGCCCCGAAACGCTGATCGCGGAAGGCGCGATGCCCGAAGGCTCGGTCGTGCCGAAGGGCGTGAAGCTCTATGCGGTGCATCTCGCCAACGGACAGCGCATCGCTGTCATGGACGACCGCGAGCGCGCCTTCGCGGCGGCGGTGCAGAACGATCTGACCCCGGTGAGCGTCCACTGATGAGCGTCCGCTGACCGCCGCGCGCCGGCGAGGTCAGACGGGGCAGATCACGCCCCATGTCTTGACCTTGCCGGTGTTCGCGCTGCCGCTATAGGCATTGCGCGTTCCCCCGAAATCCAGCGTCGGCCCGGCGTCGTCGGCATCGTATTTGAACGGCTTCCCGATCTCGAACGACTGGATATGGAGATTGGCGTCCCATGGATCGCAGACCGTGGCGTTGTAGCCCCAGCCCATGGTGCGGATCGAATCGATGACGATCCAGTGCGCGCCGCCCTGATCCCAATCGACGCCGACGATGACGGGCGATGAGACGATGGTGGGGCCAAGGCCCGCGCTCACCCCGACCTTCTGTTTGATGAGGGCGGGGATTGCGCCTTCGGCCGGCTTTTGAGAGCCCCAGGTTTTCCCGGTGAATTCGGTGAGAATGGTGGCGAGGTACTGGGGAAAAGTGCCGGTGGTTTGCGGGTTATAGCCGCCGCCCGAGGCGCTTTCGTATTTCTTGTAGATGTCCTTTTCGAGCGTGAGCGCGGTCGAACCGGGGCGGATCTTGTTGATCTTGAAGACGCACATCATCACGCTGGCGATGCCGCATGAATTCTGCGCCTCCTGTCCGTAGACGAGGTGCGCGTCGCAATATCGCGAAATACGGGTGAACCACGCCATCGCAAGCTCCACCAATGCGGCGGAACTCTAGCGCTGTTCGGGGACGGTGCGACGCGGCTTAACCGCGCAGCCTCAGGCGGCCTGGCTGGAGGCCAGCGGCTCGGTCAGAATCGCGTAGAGCGCCGCGCGGTCTTCCGCGCCGCGCAGCTTCTCGCAAACCTGGGCGTTGCGCAGCAGGCGCGAAACGCGGGCCAGCGCTTTCAGATGATCGGCCCCCGCCCCTTCCGGCGCGAGCAGCAGGAACACCAGATCGACGGGCTGATCGTCGATGGCGTCGAAATCGATCTTGCTTTCAAGCCGCGCGAACAGGCCGACGATGCGCGGCAGACCGGCGAGCTTGCCATGGGGAATGGCGATGCCATGGCCGACGCCGGTGGTGCCGAGGCGCTCGCGCTCCAGCAGCGTCTCGAAAATCGTGCGTTCGGGCAGGCCGGTGATCTGGGCGGCGCGCTGCGCCAGCTCCTGAAGCAGCTGCTTCTTGGTCTGCGCCTTCAGCGACGCCACGACGCCGGTTTGCGTCACGAGATCCGAGAGGTCGGCCATGGGCTGGGAACGGCTTTGCGGAAAAGGGAAAACGGAAGTCATCGGGCCACGGCTGGGTCGAAAGCGGGATCGATCCAGCCGACATGACCGTCGGTTCGGCGATAGACGACGTTGAGGCCGCCATTGCCGGCATTGCGGAACAGAAGAACCGGCGCGCCGCTGAGGTCGAGCTGCATGACGGCATCCCCGACCTTGAGGGTGGCGACCGCCGTGGGCGATTCGGCGATGATGGCCGGCTGGGCGTCATCGACGCCGTTCGCCGCCAGCTCCTCGGCCTCGCCGTCGATCACGTAATAGCTGGCGCGCAGCACGTCGCCATCGGAGGGGCCGCGCCCCTTATGCGACTTCAGCCGGCTCTTGTGGCGGCGCAGCTGCTTTTCCAGACGATCGATCGCGCCATCGCAGGCGGCGTAGATTTCGGTCGCCGAGGCGTCGGCGCGCAGGGTCAATCCGCTATGCACATGCACAGCGACATTGCACACGAAACGCTCGCGCTCGCGCAGGAACGACACCGACGCATCCAGCGTCTGATCGAAATACCTGGCGACTCCGGTGTTGAGCTTGTCTGCGACATGGGTGCGCAGAGCGTCCCCGATGTCGATTTGCTGTCCGCTGACCTGAATATGCATGTCCGCTTCAGATGACCACCGGCGTCGAGGCCGGGCAGGCGCTAGCATCGCGCCGGAATGGATTGCCGTCGAGGTCAATTTTGCTGCCCCCGCTGACGATGAGGGCGGAGTGATAGGCGCGGCCTGACGCCAAGTCAACCAACCTGACCATGAGTCAAAACGCCCGGATTTCCGGGGAAAATCGCTTGACTCTCACGCGCCTTGGGAACTCAGAGCACCATCTGGGTCTGGGTGACGATGGCGGCGAGCCTGCCGTCGGCGCGGCGGATTTCGGTGGTCCATACCATCGTGCGCGCGCCGCGATGCACGGGACGGCAGATCGCGGTGACGATTTCGCCCGCCGGGACGGCTTTGAGGAAGTTGGTTTTGCTCTCGATCGTCGTCGTGCCGGTCGCGCCGGCCGGCAGGTTCAGCACCGTCGCGACCGCGCCGACGCTGTCGGCCAGCGCCATCATAGCGCCGCCATGCAAGGTGGATGGAATGGTGCAGAGATCGTCGCGCACCGGCATTTCGGCGACGACTTCATCAGGCCCGGCGACCGTGAAGACGATGCCCATGAGCTTCGCGAAGGGCATCAGGTTCCGGTTGATCTGATCGAGGGTCATCATGACGTCGGGTTCCTGAACCAGGCTTCGGTCGCTGCATCCGCAGGCAGGAAGAATTCGAGGCTGAGGCGCTCCGCCCCGAAATCGAGCGGGGTGCCGAGCGTCGCGAGCAGCGTGAGGAAGCCGAGCTTCACGCCGTCTTTCGCGAAGCGCAGCGTCAGCGCCGGGCCTTCCGGCGCGATGGGCTCGCGCCGCGACGCGGCAGGCGCGGCCACCATCAACTCGCCGGGGGCGAGATTGAGGATGCGCTGGGCGCGCTGCTGGCGTTCGGACCAGGCCAGCACCTCCTCGGCGTTTTCGAGGTAGCGCCCCACCCCATCGGGCGCGAAGAACAGCCTGGCGAGATCGTCGCTGTCGCGCGGGCGATCGAGAAGGAAGGAGAAGAGCCGTTCCGCGCCGGCATTGGCGGCGGCGATGCGGCTGCCCCCATCGAGCAGCAAGGCGGGGAGCGGCTCCTGCTGGCGGATGACGGCGATCAGCGTTTCGTCGACCGCGCGGATATCGGCTTTCGCCTTTTTTGCGCGGTCGGCGAAGGCGGGGGCGTGGCCGGCGGCGAGCAGCATGAGGTTCTGGTCCTTCAGCGGCACGCGCAGCACCGAGCCGAGGGTCAGCGCCATGCCCCGGCTGGGCCGGGCCCGGCCGGATTCCAGGAAGCTCATGTGGCGCTGCGAGGCGCCGCAGGCCAGCGCGAGGTCGAGCTGGCTGAGGCGGCGGGTCTGACGCCACGAGCGGAGCAGCGCGCCGAAGCCGGACATATCGTGCTGGGCGGTCATGGGCGCATTCTGGCCGGATGCGAGGTGCGTTCAATGACGTGAGAGGTAATGAACGCCGCGCCCTTCTATTGGCGATAGTGATAGCGATTGACCTCGGCGGCGAAGCCAAGGCCGCGATAGAGGCGCAGCGCAGGCGCATTCGCCGCCTCCACCTGCAAGACCGCCGCGTCCGCGAGGCCGAGGCGGGCGGCGCGGGCGAGAAGCGCCCTCAGCGTCGCCCGCGACAGGCCGCGCGCCCTCAGACCGGGATCGGTCGCGACCCATTGCAGGCACAGCATGCCGTCATGCGCCGCGCCATAGGCGAGCGAAACGATCGCGCCGGCCGCATCGCGGCAGGCCGCAAAGATCGTCGGTACGGCGATGAGGCCAAGCAGGCGGCGGCGCAGCAGCGCCGCATCCAGCGGCGTGCCGACGAAGCGTGCATGCGCGGCGCACCAGTCCGCATCCGGCGTTTCGGCGAACGTGACGTCCGCCGCCAGCGCGGCGCTGCCGATGGCCGCCCGTATCGACGGCATCAGCAAGGTGCAGGTTTCGCCCGCGACGCCATATCCGCGACCCGCCAGCGCCGCGTCCAGCGCGGGATCGTCGGTCGAGCGGATACGGAAGCAGGGCGGCGCGGCCTGGACCCGAAAGACGGCTTCACAGACATCGATCTTCGTCTGCAGATCGACCACGCCGTCGTGGACGATGTTCACCGAATTGCTGCGCCGCGTTTCGCCGTCGGCGAATCTGAGAATCCAGCCGTCATAATGCACCGTGCGGAGCGCCGGCCAGGCGTTCAGGCAGGCTTCCTCGATACGGTCATGCAAGCGGTCCATGAGCGGCGCTCCTTCTGGAAAAGCCGGAGCGCGCATGAAAAACCCCGCACGACCGGCGGGGTTCAGGCAACCAACGATCCGTCAGCCGCAACTCACCCCGAAGAGGGCGCGCGGCGTCGGGCGTTGGCGGCGATCAATGTCATTGCGGCATCATGAGTTGCTGCGCTGAGGCTGGCAAGCCCGTGGTCCTTGGCAGACGCGGTGCGCCGACGATAAAGGGCGGGGGCGCGGCCTAAAGCCGCGCCGGCGCGTTTCCGTACCGGTCAGTGGGAGGCGCGGCGATACCAATAGTTCGACAAAGCCTCCTGCACGCCTTCACTTAACGAAGCACCGTCGCGTTCAACGACCCATTCCATATAGGCGATCACGGCCGCGATCTGTGCCGCATCCAGCAGCGCCCACCGTCGGCGGGCTATGGCGTCGAAATCGAAGCTCACGGCGGGCGGCGTCATGCCGCGTTCGGCGTAACGCGCCCTCGTCCCTTCATCGACACGCCTGAAATATTCCGGAGCGAACCCATGCATCAAGATGAATGA
>JAPUEF010000150.1:11788-14672 GCA_027492655.1 Alphaproteobacteria bacterium | reverse complement strand
CAGAAAGCCCTGGTCGCCCATCTTCTTGAACAGATCGTGGGCGGGGAAAATTTTTCCCTCCTCCCATCGATCGACATACGGATTGATCTCCGTCTCGATGAACTTGATGAGCGAGCGCTTCAACTCGCGATGCTGGTCGGTCAGCTGCATGTTTTAAGGGATTCCGTTGAGAATAGCTTTGAGTTGCGCGAGCCCTTTGGGTCCGAACTGCAAAGTTTGGCTCACCTTGCCCTGGATCTGACGCTTGCTGGAGCCGTAAGTATTGATCTGAAGGATATAGCGCCCGTCGCGCTCAAACACTTTGAACTTCGCCTCCACCTCGCCATGCAGGGTCGGAGTATCGATGTCGAGTGGCGTCATGCTCTGAACTAAAGCCATTACATTCTCCCCACGCCAAAAGTGTTCGGTCTCAATGTCCGTGCCTCGGCCTCGCGGCAGATCGCCAGCGTCAGGCCCAGGATCTTGCGGCTGTCGCGCGGGTCGATGATCCCGTCGTCCCACAACCGGGCGGTCGCATAGAGCGCGGTCGATTCCGCGTCATACTGGTCGATGATCATCTTCGATTGCGTGGCCAGCATCTCGTGCGGCGGCTCCTTGCCGGCCCGGCGTGCGCCCTCCTCGGCGATGATCGTCATCACCTTCGCCGCCTGCTCGCCGCCCATCACCGAAATGCGGTTGTTCGGCCAGGCGAAAATGAATCGGGGGCCGAAGGCGCGGCCGCACATACCGTAATTGCCCGCCCCGAACGAGGCGCCGATATGCAGCGTGATCTTGGGCACCGGCGCGTTCGTCACCGCCTGGATCATCTTCGACCCATGCTTCACGATGCCCGCGCGCTCGGCATTCGGACCGACGATGAAGCCGGTCGTGTTCTGCAGGAAGATCAGCGGTGTGCCGCTCTGGGCGCAGGCCTGCATGAAATGCGCGGCCTTGGTCGCGCCGTCCGGGTCGATCGGCCCGTTATTGCCGATAAAGCCCGCTTCATGCCCCTCGATCCGCGCAAAGCCACACACCGTCGCTGGACCATAGCTCGCCTTGAAATCCAGCCAGTCGCTGCCGTCGACAATGCGGGCGATCACCTCGCGCACGTCATAGGGCTTACGATAATCCGGCGGTACGATGCCCAGGATCTCTTCCGGATCATAAAGCGGCCCCGGCGCGGCGGCGGGTTTCTGCGCGCGATCCCATTTCAGCTTGTCGGTCAGGGCGCGGGCCAGACGGATCGCATCGCGGTCGTCCTCGGCGATCCATTCCGCAAGGCCGGACACCGTCGCATGCATTTCCGCGCCGCCCAGCGCCTCGTCGGTCGAGATTTCGCCTGTCGCGGCTTTCAGCAGCGGCGGGCCGGCGAGGAAGATCTTGGTCTTGCCGCGCACCACGATGACGTAGTCGGAAAGCCCCGGCTGATACGCGCCGCCCGCCGTGGACGAGCCATGGACCACGGCGATGACCGGCACGCCGGCCGCCGACAGACGCGCCAGCCCCGCAAAGGTCGCGCCGCCGCGCACGAACAGCTCCGCCTGGCGCAGCAGGTTCGCGCCCGCGCTTTCCACAAGCTGGATATAGGGCAGCCGGTTTTCCAGCGCGATCTGCTGCGCCCGCAACCGCTTGTCGATGCCGTACGGCGTCGCCGCGCCGCCTTTGATCGCGCTGTCGTTCGCGTCGATGACGCAGCGTATGCCGCCGACGATACCGATGCCGCAGATCAGCCCGCCGCCGCTCGCCGACGCGCCGCCGTCATCGTCGTGACAGCCAAGGCCGCACAGCGTGGAAATCGCCAGCCACGGCGCGCCGCGATCCAGCAACAAATCGATCCTGTCGCGCGGCGGCAGCTGTCCGCGTTCGGTGAATTTGGGAGCGGCTTTGATCCCGTGCGCCCGGATGCGCGCTTCGATCTCGCGCACGCCGTCCAGCAGTTTCAGATGCGCGGCACGATTCTCTGCGAATCGCGGCGAGGCGACATCGATCTCGGACCTGAAAACAGGCACGCGGCGCTCCCTTCCCGGTGCGCCGCGTTCCGTTCTTTGAATCTTCGGCGCGCGCGAATGTAATCGTGTTTCCGCGCGCGCCGCCACATCGGGATTCTGACGCTAGGTCAGCTCTTTTTGCCCGGGATGATCGCGCCCAGCACGCCGCCGCCGATACCGCCGCTTACCAGAGCGCCGATGATCGACATGATGTCGAAGCCGCCGCCGTTGATCAGCGGCATCAGCGCGCCGACCGCGCTGGAAAGGCCGCCCGAGATGATGCCGCCGACGGCACGCGATGCGGTTTCGCCGGAGCTGGTCGCGCTGGAAACCGCGCCAGCGACCGCACCGGAGGCCGCGCTCGCGCCGGTCAGCGCAACGCCGCCGAGGCTGGCGACGCCCAGAGACGCCGCAACGCTGCCCAGTCCCGGAACGAAGTTCAGGACCGCCTGGATGATGATGCCGACAATGGTGCCAAGTGTAACGCCTTGCATGGATAACTCCCCCTGATGCCCGCCGTATCGGCGCGACGGGTTAGAGTTTAGGCATAATTGTCGCGTTTGCGTCCCCGGCGCGGCGATGCGCCGCATGGGGCATCAGCCGCAGAAAACAGCCCCCTCCGCGCGCACGGCTGACTGAAGCGCGCGGAGGAGGCGTCACGCCGGCCCGAATAAGGCCGGCGTAACCGATGCCGCTCTCTATTCCCCGCCGTTTCCGTTCATGCCGACGCGGGGCAGCCCGGCGGCGCTTTCGGCGAGCCGGACCAGATTGATGAACTCCGCCCGATAGCCGAACGGGTCCGCGCCTTTTCCGGCCTGCGCCAGCGTAATCACCTGGTCGTAGCCGAAATTCTTCAGATACGGATCGCCGCGCAGCTGCTGCGCGACCATACCGGCCAGCACGTCGGGCTGCTCGCG
>JAPUEF010000150.1:0-11778 GCA_027492655.1 Alphaproteobacteria bacterium | reverse complement strand
GGCGACGGACGCCGCGAACTTGAAGTCGCCGTTCAACGTATCGAGGCTCTGCGTTTTGTCGGCGCGGGTGATGGGCCGTTCAATCAGCTTCGAAGCGGTCTCGCCCGGCAGCTTGTAGCGCATCTTCAGATAAGCGATCTCGCCGCAATCGGCGCTGGCGGCCTCCGGCTTGCCATAGCGCAGCGGATCGGTCAGACGGGCCGACGAGCCGACCGGCGTGATCTCGTACAACGCCGTCACCCGGTGCCCTGCGCCGATATCGCCCGCATCGACCTTGTCGTTGTTGAAGTCGGCGGTATCGAGCATCCGCGTCTCGTAACCGATCAGGCGGTATTCGGCGACGCAGGCCGGATTGAATTCCACCTGGAACTTCACGTCGCCGGCGATCGTGAACACCGTGCCGGCCATCTCGTCGACCAGCACTTTGCGGGCTTCGTTCAGGTTGTCGATATAGGCGGCGTTGCCGTTGCCGGCCTGCGCCAGCGTCTGCATCATCGCGTCGTTGTAGTTGCCGCGCCCGAAACCCAGCACGGTCAGCGTCACCCCGGTCTCGCGTTTGCGTGCGACGAAATCCTCAAGCTGTTCGCTGTCGGTGATGCCGACGTTGAAATCGCCGTCGGTCGCCAGGATCACCCGGTTGACGCCGCCTTTGATCAGGTTGCCCTCGGCCAGTTCGTAGGCGCGGCGGATACCTTCGCCGCCTGCGGTCGAACCGCCGGCCGACAGATTGTTGATGGCGGCGGTGATCCTGGCGGTCTGGTCGCCCGGCGTCGGCTCCAGCACCACGCCCGCATTGCCGGCATAGACGACGATCGAGATGCGATCCCGCGCTGTCATTTCCTTCGCCAGCATCGACAGCGATTTCTGCAGCAGCGGCAGCTTGTCAGGGTCTTCCATCGAGCCCGATACGTCCAGCAGCAGCACCAGGTTGACCGGCGGGCGCTCGCCCTGCGGCAGACCATAGCCCTGGATACCGACATGAATTATCTCGGTCGCCGGGTTCCACGGCGTCGGATAGACCGCGACCGTCGGCTGGAACGGCCGGGAGCGGTCGTTCGGCACCGCATAGCTGTAGTCGAAATAGTTCACCATCTCCTCGACGCGCACCGCGTCCTTGGGCGGCAGGCGGCCATCGTTCAGGAAACGGCGCACCACGGAATAGCTGGCGGTATCGACATCGGCGGAGAAGGTCGAGACCGGCTCGGCCGTCACGACCTTCACAGGGTTCGGCTTCGCATCCTCATATTTCTCGCGGTCCTCAGGGGCGGGAGCGATATAGGCCGCGTCGGCATCCACGGTCGCCGACGGCGCCGGTCCGGCAGGCTCCAATTGGACGACGCCTGCGGTCGCGCGCGTCTCGGCCGGCGCGACCCGGGTGGCCGCGACCGCGCTGCGTGCGCGCGCATCCGCCTTTTCGTCCTTCGGCCTTGGCGCGCCGTCGCCCCGCGACGACAGCATCTGGGCCTGCTCGCAGGCCGCAAGGGCCGATGCGCCGATCAAGAGAGCCGGCAGGAGCCGGCGGACAGCACTATGGGTTTTCATGTTGGGTCGATCCCGCGCGTAACGTCAGCCGCAGGGATCGACGCTGGCCAGCGAATCCGCCTCCGGAAGGGCGGTCTCGTGGCGGAAAAAGGGCGAAGCCTAGTCTCCCAGCATCAGGCCGCGCGCCTTGAAGCGCTTCAGCGCCTCGTTGAAGGCCGCCGCGACCGACTCTTTTTCGTGCTGGTTGGAGTCTAGGCGCTTCATCGCGGCCTTCTGCTGCAGTTCGGTCATCTTCTCGTTCGGATCCTCGATCACCTTCAGAACGCAGGTCTGGAACGTGTCGCTGTCCGAGATGAACTGCAGCACTTCGCGGCGCGCCGACGTCATTTCCGCTGCGGTCGCCGTATCGCCATTGGGCACGACCGGGCCGAACGGCTCCTGACAACGATCGCTGACGCTGGCCAGCGCGGTCGGCGCGGCGATGAAGGCGGCGAGGGCGAAGGCGGCGAGGCGCATGATAAACTCCGGGCTCAATTCGGGTCCGCGCGGTTTATGGGCGCGCGGCGTGACGCGATCAAGGCGGCGAGCTTTGACGCACGACGCCTGAACGGGAATTGAACGCCGGATCGGGACGAACCGCCGCCTCAGACCATCGCCTGATAGGGCGGCGCGGGATCGTACTCCATGCCCTTTTGGGTCGCGCGGGCGAGGTCGGGCGACCAGATCTGCCCGGTCAGCCACAGCGCCATGTCGATTCCTGCCGAAACCCCGGCGGAGGTCACGACATTTCCGTCGCGCACGAAACGCATGTCGTCGCGCACCACGCTGTTTTCGCCGCGCGCCCGCAGCTCAGGGATAAAGCCCCAATGGGTCGTGACCGCTTTGCCCCTGGCCGGGCCGGCGACCGTCAGCAACAGCGACCCGGTGCAGACGCTCGTTACCCATGATGCGGTTTTTGCGGCCGCGGCGATATAGTCCAGCATGACCTGATTGGTCGCCTCGCGCCGCGTGCCGATGCCGCCCGGCACCAGGATGACATCGGCGGCAGGGGCATCGGCGAAGCTGTGGTCGGCGATCACCCGCATGCCCTTGGCGCAGCGTACCGTGCCGCCGGTCTCGCTGACCGTGAAGACATGCGGTTTTTCCAGCGGCAGCTTCTGAAATTCCATGACGTTCCCGGCCATGGTGAAGACCTCCCACGGCCCGACGAAGTCCAGCTCCTCGGCGTCGTCGAACAGGATGATGGCGATGTTCATCGGGCTTTCCTCACGATGCGTTTGATGGATGCCGGGTATGTGTTCAACGACGCCGCCGGGCGGACCGGGCGACGTTCCAGATTGCCGCCGCAGTTCGGGCAATGGCCGCCCAGCGCGCCGTCGGCGCAAGCCGCGCAGAACGTGCACTCGAACGAACAGATGCGCGCCGCGCCGCTCTCCGGCGGCAGGTCGCAATCGCAGGTCTCGCAGTTGGGTCTCAGCTCAAGCATGACGGTCTCCTCGTGCCGCGGTTGCAAAGCGCGCGCGGTAATCGGCCGGACTGACGCCCAGCGTGCGATGAAAGGCGCGGCGCATCAGCTCCGCGCTGGAGAATCCGCATTCGGCGGCGATGATCTTGGCGGAGGCGCGCGGCTCCGACAGTCGCCGCCGTGCGGCATCGATCCGCGCCTTCTCCACATACTCCGCCGGGGTCGTGTCCATCTCGTCGCGGAATGCGCGCAGCAAAGAGCGCGCCGACATACCCACAGCCTCCGCGATCGTCCCGGCTTTCAGATCGCGCTTCAGATTGGCGGCGATGAAGCTCACCGCCGCTTCGGTGCGTGCGCCCGCGCGCTGTCCCTGCAGGGCGGCGCTGAACTGCGACTGCCCGCCCGGCCGCATCATATAGAGCACATGCCGCCGCGCGACATGCAGCGCCGCCTCATGGCCCAGATCTTCCTCAAGCAGCGCGATGGCCAGATCCATGCCCGCCGTGATCCCGGCTGAGGTCCAGACGCCGCCATCGCGCACGAAGATCGCGTCGGCCTCCATCTTCACCTTCGGATAGGCGCGGGCGATGCTGTCGACAGAATTCCAGTGCGACGTCGCCCGCCGTCCGTCCAGCAGGCCGGCCTCCGCGAGAATCGCCGCGCCTGAGCACACCGAGGCGACGCGCTGCGCCTTCGCGGCGGCGCGCTTCACGAAGGCGATCAGGCTCCTGCTGCGCAGCGCGGCCAGGGTGCCGTTGCCGCCCGCGACCATGAAGGTGTGGACGCCGCCAAGATCGCGCGCGCTGACTGCGCCATAGGCCCGGTGCGCGACGAGATCGAGGCCCGCCGTGGTTTTCAGCGGCCCGGCGCTTTCGGCGATCAGCTCGATCGTATAGGGCGGCGGCGCGTCCGGATTCAGCTCGTTGGCGCTCGCCAGAATCTCCAGCGGACCGGTCACATCCAGGATCTGGCAATCCGGGAAGGCCAGCATCATCACGCGGCGGGTTTCGGGCGGCGTCGGCATCAGCGGAACCTAGCCTCGCGGCGATTGGCGGGATCGCCAATCATCCCACGATTTTCGCCAATCTGGAACGCACCCGCCGCGTGGTGCAGTCTAGGCGCCATGACCAAACGTCTCGCCGTCCTATTGATCGACCGTTTCGCCGATTGGGAGCATGGCTTCCTCACCGCGGCGATCCGCGATTTCTTCGGCGGCGAGGTGCGCTTCTACACGCCGGGCGGAGCCGAGATGACCTCGGAAGGCGGCATGCGTATCCGCGCGGACGGCGCCATGGAGCAACTGACCCCGGCCGATTTCGACGCCCTCGCGGTCATCGGCTCCGGCGTCTGGATGGGCGCCGATCCGCCCGACATCTCGGACGTGCTGCGGGCCGCCGATATGGCCGAAAAGTTCATCGGCCTCATCTGCGGCGCGACGCTCGCAGCGGCGCGCGCCGGTCTGCTCGACGCGCGCCCGCATACGGGCAACAGCCTCGACGCATTGCAGAAGGCGACGGCCTATCGTGGGGCGGACCATTATCAGGATGTGCGGCGCGCCGTCCGCTCCGGCAATGTCATCACGGCCTCCGGGGCGTCGCCGCGCAGCTTCGCTTATGAAATGGTCGCCGCGCTCTACCCGGACGAGCCGACGAATCTTGGCTATTTCAAACAGGAGCTGACATCGGAACGGTTCGTCTGAAGCGCGACGAGCGCACAGCCGAGGCCGGGGATCGGCACGCCCTTGTTGACGCGCGGCGTGCAGGCCATCAGGCCGGCGATGTCGAAACCGGCCTCCCCGGCGATGCGCCGGATATAGTCCTCGCCATGCGCCCAGCGCTTCGTTTCCTGCAGCGCGAAATCGTCCGCTTCGTTGCGTTCCACCGTGAACAGGAACAGCCCGCCGGGCTTCAGAACCCGCGCCACGCCCACGAACACCCGCGCCAGATCGCCGATATAGACGAACACGTCCGCTGCGATCGCGCGCCCGAACCCCGGCCGCGCCGTTTCCAGCCATGTCTCGATGTCGCCGACGACCAGATCGTCGTAAAGCCCGGTCGTCTTCGCCTGCGCGATCATCTGCGGGCTGAGATCGATCCCTGTCAGTTTCGTCGCAAACGTTCGGAAGGATGGGGCGGCGAGGCCTGTACCGCACCCCAGGTCCAGCGTCGGGACTTTCCGGGGTTTGCCTGCCGATACCATGCCCATCAGCTCGGCCAGGATCTCCGGCGCGCGATAGGCCAGCGCGCCCCGCATGCGCTGATCGTAGTCGGACGAGAACTGATCGAAGAGGTGCCGCACATAACCGGCGTCGGATCGCGCCTGCGCCCGCATCGCCGCCAGCCGCGTGACCAGCGCCCCGGTCGCCTCGCCGAGCTCTTCGGCGGCCTGGCGATGGTCCTCGGCGCGCTCGGCTTCGCCCGCATCGGCCCAGGCTTCGGCCAGCGCCAGCTCCGCCGCGCCGAAATCGGGCTTCAGCCGCAACGCGCGCTGATATTCCGCGATGGCGGTCGGCAGAGCTTCCCTGGCGGCCAGCGCACGGCCCAGCGCCAATGCGGCGTCAGGCCAGTTGCGGTTCAGCGCGTTCACCTCGCGCAGTACGCCAAGCGCGGCGTCCGCATCGCCGGAAGCCAGCAAGGCCCGGCCCAGCGTCAGTTGTCCCAACGGCCCCAGCCGGCCGGCCTCGGACAGTGGCATAAGGGCCGCTACCGCGTCGGCGGGGCGACCCTCGTTCAGGGCGTCTTCGGCGTGCTCGACCGGGTTCTCCATCGCCGCGCGGCTTACGGCCCGTGGCGACGACTTGCAACCGGACTCAAGCGCTCAGCGTACACTTGCCGTTATTGATGGCGACGATTTCGCGCTCCTTCAGGCGGGCGCGGAACGAGACGACATTGCCGTCCTTCCACACATCGACCAGCACGGTCTCTCCGGGGAAGACGGGCGAGGAGAAGCGCACGTCATAGCCCACGATCTTCGCGGCGTCGTGTCCCAGCACGTTGGTGATGATCGCGCGGCAGGTCGTGCCATAGGTGCACAGGCCATGGATGATGGGCTTGGGGAAGCCCGCCGCCTTGGCGATCTTCGGGTCGCGGTGCAGCGGGTTGCGGTCGCCCGACAAGGCATAGATGAACGCCTGATCGTCCAGGATCGAGGCTTCATAGGTCGCGTCGGGTTTGCGCTCGGGGATCGGATGCGGCTCGGGCGCGCCGGTCGACGGCCCGCCGAACCCGCCATCGCCGCGCGCGAAGGTGGACGACACCAGCGTGCACAGCGGCTCGTTCGTGTCCTTCAGCCGGATCTTCTTCTCGGTCACGATCACCGCGCCCTTGCCCGCGCCCTTGTCGAACGCGCCGATCACCCGCTCGTCGCCGATGATCGTCGCGGCGGAGGGCAGGGGACGGTGCAGCGTCACCCGCTGCTCGCCATGCACGACCATCAGATAATTGATGCCGCTTTCACGCAGCGCCCCGCCGCCCCATTGGATCACTGTCGCCATGGTCGGCACGGTCTTCAGGTAATTCGGATCGTTCATGCCCTCATAGACGAACGGCAGCTCGTCCTCGTTCATCGGATCGCGTCCGAACCCGATGCCCAGCGCATACAGCATCGTTTCCTTGTCGGAATAGGACGACACCGTCCCTTCCGTCTTCAGCGACATGATGTGGTCGTAGGAAATGGGCATCTCGTCTCTCCCTGATGTCTTTATCGGCGGAGTGTGATCGCCTGCCGCTCCGTAAGGCAAGCCCGCCCCATCTGCGTCTGCTAGAAGCCGGGCATGACCGAACTCCGCACGCCCCGTCTCCTGCTGCGCCGCGCCCGTGCGGACGACGCCGAGGGCCTGCACGTCCTGTTGTCCGACCCGCGCGTCATGCAATTCTGGTCGACGCTGCCGCATGAAGACATCGCCGTCACCCGTGCGTGGCTGGATGGCATGCTGCAGCGCGGCCCGGACAGCGACGACTTCATCATCGACATGGAAGGCCGCGTGGTCGGCAAGGCCGGCGCATGGCGCATGCCCGAGATCGGCTACATCCTGCACCCCGATCTATGGGGCAAAGGCCTTGCGACCGAGGCGATGAGCGCCGTCATCGATCACCTCTTCGCCGCGCATGATGTCCCGGCGCTCACCGCGGATGTCGATCCGGGGAATGCCGGCTCCATCCGCGTCCTCCTCAAGCTGGGCTTCCGCGAAACGCACCGGGCCGAGAACACCTACTTCATCGGCGGAAAATGGTTCCACAGCGTCTATTTCGAGCTGGCGCGCGGCGATTGGGCGCGGCGCCGCTGAAGCGATAGTGAAGCGATAGTGAAGTGGCGTCACGTCGCCGCGACGGCCTATGCTCCCGCGCAACGCATGCCGGAACCATCATGGCCGAACCGACTTACAAGCTCCTCGCCGCAAAGGGCGGCGGCTCGATGATCATCGAGGCCGCCTTTGCTCTCGCGAAACTTCCGCTCGACGTCGAATATTTCTCGTGGACCGATCTGGGGCTGGAGCACGAGGAAATCCGCGCCGTCAATCCTTTACAGCAGGTGCCAAGCCTCATCTGCCCCGACGGCCGCATAATGACCGAAAGCGCCGCGATCCTGATGCATGTGGACGACATCGTCCCGGCGCTCGGCCTCGTCCCCGCCGCCGATCACCCGGCGCGCCGCGACTTCCTGCGTTTCCTCATGCTCATCAACACCGCCATCTATCCCAGCTTCACCTATGGCGATTCCCCGGCGAAATGGCTGAAGGGCGATGAAGCGGCGGGCAAGGTGTTGCGCACCGCCACTGACGATCACCGCAAGACGCTGTGGCGTTATGTCGAGAGCTGGACCGGCGCTCCGTGGTTCCTCGGCGACACCTTCTCCGCCATCGATCTCTATCTCTGGCCGATGACATGGTGGCGACCGGGACGCGACTGGTTCCGGGCAGAAGCGCCCAAGCTCCACGCGATCGCCCTGAAGGTCGAGGCGATGCCGCAGATCGCCGAGATCCACAAGCGCCAGAACTAAGCACTTCAATTCAAAAGAGGAGACGCCTATAGCACTGTTGATCTTCCCTCTATTTCCCGCTATAAAGATCCATGAGGCAGATTCCCCTTAGCACTGATGTCTTTTCAGCCATTTGGGCTCGAAGATTGCCTGGCGAAGAGTCGGAGGACGCGATCCTCCGGCGAATTTTCGGCATCGTTGACCCGACCGTTCCACAATCGAAAAAACGAGACGATGGAATGAAAGTCAGATGGGTCGATGACGTCGTAACTGGGCTTCGACAGATTGGCGGCGCTGGGTTTTACTCCGCGATTTATCGAGCAGTTCGAGAAATTCGAACCGCTGCCGGACGGTCGGTACCAGTTTCCTTTGAGCAGGTGGTGCGAAAGGAGATTGAGACCCATTCCTCGGATTCAGACGCCTATCTCGGGAGAGAGGATCTGTTTGCGGCAATTAAGGGCAAAGGCGCTGGATACTGGGCGCTTCGCTAGAGCTCTCGTTTCAACCGCACCCTGCGCCTGCTAGGTTCCTCCGCACAAAACATTGCCGGGGAGGCACTACCTATGTCCGTCGCGCCGAAGACCGATCAGCACGTCTGGTCGACCACGTGCTTCGATGTCGAGATCGCGCACAATGTCGCGCATCTCAAACTCAACCGCCCGGATCAGATGAACGCGATGATCCCGGCGTTCTGGCGCGAACTGCCCGAGATCGTGCATGACATCGACGACAACGCCCGCGCCCGCTGTATCGTCATCTCCTCGACCGGCAAGCATTTCTGCTCGGGCATGGACCTCGCCGTCTTCGGCGGCGGTCAGCCGACCTCCGGCGTGCGGTCGGGCGAACGCGGTCGGTCGGCCGCTAATCTCCGTCGCCTCGTGCGCGATATGCAGGCGACCTTCGACTGCCTCGACAACGCCCGCATGCCGGTCATCGCCGCCATTCACGGCGGCTGCGTCGGCGGCGCGGTCGATATGACCAGCGCCTGCGACATCCGCTACTGCACCGCAGACGCTTTCTTCGTGATCCAGGAAATCAATATCGGCATGACCGCCGATGTCGGCACCTTCCCGCGCCTCTGCAAGCTGATCCCCGAAGGCTGGGTGCGCGAGATGGCCTATACCGGCCGCCGCCTGCCGGCCCGCACGGCGCTGCGCATCGGGCTCGTCAACGAGGTATTCGACGACCACGAGGCGGTGGTGAATCACGCCCTGTTCACCGCGCGCGAGATCGCGTCGAAAACGCCGCTGTCGGTTTACGGATCGAAGGTGATGATCAACTACGCCCGCGACCACAGCCTCGCCGACGGGCTCGACTACATCGCCACCTGGCAGGCCGGCATGTACAATCCCGAAACCGACATGAAAGAGGCGCTGACCGCCCGTCTGGAAAAGCGCGAACCGCGCTTCGACGATCTGCTGCCGGTCCGCAAGCCGATGAGCTGATGGCCCCGGCAGCAAAGCCCGTCCGCGCCATCGACGGGCTCCGCGGCGCGGCGGCGCTCGGCATCGTGATCTACCATATGCGCCCGGCGCTGGCCTATGCGCCGGAGCTCGCCGCCGCGTCCGGCTGGTTCGAGAAGTATTTCCTGCTGCTCGACCTCTTCTTCGTCGTCTCCGGTTACGCCATCGCATCCGGCTATGGCGCGCAGTTTTCACGCCGGATCGCGGCCGCGGATTATCGTCGTTTCCTGTGGGGCCGTTTCGCGCGGCTCTATCCGCTCTATCTCACCGTCCTGCTGGTGCTCGCGGCGCAGGAGACGTTCTATCTCATCCTCGAAAGCGCCGGCGTCCTCACGCCGCCCTGGACCCCGTGGGGACGCCCTGTCGCCGAACCGACAGGCTTCGTCGCCTCGTTGCTTCTGGTGCAAAGCTGGGGTTTCACGCCCAAGCTCGTGTGGAACATTCCGGCCTGGTATGTCAGCGCGCTCGTCGCCGCCTATCTCGTCTTCCCGTTCATCGCCCGCGCCGCCGCAGGCCTCGGCCCGGCCTTGCGCGGTCCCGTTCTGGTCGGGCTCGCGGCCGCTGCTGCGATGGCGCTGCACATCGCCTATCAGGCGGGCGCGTTTCCGGGCGTCAACGACTGGTCGCCGGTGCGCGCCATTCTCGAATTCACGCTCGGCTACGGCATCGCGCAGTTGAAGAGCGCACCGGCGTGGCGTCGTCACCTCCAGCTTCCGCTGCTGCTCGCGGCCGGGTTCAGCCTGCACGAACCCTGGCGCGATGAAATCTCGCTGGCCCTGCTGGCGGCGTTCTTCTGGTCGCTGCTGGACGATCGCGGCCTCGTCGCGTCGGCGCTGAAGACCCGCGCGATGGTCTGGCTGGGTGGGATTTCCTACGCGATCTTCCTCGTCCACCAGCCGATGCTGTCGTGGTTCGACGGCCTCAACAACACGGCGCTGTCGCAGCATCTGCCCATTCTCTGGTCGCAGTACTTCACCTGGAATCTGGCGCTGCGCCTCGTCCTCATCGTTCTGGCCGGCTGGATCGCCCACCGCTTCGTCGCCGTGCCGTGGCAACGCCGCCTCGATCCGCGCAAGGCCGCTTGACCGGCGCAGCATCGTTTCGTTATCGGGCATGACATGACCGATACGACCCGCCCGCCTTACAAGATGTCGCGTACGCTCCGCCTGTGTCTCGTCGCCGTTGGCGTGGTGGCCGGCCTCGCCATTTTCGCCTACGCGCGCAAGATCGGACCGTTCGAGGTCCGCAAGGGCTCGCCTGAGGTCATCGCCGTGCTCGACGGCGGATATAAAGGCCAGCAGCCTTTCCACACGGCATTGCAACACGTCCGGGCGCACCCGGCGGTGACGGCGGCGCTGGGCGAGCCGGTCAGCGACGATGGCCTTGAGCGCTACCAGAAGATGTTCCTCAGCGCCGGCGAGCGCTACGACTACGTCATTCGCCTCAAAGGCCCGCAGGGCGAAGGCACGGCCGCCGTTTCGGTCGAGGATCTGGCCCAGCGCTACAGGGTCACCAGCGCCAGCTTCACCGACGGGGCCGGCAAGTCTCACGATCTGCTGGCGTCGGAATAGCTCGTCGCGGCTTTCGCGCGCAGGCGTTGAGCGCCCGCCGGCCTAAGCGGCCTGCTTCAGGCTCTGCGGCAGGCCGTTGCGATCGATGAACTCCGCCACGGCGCGATAGCCCGCCGCCACCGCCGCATCGAATTTCTTCCAGTGCGTCAGGCCGATCCCGTCCAGCGGCGGGTCGATCACCAGATCGGCCTGCGCCCGTGCGATGCGGCGCTGGATTTCGTTGCCCACGGTCCCGGCACGCATCAGGATCGCCGAAAGGCCGGGGGCGCCGCCGCGCCGCCTGCGTCGCCAGGCCTGCCACCAGTTTTCATCGCCCAGCCGTTCGTCGGCGTAGGAGATGCCTGCCTCGCCGGTCACGTCCACCGCCACGATCGGCCCGCGCGCTTCGCCCGCCATCACGTCGGCGGGCAGATTGTTCATAATGCCGCCATCGGCATGCAGATGGCCGTCGATCACCACCGGCGGCAGCAGGCCGGGGATCGAGACGCCGGCCTTCAGCGCCCGCCACAGCGGCCCGCTGCGATGCGCCACCGCCAGCCCGCTCGTCAGATCCGACGTCATGCAGAAGAACGGCAGCGCCATGTCCTCGATGCCGATCTCGCCGAAATGCCGTTTCAGCTCGCGTCCCACCTTGCCCCCGCGCAGCAGCGCGACGAAGGGCAGCGTGTAGTCGTTCAGCGGCTTGGCCTTGATGAAGGTCTCGCGCATGCGCTCGGCGATCTCATCATCGCTCCAGTCCATCGCCACGCCCGCCGCGATCACCCCGCCGATCGTCAGCAAGGCATCGATCCAGCGGGCGACTTCGCCGTTTTCCCAGGTG
>JAPUEF010000149.1:305-14737 GCA_027492655.1 Alphaproteobacteria bacterium | reverse complement strand
GCGGTCATTCCACTGGCCATGCTGATGACGCTGACCGGCATGGTGACGAACGGCGTCTCGGGCAATCTGATGAGCCTTGGGGCGCTGGATTTCGGACTGATCGTCGATGGCGCGGTGATCATCGTGGAGAATTGCCTGAGACGGTTCGGTGAAACGCAGCATCGGCTTGGACGTCTGCTGACACGCGACGAACGTTTCGCGCTGGCCGCCGAGGGGTCGGCGGAGGTGATCAGGCCGAGCCTGTTCGGCGTGCTGATCATCGCCATCGTCTATGTGCCGATCTTCGCGCTGACCGGCACCGAAGGGAAAATGTTCCACCCGATGGCCTTCACTGTCGTGCTGGCGCTGACAGCGGCGCTGTTGCTGTCGCTGACGTTCGTGCCGGCCGCCGTGGCGCTGTTCGTCACGGGTAAGGTGGAGGAGAAGGACAGCTTCCTGATGCGCGGGGCGCGGCGCTTCTATGAGCCGGCGCTGAATATGGCGCTCAGGGCGCGCTGGGCGATCGTTGCAGCCGCGATCGTGCTGACGCTGGGCGCGGGCTGGATGGCGACGCGGCTGGGAGCGGAGTTCATCCCGCAGCTGGACGAAGGCGACATCGCTTTGCACGCGATGCGCATTCCGGGCACGGGAATCAGGCAATCGGTGCAGATGCAGGAGGCGCTGGAGAAGCGGCTGGCGGCGTTCCCGCAGGTGGAGCGCGTCTTCGCCAAGGTCGGCACGCCGGAAGTGGCGACCGATCCGATGCCGCCTTCGGTCGCCGATACCTTCGTGATCCTGAAGGATCGCGCGGACTGGCCGGATCCGAACCTGCCCAAGGCCGACCTCGTGGCCGAGATGCAGGCGGCAGCGGAGGAGGTGCCGGGTAACAATTACGAGTTCACGCAGCCGATCCAGATGCGGTTCAACGAACTCATCTCCGGCGTTCGCTCCGACGTCGCCGTGAAGGTTTTCGGAGACGATCTGGACCAGCTTCTCAAAGCCGGACAGCAGGTCGAGAAGGTTCTGAGCGCCATTGCAGGGGCGGAGGACGTCAAGGTCGAGCAGGTGACGGGGCTTCCGGTTCTGCAGATCACGCCGGATCGCATGGCGCTGGCGCGGTTCGGGTTGAACGTCGCCGATCTGCAGGCGGTGGTGTCGGCGTCTCTGGGGGGCGCAGAAGCCGGGCAGATCTTCGAGGGCGACCGGCGGTTCGACGTGGTGGTGCGCCTGCCGGAAACGCTGCGTTCCGATATCGATGCGATCGGACGGCTGCGGATTCCGCTGCCGAGGGGGCGTGACGCGGACGGCGATGTCGGCTTCGTGCCGTTGCAGGACGTGGCGCGTGTCGATCTGGTGGTCGGTCCCAACCAGGTGAGCCGTGAAAACGGCAAGCGCAGGGTGGTGGTGACGGCGAATGTGCGGGACCGCGACCTCGGCTCGTTCGTGGGCGAATTGCAGGCTGCCGTGAACGAGCGCGTCACGATGCCGGCGGGGTACTGGATCGACTATGGCGGCACGTTCCAGCAGCTGATTTCCGCCACCGAGCGGCTGCAGATCGTGGTGCCCATCGCCCTGTTGCTGATCTTCGGGCTGCTGTTCATGCTGTTCGGATCGATCCGGGATGCGGCCATCGTCTTTTCCGGCGTGCCGTTGGCCCTGACGGGCGGTGTCGTTGCGCTGGCCTTGCGCGAGTTGCCGCTGTCGATTTCGGCCGGCGTCGGGTTCATCGCGTTATCGGGCGTGGCGGTTCTGAACGGCGTGGTGATGGTGTCGTTCATCCGCAGCCTGCGTGACGGCGGGGCCTCTTTGCAGGAGGCCATCCGGGAAGGCGCGCTGACACGGTTGCGGCCGGTGCTGATGACAGCGCTGGTGGCGAGCCTGGGGTTCGTGCCGATGGCGCTGAATGTCGGCGCGGGGTCGGAGGTGCAGCGCCCGCTGGCGACCGTGGTGATCGGCGGGATCATCTCGTCGACAATCCTGACGCTTCTGGTTCTGCCGGCGCTTTACCGCCTGTTTCACCGCGAGGCCGAACCGAAAGCCGAAGCCTGGGAAGAGATCGGCCCGCAGGCGGCTGCGCCCGCTGCGAAGCCGGCATAAGTTGGCGTTACATTCGTGGAAAGGAGGCGGCAGATGAACGCGAAAGACGTCGCCCCGCGCGTCGATGAGGCGATCTCAATCGGCGCGCTGGCGGCACGCAGCGGCGTTACGGTCGCCACAATCCGATTTTCCGAGGAACTGAAGCTGATGCCCGCGCCGCCCCGGACGGAAGGGCGGCAACGGCGCTATACGGCGACGCATCTGGACCGGCTGCGCTTCATCCGTCATTCGCGCGATCTGGGCTTCAGCATCGAGGACGTGCGTGAGCTGCTGCGGCTGGCCGCTCACCCGGACGCGCGGTGCCACACGGCTGACGCCATCGCCGCCCGCCAGCTGGCGGAGGTGGAAGCGAAGATCGAGCGATTGCAGGCGCTGAGGGGCGAACTGAAACGGATGCTGGCGGCGTGCGAGCAAGGCGTGGTCGAAGGCTGCCGGATCGTCGAGACGCTGGCCGACCATGGACGGTGTGCGGGCGAGCGCTGACGGCCGGTTCGCCGGCGTTCAGTCGTCGCCGAATTCCGCGCGCAGCATCGCGCCGTGCTGATCGAACGCCGGGGCCGGCGTGCGGACGAGCGGTAATTTTCGACCAGTACGTCGGCGCGCCGCCAGGTCGTCTGGTGCAAAGTTGCGTGTCATGACTTGCAAAGATTCGCCGTTCGGCGCATGTTAATGCCGTGAGATCGGCCGGTCAGGGCCGTGTCTTGCGAGGATTAACGTGGCCCGTGCATCGCGCGTTTCGTTTCAAAAGCCGGTCCGCCGCAGCCTGCCGGCGGCCGTGTCGGGCGTCACATATGGCGGACAGATGGCTTCCGGGGCGTGCGATCAGGCCGTAAAGACGAATCCCGACATCGCGATCTGACCCGCAGGCCGACCTTATGCCCGATACCGTTTTTGAGTTGAACCGGCCCGATGTCGTGACCGAGTCCTTCGACGGCGAGTTCGTGGTGCTCGATCTGTCGAGCGGCGTCTATTTCGCCTTTCAGGGCAGCGGAAATGCGATCTTTCAGGCGCTGGAGCAGGGCGCGCGGCCGGGGGACATTCTTGCGGCGCTTGAGACGGCGGGAAACGCGCATCGCGCCGCCGCCGCCGACTTCATCGACGCGCTGATTTCGGCGCGGCTGATCCGGCCTGCCGCGAACCAGCAGGCGAACGCCGCCCCCTTCCCGGCGGCGGCGGTCGCTACGGCGCCGGCGCTGGAGCGGTTCGACGATCTGGCCGAGCTGATCCTCGCCGATCCCATTCACGACGCCGATGCGGACCGGGGCTGGCCCCTGATGGCCGAGGCCAAATAGGTCTCACGCGGTTTCGCCATGGCGCAGTCTTCCACCGGCGATCCGCTTGTCGCCTATGCCCGCGAGATTCTCGATCTGGGGCGCCGGCATATGGCGCGGGCGCAACCGCGCCGCTATCGCCTGCCGTTCGCGACCGCAGATGTCTTCAGCACGGACAGCGCGTTTTCCGCCGCATGCGACCGCGCGCTGGCCGTGGCGGCGGGCGACGCGCAGGACGATGCCTCGTCCTTGAGGCTATGCATTGCGGATGCGGCGGCGCTGGGATGCGCGCCGCCGCGCGGCTGGTGGGAGCCGAGCTACAGCGCGGTCGATTTCGAGCGCCGTCTCGAAGCGGCGGGTCTGGGCGGCGCCTACTGGCACGACGCGCGGATGTGGACCGTGTTCGATCGCGCGACGGGCGAGGGCGTGCAGCTTCTGTCGCGGCCCGGCGCGTGGCCGCCGTGGGAGCCGGCTTCGCCGTTGCGGCTGTTCCTGGCGTGGGCGCATCTGGCGGGCGGGCGGCGTCTGGTCCATGCGGCGACGCTGGGCCGCGACGGGATCGGCGCGCTGATCGCGGGGCAGGGCGGGTCCGGCAAATCGGGCACGACGCTGGCGGGGCTCGCGGCGGGACTGGATTCGGCGGGCGACGATTATGTGCTGGTCGATCCGGCTGCGGCGGCAGATGGTGCGATCATGGCGCATCCGGTCTATCGCGTGGCCAAGCAGGATCCGGCGGGGCTTTCGCGGCTGGGGCTTTCGCGCCTCGCGGCCGCATCGGCCCCGAACTGGCAGGGCAAACATGAATTCGATGTGGCGGCGATCGGCGGCGGGCGCATCTCGGCGCTGAAGCTGAAGGCGATTCTGGCGCCGCGAATCGCGGGGGCGGCGCAGACGCGGATCACCCCCGCTTCGGCGCGCGACGCGATGCTGGCGCTGGCCCCTTCCAGCGTCTTCCAGATCCCCGGCGAGCGGGTTTCGGCCTTGTCCTTCTTCGCCGGATTGGCCCGGCGTCTTCCGGCGTTCCGCGTGGAGCTGGGGCGCGATCCCGCTGAGATCGCGGCGCGCATCGACGCTTTCCTCGGCGAGGCGGCATGAGGCTGGGCGTCGTCATCCCCGCCTTCAATCGCGAAGCGTTCGTCGGGACGGCGGTGCGCTCGGTGCTGCGGGAAGCGCAGAACGTGGATCTGGACGTGGTGGTGGTGGACGACGGATCGACGGACGGCACGGCGGCCCGCGTGCTGGAGGCGGCGGGCGGATCGCCGCTGGTGCGGCTGGTGCGGCAGGCGAATGGCGGGGTCAATGCGGCGCGCACCGCCGGGATTCAGGCGCTGTCGCCGGACACGGACTATCTGACCTTTCTCGATTCCGACGATCTGTGGCCCGCCGGGCGGCTGGCCGCCGATTTGAAGACGCTGCAGGACGATCCCGGCATCGAGCTGACTTACGGCTATCTGACGATGGTGGACGGCGTCGACGACGCGGCGATGCGCCCGGCAGCCGGATGCAACGCGATGACCGTCCGCACCATTCATCTGGGCGCGGGCATCTATCGCCGGTCGCGCTTCGCGGCGGTCGGCGGGTTCGATTTCGCGCTGCCCATGGCCGAGGATACGGATTTTCTGTTCCGCCTGTTCGAGCAGCGGCCGCGTTATGCGCTCAGCGAGCAGGTGGCGATGATCTATCGCAAGCATGCGTGCAACATGACGAACGATGTCGCCACGATGAATCGCTGCTTCATGCGGGCCTTGCACAAGGCTGCGCTGCGCCGGCGTCAGAACCCCGGCCTGCGCGTGCCGGAGGACGTCTTCGATCTGCAGCAGATGCGCGCGCGGGGCGGGCGATGAGCGCGGCCTACACGGTCGTCATTCCGGCGTTCGACGCGGCCGATACGCTGGGCGAGGCGATCCGTTCGGTTCTGGAGCAGACCGTGCCGCCCGATGCGATCATCGTGATCGACGATGGTTCCGGCGACGGCACCGGGGCGGTCGCGACGGCGTTCGGGCCGGCGGTCACGCTGGTGCGGCAGGATAATGCCGGGCCGGGGGCTGCGATGTCGAACGGTCTTGCCCGCGTGGCGACGCCGCTGGCCGCGACGCTGGACGCGGACGATGTGTGGTTGCCGCAGAAGATGGCGCGGCAGATTCGGCTTCTGGAAGATACGGCGGCGGACGCCGTGTTTGGACAGGTCCGGCTGTTCGCCGGCGATGCGGCCGATCCGCGCCATGGCCGCGTCATGCCCGGATGGCTGCGGACGGCGATGACGATGCGGCGCACGCTGTTTCAGGCGATCGGGCCGGTCGAAGACCCGCCGGGCCGGCGCGGCGAGATGGTGGACTGGATCAAGCGCGCGCAGGAAAGCGGCGCGACGATGATCCATGACGACGAGGTCGTGGCGCTGCGTCGCATCCGCGCCGGCAGCCTGTCGAGCGGCCGCGACCCGGAGCGCGACAAAGGCTATCTGTATGCGGCGCGGGCGGCGATCCTGCGCCGCCGCACCGGCGGGACGGGGGCGTCGTGACGCGGGCGGCGGGGACATGGACGTGGCCGCGCGGGCAACTGGATCTGCTGCTGCGCGCGGTGCTGGCGCCGGACCCGGAGCGCGCCCTGGCGGCGGCGCGTTCGTGGCTCGATCGGAACGACATCGACGCGGCATCGTTTCGCGAGCATCGGCTGCTGGCCGGTTTGGCGCAGCGCTTCGGCGCGGAGATCGCGGCGCATCCCGCCTATCCGCGGCTCGCCGGTCTGGCGCGGCACCTCTGGGCGCGCTCGCAGATCGCGCAGCGCGAGGCCGCGGCGGCGCTGCGTGCGCTGAGCGAGGCCATGCCGGTGATGGCGATCAAGGGCGCGAGCCGGGTGGCGGTCGATCCGCAATCGTCCAGAGGGCGGATCTCGCACGACATCGACATACTGGTGCGGCGGCCGGATATGGCGAGGGCGCTGGATATGCTGCTGGGCATGGGCTGGCGATATATGGAAGGCGAAAGCCGGCAGCGCCTCGAAGCGGTTGCGCCGTCGATGCGCGCGATCAATCTGGGACACGGCGCGCTGGGTAATATCGATCTGCACCAGGAAGCCTATCACCCGCTCAACGCCGCGCCGGCCGATGACGATGCCTTGTGGCGGCGGGCGCAGGCCGCGACGTTTCTGGGCGCGACGCTGTCGGTTCCCTCGCCGAGCGACCGCGCCGCGCTGGCGATCGGTCACGGTGCGCTGGATGCGCATGCGCATAGCGACTGGCTGGTGGATTGCGCCGTGGCGCAATCGCAGCCGGATTTCGACTGGCGCGTTTTCGCAGAGACCATCGCCTTACGTCGTCTGGAGGCATCGGCGGCGATCGCCCTTGGCTATCTGGACGGCGCAATCGGCATCGCCGCGCCGGACGGTCTGTTGTCCGCGCTGGACAAGGCCGTTGCGCGGCGACCGTTGCAGCGTCTGGCGATCTCGCTTCAGGCGGCCCCGCGCGATAATCTTTCCAAGGCCGGCAATCTGATGCGCGGCGTCGCAAAGCTCTGGCGCAAGCGCCAGCGCGCGCAAAATCATCCTGAAGCGCCGCCGCCGCCGCCGTCGATCCGCGCCCGTCGCCGTCGCGCGGTCGGCGATGGGCAAAGCGATCCGATGCTGAGCGCGGCGCTGAAGACGGGCGGCGCTTGCCTGACCGTACGTCTGCGGGTCGCGTATCCGCCGGTCGCGCGCCGCGCCGTCTTCGAGGTGAACGCTGCCGATCGGCATGTGGCGCGGCTTGTGATGCGGAACTGGTCGCCGCATGCGCGGGTGGTCGAGGGCCGGTTCGCGATCCCCATTCCGGCGTCGCTGCGCGGCAAGGGGCTGGTCATAGAGGCGCGGCCTTCAAAGCTCGTTCGCGAGTCGGCGAACCCCGCCTTCAAGGACGCCAACGGCGCGTTGCCGTTCACGCTTAAAGTCTCGTAGAGGACAGCCGGCGTCGGGAGGGCGCGGCCGACGAGACGCAAAGCGCCATCGTCAACATGGTCGAGGCCGCGAAGGATGCGCGCACGGCGCTGGCGTGATCGCGTGAGCTTATCGGCTCTTCTCCAGATCGCCCATGAGACGGCGAAGGGCCGAGCGCTTTGAAGCGATGTCGGCCAAGGTGTAGCCGTCGAGCGTCTTGAGGAAGGCGCTCAGCGCCGTCGCGAGCGCATGGGTGAGGCCGCAGGCCGGCGAGATGATGCAGTTGGCGCAATCGGTCAGATTGAAGCCATCCTCGGTATGGCGCACGACCTCGCCCAGATTGATGCGCTCCGCAGCGCGCGCGAGGCGCAGCCCGCCCGTCCGGCCCCGCACCGCGCTGACATAGCCGGCGCGGCCGAGGTCGTTCGCCACCTTCATCATGTGGTTGCGCGACACGCCGAACGTGGCGGCGATCTCGGATATCGAGCACAGCCGTTCCTCGTGGACGGCAAGATGCATCAGCATCCGCAGCGCGTAGTCGGTGTAGAGCGTCAGACGCATAAGACCTGGCTGGCAGAGTGAGGTAACGGGTTCCGACATTAAACCCGGCTTTCACTTGTTGCATGTTTTCGCGGTCTGGATATATGTATATGAAATACATCTTTCAGGTCGCGGGATGATCGCAGGCGTCAAAAGGGGCGTTGGCCGGGTTCGGAGCCTTACGGCTTCGCTCTGCGGTTGCGCCTGGCGGGATGCGGCAGGCAGCGGAGCGCGCCGCCGTGGATGACTTCAGCCTCGCCCGCGTCGTGCATATCCTTTCCGTCATCATGTGGATCGGCGGCGTCGCTTTCGTGACGACCACCGCCATGCCGGCGATCCGTGCCGCGTCGCCGCCGGCCGAGCGGCTGACGGTGTTTCACGGCTTCGAGCGGCGCTTCGTCCGGCAGGCGCGCTTCTGGGTTCTGCTGGCGGGGGCGAGCGGCTTCTGGATGGTGGAAAGCGCCGATCTATGGAGCCGCTTCAGCGACGGCGGCTTCTGGTGGATGCATGCGATGGTCGCCGTGTGGCTCGTCTTCGTCGCGATGCTGTTCGCGATCGAGCCGCTGTTCCTCCATCGCCGCATGATCGCGTCAACCCGGCCCGCGCGGGATTACGACCGCATGGAGCGCATGCACCGTGTCGTACTGACATTCGCCGTGGCGGCGGTGATCGGGGCGGCGGCGGGAAGCCGGGGTCTGCTGTGAACGCGATGCGACGGCTGCAACGAAACGGGCGCCGCGCGGGCGGCTGATGTCAACAGGCGGGGGCTTTCCATGACGACCTATTCGAGCGTCTTCACGATCCGAAGGCTGTGGATCATTCTCGCGGTCAGCATGATCGTGATGTTCGCGACGCTGCTGTATTTCGGGCGCGAGATCTATCACGCGGCGCCCCCGATCCCCGAGGCCGTCAAAAGCGAAAGCGGCGCGACCGTCTTCACGCGCGCGGATATCGAGCGCGGACAGGCGGTCTGGCAGGCGATGGGCGGCATGCAGCAGGGCTCGATCTGGGGCCATGGCGGCTATCTTGCGCCCGACTGGAGCGCCGACTGGCTGCAGCGCGAAGCGCTGGCCTATCTCGATATCATCGCCGTCGAGCAGGAAGGCGCGCCCTTCGAGAAACTCGATGAGCGTCATCAGGAATATGCCCGGTCTGCGCTCAGGCTCGACATGCGGCGCAACACCTACGATGCGCAGACCGGCGCGATCACCGTGACGGACGGCCGCGCGAAGGCGATCGCCATCGTGGCGGCGCATTATCGCGACCTGTATGAGGCGCTGACCGAGGAAGCCCGGCAGCTGCGCATCGACTACGCCTTCCCGATGCACACCCGCCTCGACGACGCCGACGCGCATGCCGTCGCCGCGTTCTATTTCTGGACGGCGTGGGCGACGACGACCGAGCGCCCGGGCGACACGATCACCTATACCAGTAACTGGCCGCACGAACCGCTGGTCGGCAACGCGCCGACGGCCTCGGTCTTCATGTGGTCGATCATCTCGGTTTTCGTTCTGCTCGGCGGCATCGGCGCGCTTGTCTGGTACTACGCGCGTGAGTTCGATGTCTGGCGCGCCGACAGCGAGCCGGAAGGCGGGGTCGCACGCGCCGATTTCATGGACCGCTTCACGCTCACGCCTTCGATGAAGGCGACGTCGAAATATTTCTGGGTGGTGATCGCGCTGTTCGCCGTGCAGATCCTGCTCGGCATCGTCACCGCCCACTATCAGGTGGAAGGGCAGGGGCTGTACGGCCTGCCCCTCACCGATACGTTGCCCTATGCGGTCACGCGCACCTGGCACACGCAGCTGGCGGTGCTGTGGATCGCGGTGGCGTGGCTCGCGACGGGGATTTACGTCGCGCCGCTGCTGTCAGGGCATGAGCCGAAATACCAGACATTCGGCGTGAATTTCCTGTTCATCAGCCTGCTCGTCATCGTCGTCGGCTCGTTCGCCGGTCAGTGGGCGGCGGTCAACGGCTTCTTCAAAGACCTGTCGGCGAATTTCTGGTTCGGCCACCAGGGCTATGAGTACACGGATATCGGACGCTTCTGGCAGATCTACCTGTTCATCGGGCTGCTTGTGTGGGTGGCGCTGGTGCTGCGCGCGCTATGGCCGAAGCTGCGGCAGAAGGGCGGCTCGTCGCTGGTCTTCCTGGTCGCGATTTCCGCCGTTTCGATCGGCCTCCTCTTCGGCGCCAGTCTGATGTGGGGCGAGAAGACCCATATCGCCATCATGGAATACTGGCGCTGGTGGGTGGTGCATCTGTGGGTCGAAGGCGTGTTCGAGGTGTTCGCCACCGCCATCGTTTCGGCCCTGCTGGTGCGCATGGGTCTGGTGCGCGTCTCCGTAGCGACGACGGCGGTGCTGCTGGCGACGATCATCTTCCTGGGCGGCGGCGTGCTCGGCACGTTCCATCACCTCTACTGGAGCGGCACGCCGGTCGCGGTGCTGGCGCTCGGCAGCGTGTTCTCGGCGCTTGAAGTGGTGCCGCTCACCGTCGTCGGCTTCGAGGCCTATAACCGCTCCAAGCTGGAGGGGCAGCAGGCCTGGGAGCATGTCTATCGCTGGCCGTTCCGCTTCTTCGCGGCGGTGCTCGTCTGGAATCTGGTCGGCGCGGGGCTGTTCGGCTTCCTCATCAATCCGCCGATCGCGCTCTATTACATGCAAGGCCTCAACACGACGGCGACGCATGGCCATGCCGCCTTGTTCGGGGTCTATGGCATGCTGGGGCTTGGGCTGTTGCTGTATTGCATGCGCGGCCTCACCGATCCTCAGCGCTGGAACGAGCGGCTGCTGTCGATCTCGTTCTGGTGCCTCAATATCGGGCTGTTCATGATGACCTTCCTGTCGTTGCTGCCGCAGGGTCTCTGGCAGACTTATGTGTCGTTCAGCGACAGCTACGCGGCGGCGCGCTCTGCGGAGATGATGCACCATCCGGTCATGGAAGGTCTGGTGTGGGCGCGCGTGCCGGGCGACATCGTGTTCGCCGTCGGGGTCGGCGCTTTCGCGCTGTTCTTCGTCCAGGCGTTTATGAAACCGCGCAGAAAGGCGGCGGTCGGCTCCGGGATGCCCTGAGCCAGGCCGCGACGGGCGGCGGCGACGTGCAGCGTTGAGTCCTGTGGGATCAACGCCTGCATGAGCCGCCCGGGAGGTTCATCCGCCGCCAGAATGAAACGCGGGCTATGCCGGCGTGGCAGATCGGCCCTCTATGCCGGTTGAAGCAGCGATATCGTCCCGATTGAGTTATTCTGCCGAAGCTGTAATGCGCTGCTGGCGTATCCCTTCTTCAGGCCTGACCGATGCCGATACTGAAGCATCGCCTTCCCCCGCTCATCTCGATTGAAGCTTTCGTGACGACGGCGCGGCTCTTGTCTTTCAGCAAGGCTGCGCTGCAACTCAATATCACGCAGTCGGCCGTCACGCGGCGCATTCAGGCGCTGGAAGCCGATCTCGGCATCCAGCTCTTCGATCGAACCCGTTCCGGCCTCATCCTGACGACGCAGGGCGCGCGATATCTCGCCGGCGTCGGGCCTGCGTTCGATCAGCTCTATCAGTCCAATCTGAGCGTGCGCCGCATGGGGGCGGGAAAAGCCGTCCTTCTGCGTATCGCCTCGTCCGTCGCGTGGGCGTGGCTGGCGCGCGATCTGATGCAGTTCCGGCGCGATCTGCCCGACATCGATCTGGAGTTTGAAAGCGCGAGCGAGGACGGCTCGTTCGTCATCGACGACGTCGACATGATGCTGAGCTTCGGGCGGCGCGAGCATTGGCCCGATCTGCATGCCCGTGAACTCGCCGATATCAAGTTCCAGCCGCTGGCCTCGCCGCAGTTCTGCAGCGCCTTCCCGGCATCGATCGACCCGGACGCCTTCGCACGGCTTCCTCTGATCGGGCTGGCCCAGATTCCGCAAGCCTGGGAGACGTGGTTCAGCGAAGCCGGCTATACGCGCGACAGCGCGGCGCCTGTCTATCTTTTCGACAATCTGCAGGTCGGCTATGCGGCGGCGGCTTCGGGCCTCGGCGTGGCGCTGGGGTCTCAGCTGCTATGCGGCCCTTATCTGAAAGCCGGTGAGCTGATGCCGCTGGCGCCGCGCAGCCTGTCGATCGGGCTGCGTTTCCATCTCATCATGCGCTTCACCGAGCGCGACAACCGCATCTTTCGCCAGGTCGCGGACTGGCTTGCGCATTCGCTGGCGAGATGGGCCGAGTCTCCGTCCGCAATGTGACAGTTCCACGGCCGTGTTTGCGTCCGACGCATGCCGCGATGCGGTATTCTCAATTGCCGACCTCTACGCGATGCAGCACCTAACCGCCGTTGCCAGCGCGATGCCGCGCGGCGGCCGAAGGGGGCATTCATGCGGAAATATGACAGCACGACGGGGCTTCGCAGCGTATGGCTGAAAGGCCTGATGATCGGCGTGGCAGGCGCAGCCTTCGGCCTCGCGTCGGCGGCGGCCGAGGATAGCGCCGCAGATGGCGCCGCCGGGGAAGAGGTGGTCGTCACCGCGCAGAAGCGCGCCCAGTCGGTGAAGGACGTGCCGTTCTCGCTGTCGGTTTTTGGCGCCCGGTTCTTCGAGCGCACCGAAACGGCGACGTTTCAGCAGCTCGCGCGGTACACGCCGAACCTGATGATCGATGATTCCGTCGGCGATTCCTATACGGCCGTCCGTCTGCGCGGTCTGTCGTCGCCGCCGATCAACCAGGGGATCGAGCCGACCGTCGCGATGGTCGTCGATGGCGTCTATCAGGCCCGCCCGCAATCGCTGAACACCGACCTGTTCGACATCGAGCGCGTCGAAATCCTTCGCGGCCCGCAGGGAACGCTGTTCGGAAAAAACACCACCGGCGGCGTGATCAACGTCATCACGAAAGGCCCGACCGACACCTTTGAAATGAATGCGAGCGGGTATGCCGGAACACACAACCAGCGCCGCCTGCAGGGATCGGTCAGCGGGCCGGCGGGCGATCGCTTCGGCTATTTCGCCAGCCTCTATTTGAATACGCGCGACTCGTTCCTCCGCAGAGTGGTCGCGGACCAGGGCGAGGATCGCTTCCGTCGCTATGGCGGCGCGCTGAAGCTGCGCTTCGACGCTTCGCCCGATCTCACGTTCACGCTCGGCCTTGGCTATCGCGAAACCAATTCCTCGCAGCCCAATGTCAGCGATCTCTATATCATCGGCAATCCGTCCCTCGCCGGGTTCGCCAATCTGCTCGGCAAGCCGCTTCTGATCGACGACATATTCGACCGGCGCACCGATCAGGACTTCAACAGCTATAACGATCTTCGGGCATGGAGCGCCTCGCTGACGGTCGATTATCGCATCAACGATGCGTGGAAGCTGAAATCGCTGACCGGCTATCAGGGCTTCGACGATGCTGACCGCGTGGATGTCGACTTCACCCGCCTCAACGGACTGGACGGCGGGACGGAAGCGGATCAGTGGCAATTCTCGCAGGAGTTCCAGCTGAACTACAAGGGCGAGTCCGTGGATGCCGTGGGCGGGCTGTTCTTCTTCCGGCAGTGGCTGAACACCTACGGCTACAACACGGTCTATCCGGATTTCTCGGCGCTGATCGCCGCCGGCACCGGCATCAACATCGCGCCGGGCACGGAGGACCGGACGTTCTCCGATACCAATACCGACAGCGTGGCGCTCTACGGCCAGGCGACCTACCATATTTCGGAGCGTTTGCGCCTGACGGGCGGCCTTCGCATCGACCATGAAGAGAAGTCGATCGATCGGATACAGAACGGTGCGCTCTATCCCATCCTGAATCCGCCGCTCGGCCCTGTCAGCCTGGATCGCAGCGAGACGAATTTCTCGGGCATGGCCTCGCTGCAATATGACATCACGCCGGAGATGACCGGCTATGCGACCGTCTCGCGCGGCGTGAAGAGCGGCGGCTTCAACGGGCTCTCGACCCCGAACGTCGCGTCGATCGAGTTCAAGAGCGAGAAAGCGCTGTCGTTCGAGGCCGGCCTGAAAGGCGTCTTCTGGGATCGCCGGGTGCGCGCGAATCTGGGCTTCTTCCACACCACCATCAGCGATCTGCAGGTTACGAGCTTCGATGGCACCCAGTTCCTCGTCAACAACGCGGCGAAGGCGACCTCGTATGGCGCTGAGTTCGACATCAATGCGCGTCTTACCGACACGCTGAATGTCGGCGGCGCGTTCGGATGGAACGTCGCGACCTATGATTCCTATCCCGGCGGTTCGTGCGCCGCAGGCATGGCGCCGACGCCGCCCGCGACCACCTGCACCCAGGATCTGTCAGGTGCGTCGCTTCCCAATGCGCCGCGCTATTCGGGATCTTTCTATGCCGACTACGTGACGCCTCTGCCGGGAACCTCGCTGCAGTTCGGGCTGCGAGGCGATGTCACCTATGTCGATCACTTCCAGTCGCAGAGCGACAACGATCCCAAGACGGTGGTTCCCGGCTACACGCTGGTGAATGCGAAGATTTCGCTGATCGGCGAAGACGATCGGTGGGAGCTGGCTCTGACGGCGCAAAATCTGTTCGACAAACGCTACCTGCGCCAGATTCAGGACCAGCCGCTGTTCGCGCGCAATTATCTGGCGGTGGCGGGCGATCCGCGAACCTATGGCCTCGTGCTGCGGGTCAGATACTAACCTATGCGGCG
>JAPUEF010000149.1:0-295 GCA_027492655.1 Alphaproteobacteria bacterium | reverse complement strand
CCACGATCATCGGTTGCCAGGGCTGTGTCGGCCTGCGGCCGGAAAACACCCTGGCCGCCGTCGCGCACACGTCCGAGCTGGGCGCGGACGGCAGCGAGATCGACGTGCATGTGCTGAGCGACGGGATCGTCGTCGCTCATCACAATTACGATCTCTGTCCCGACATCACCCGCGACCATGAGGGGCGCTGGATCGACGATGCGACGCTTTCGCTTTCGGGCATGTCGTTCGCCGCGCTGCGCAGCTACGTTGGCGGCGGGGCGCGCGCCGACGGGCCGACGATCCAGCGCTACCC
>JAPUEF010000148.1 GCA_027492655.1 Alphaproteobacteria bacterium | reverse complement strand
TGATCGACAAAGCGACGATGCTGATGCGGCTCGGCGGCGTCAGCGAACCACAGCCGCTGATCGACGCTCTCCTCGCGATGCCCCGGCCCGACGCGCCCTTGCCCGCGCTGATCCTTGGCGCGGTGCGCGGCTGAAATACGGCCTCGTCTAGGCCAGAACCCGCGCGACGTCGGCCAGGCTCTCGATCTCCGCCGCCGTTTCGGCGTCGAGCGAGCGCCCGAGCCTTTCCTCGATCGCCGTCAGAAGCCGCATGTGGCCGAGGCTGTCCCACGCTTCGATCTCACCCAGCCGCACGGTGTCCGACACCGTCGCGGCGTCGATCTGCAGCGTCTCGGCCAGCAGGGTTTTGGCGGTGTCGAGGCTCATGCGCCGGCCTTCCTTTTGAGCGCGATCCATTCGTCCTTCAGCAGGCCGAACTCATACTGGTCGAGACGCGTGTTGGCGCTCATGTGGCGCACCTGACCCTTCAGGATGCCCTCCAGCCGCCAGCCTTGAGCCTTGTAGTTGAACACGGCGGGAAAATTCCGCGCCAGCGGAGAGCCGATCGCCTTTTCCGTGCCGCTCCTGAACAGATGATCCAGCAACGCCGCCCGGGTTTCCAGAACGACCTTGCGGCCCCAATAGGCCTTGTCGCCGATGATGACGTTCAGCTTCGCCGTGCGATGCCGCGCGTTCACATCCACCTGATAGAAGCCGATATGCAGATTGTCGGCGTGCTTGTCGAAGATGCCGATCAGCAGACGCCGTTCCTGGTCGAAATTGCGCGGATAGGCGGCGATCTCCGCCTTACTGGTCTTGCGCGGCTCGGTGTTCACCGGACCCATCACATCCAGATCGTCCAGCCATGCGGCCCAGCGATCCGAGGCATCGGCCGGCGTCAGCGTGCGCAGCAAAAAGCGTTCCGTCTCGATCTTCAGCAGCTTCACCCGCGGCGGCGGCGGTTGGCGCATCATGTCCGGCGGCCCTCCATCAAGGCATGGCGCACAGCTTCGCGGCTGACCTTGCCACGCGCCGTGCGCGGAATCTCATCGACCGTGAACCAGCGTTCCGGCGTCGCCTCGCGGCGCATCCGCGCCCGGCAGAACGCCTTGACGGCCTCCAGATCGGCGTCCGCGCCGGGCTTGAAGCGGACCGCCGCGCCGACGATCTCGCCGCTCACCGCATCGGGAATCGCGAAGGCGCAGGCTTCCGCCACCGCGTCATGCTGCTCGATCAGCATATCCAACTCCGCCGGCTGGATCTTGAACCCCGCACGGTTGATCTCGTCCTTGATACGCCCGGCGACCGTAACGCCGCGCGCATCGACGATGCCCTGGTCGCCGGTGCGGTACCATCCGTTCTCCAGCACCGCCGCCGTCAGATCTGGCCGATCCAGATAGCCCGCCATCAGAGACGGCGTCTGCACCACGATCTCGCCCTCGCCCTGCGACACCACCCGTCCGTCATCCAGCCGCACCGCGACGCTGCCGCCCCACGGCCGCCCGACGAATCCGTCGGCGATCCCGTCGCTGGCCGACGACGCGCCGCCGATCCAGTTCGACGTTTCGGTAATGCCCAGGCAATTCACCGTGTCGGCGCGCGACCAGGTCGCGATATCGCCCCACAGCGCCGACGACAGCGGCGCCGAGCCGACATGCACGCGCTTCAGCGTGTCGCCTGACGGCGGGTTCGACAGCTTCAGCGCCATACGCCACAGCGTCGGCACCGACGACATGAAGGTGATGCGTTCGGCGTCGATCAGACGGCCCAGATCCCTGGCGAGGCCAAGGCCGCGCGGCGCGATCACGATCTCGCCGCCCGCGAAGAACGGCGTCAGCGCATTGCCGATCAGCCCGTGCCCGAAATGCGTCGGCAACGTCACCAGTGTCCGCCCGCGCAAGGGTGCGCCGATATGGGCGTGGTTCAGCGCGATCCGCGCGAACAGCGCCCGGAACGTCAGCACCACGCCCTTCGGCGCGCCGGTCGTGCCGGAGGTGAACAGGATCACCGCCGCATCGTCCAGATGCGATGGCGCCGCCTCGATGAGCGCGTCGGACGGCGGCGCATCCGCAAGATTCAGCAGCGGCGCGCCCCAGCCCTCGCCTTCAGCTTCGCTGGAGACCAGCACCAGAATGGGCCTGGCGAAGGCTGCGACGTTCCCGCGCTCGCCCGGGGTCAGGCTGGCGTCGATGCAGGCCGCCGTCGCGCCGCAGGCCCAGACCGCGAACAGGTCGATGAAGAACGACAGGCTGCCGCCATGCCCGATGGCCACGACGGTCCCGCGCACGACGCCTTTGCCGCGCAGGATCTCGGCCCGGCCCGCCACGGTGCGCGCCAGTCCCTCACCGCTCAGCGACGCGCCGGCCGCCAGATCGTGAATGACGCCGAAACTGGAAAGATCGATCCGCATGGAATCCTTGTGGGCGAACGCCGCCCGGCGCGCAAGCGGCGCCCAAATGAAAACGGCGCGGGATTTCTCCCGCGCCGTTTCCCGAATGCACCAGTCTTACGGGCTGACGCCGAAGAAGGGGATCCCGAAGCCCGAGGCGGTCGGCTCCAGCGTCGAGGTGCGGTGCTGGTTCGCCAGCGAGCCCTCGGTGCCGAAATAGACCTTCAGCTTCGCGCCGACCGTGAACTTGTCGAAGTCCTGCGTGATGAAGTCGGTGCTGCCATACGCCAGCGAGCCGCTGAGCGACAGGTTGTTCTGGAACAGATATTCGACGTCGGCGCTGATCCCGTACGTGTCCAGATTGTCCGGCGCGCTCTTGATGTCGGTCGAGCTGTAGTTGCCGCGCAGCGAGATGCCGACCTTGTCGCTGGCATAGTAGGTGCCGAACAGGTTGACGCCGAGCGTGTCGAGGTCGGTGTAGAACGACGCCTCGAACGTATTGTAGTTCACGCCGCCGCCGACGGTGAACTTGTCGCCGGCATAATACTCGCCGCGCAGGCCCACGAAGAAGCCGTCGATCGCAATCGACGAGAAATCGACCGTCTGATAGGCGACTTCAAGGCCGACCATGCCCGTAGCGGAGTCACGCCAGAATGCCTGCGTGCCGGCGCGCCAGGTGTCCATCGCCACCGTCTTGCCGCCGAACGTGTCGCCCGAGAAGCGATCCGAGTTGAACGACGTGTCGAACTGCAGATTCCAGGTCGGCGTCAGGTCGAAACCGGCCGCGCCCTGAAAGTTGAACTGATACTGATTGACGTCCTTGCCGCCGAAGAACGCATCGTCATTGTCGACATAGTTCACGCCGCCGGCGACGTGGCCGAACGTCTTCGCTTCTGCGGTCGAGACCGCAGCCAGCGTCAGCAGGCTTACGCCCGCCGCCAGAATAGATTTCATCATCTGTTATCCCCAAGGGTGGATGCGCCAGCCGCCGACAGGTGTGTCGGCTCTCCTGCGCATCTTATGGAAGTCTCAAGTCAGGGCGCTCCGTTATGCCGATTCCGGCGGCGGAACAAGCGACGTATCGTCCCGATTCAAGGCGGATTGATGGCTGTCACAAAGAAGCGCGACGGTCGGTCGCGGCATTCCTTAAGTTTCGAACACAATAGCGTGACGTTGCGGTATCATGGTCCCGCCGCAATTTCGCCACGATCGGTTCCATTTCAAAGCAGGCAGATCATTCATTTCAACAATCGATCATATAACTTTACGCGTACGCTTTGTGACGAAACAATGAACCCGCCGCAGGGTCGATTTGCCCATCCCCCCGCCATCGGCTAAGCGAGCGCTGCGGGATGGGTGGCCGAGTGGTTTAAGGCACCGGTCTTGAAAACCGGCGTGGGTTCATCCCCACCGTGAGTTCGAATCTCACCCCATCCGCCAAACATCGCCAGCTTTGTTGATGTCGCCGCTGGATCCATTTCTGGTGGGGGTGCGCGTAACCGATGCCCATGGTGCGGGTCGTCCTGACCGGAGCGAAGGCCAACTATCCCTCGCGACGCATTCGGGCCGTCATTCCATCGACGATCAGAAGAAGCCCTTCTTCAAAAGCGACGTCGTGGTCGACTGGTAGAACATCACCGTCCGATACCCGCGCATCAGCCTGTTCCTCAAGCACACTGCCCACGGTGAACCGGCTGGCAGTGAGCATTGCCATCGTCGCGTCCTCACTACGCAAACCTGTGGCCACGAGAAATGCCAGCTTGTGTTTGATCCGCTCGACATCTTTGCTTCCGGGAATAAGTCCGGCGTGAAGCCTGGCGCCGTCGCGGTGTTGCAACAGCGTGCGGCGAAAGCTGCGATTGTTTTCAGCAAACCAGTCGCGCCAATCTTCGGTGGCGGAGGGAAGCGGAGCAGTCGCGTGCGGCAACATCGCAGCCTCTGCCATGGCCGCGAGCAGGTCTTCTTTCCTGCGGAAATGCCAGTACAGCGAAGGCTGCTCAACGCCCAAACGCTTCGCCAATTGCCTTGTGCTCAGGCCGTCAAGCCCGACCTCATTGAGGAGCATGAGCGCTTCATCAATCACACGCTCGCGCGTCAGTTTCACCATATTGACCATCTATCAGCGATAGGGGATAAAGCACAATAATCTATCACTGATAGTTTTGATGAAGTTGACATGCCTAACGCGACCAGAACCCGCCTCAAAGTGCTGATCTGCGGCGGCGGCATCGCAGGCGCCAGCCTGGCATTATGGCTGGCGCGGAGCGGACATAAGGTCGTCGTCGTCGAACGGTTTCCTGTCCTTCGGGCAACCGGGGCGCAGGTCGACCTGCGCGGGCCAGGTATTGATGCAGCGCACAAAATGGGGCGGTTGCAAGCCATCCGGGACAAACGGGTCGATGAGCCCGGCGTCGCCTTTGTCAGCGCGTCGGGTAAAACGGTCGCCACGATCATGGCCAATACGTCCGGCAAGGGCGCGCAGACCATGACCGCCGAATATGAAATCATGCGCGGCGACATCGTCCGTATCATTCATGACGCGACGCAGTCAGAGGTGGACTACCGATTTGGTCTGAGCATCGACCATTTCGAAGACACCGGCGACAAGGTGATTGCCCACTTCTCCGATGGTCCCGCCGAAGAGTTCGATATCCTGGTCGGAGCGGACGGACAGGGATCGAGAATTCGGCGCGCGCTCCAACCGGCGGGTACCCCGGAACCCTATCTGCGACTGGGTATCCATATGGCCTACTGGTTCATCCCCCGCATCGCGTCGGACAGCAATATCCGCGACACGTTCATGGTGCCGGGTAGGCGCATGGTCATGCGGCGGAGCCATAACAGCACCGAGACGCAGGTCTATTTCTTCATGAGGGATGAAACCGAACAAGTCTCGGCCATTCATCACGAACCGATTGAACGGCAGAAGGCTTTCTGGGCAGACAGGTTTCGGGACGCTGGCTGGCAGACTCCGCGATTTATCGAGGGCATGAAGACAGCCGACTTTTTCTACTCGCAGGAGGTCGTCCAGGTTAAAATCGATACTTGGTCGAAAGGTCGCGTTGTTCTGGTTGGGGACGCTGCGCATTGCGCATCGCCCTACAGCGGCATGGGCGTGTCAGGCAGTCTCGTCGGCGCTTATGTGCTCGGGGGCGAGATCAGCAGGAACATCAACGATTTGAAGACTGCGTTCGCCAATTACCACCGCATCCTTAAGCCCTTCGTCGACAAGATTCAGAATGTGAATATGTACCTACTCAAGCTGGGCATGCCCAAGACCCAACTCGGTATTAGTGCTTTTCAAGCAGTGACTGCCTTGGTCTGCGCCCTGCATATCCCCGATCTGGTCGCCCGATTTTCGGGCGAGGATCGAGGAGGTAGCTGGAAACTCCCCACCTATCCGGAGCTTGGGATGGCCTCGCTACCCGAATAACTGGACCGCAGATGTAGCGCTCCAATGACTGCAGTTAGTTAGTGAGGAGACCCTCTAAGAGGTGGCCTGTCACCGGCAGAATCTGAATTCCTGGCCCAGATGCGAAAGCTATGCTTTCCGCCCCCTTGTAACCATTCGCTCGCGCCTCAATTTTGGAGGACTATGCGTAGACATAGTTCTCATCAGTATCCCGCACGGTCCGCCATCTCGGAACAGAACGAAGCACGCCGGCACCCGTTCGCAGGCGCGCAGCCGTAGCCGGCTGAAATAGCGACAACTGCCAACGGGACTGGCGCTATGTTAAGGTGGCGAGAGAACAGGAGATGTTGACGATGAATACGAGATTGTTTTCCGTCACGACACTCATGCTTGCCACTACGGTCGTTGCCGCTTGCCAGACAGCGAGCCAGGGCAGTGGCGATGCTGCTCTGGGCATCTGCCGTCCCGACGCCGCCCAATCGCTGCAGGGCCTGAGCCGGATGACCGACGATGAGGCCAGGCAACGGACCGGCGCGACGATCGTTCGCCAGATAGCCCCAGGTCAGGGGGTGACGGCGGACTATCGCCAGGAGCGGGTGACGATCGAAATCGATCCCAAGACGGAGAAAATCGTTCGGGCCGTGTGCGGCTAGACGAGACGCCGCTGTGTCGTTGATGCCCTCGGCGTAGCCGTCCCGGGCCGGCTCAAACGAAAACGACCGGGCGTTGGCCCGGTCGTCCCCACACAGGATTGGGCGAAAGCCTTACTCCTTCTTGCAGGCGTCCATGGCGGGCTGGATCTTGGCCATCGCCTCTTCCATCGCCTTGTTGAACTCGTCCTGGGTCATGCCGGCTTCGTCCAGCGCGGCCTTGCCGGCTTTTTCAGCCTCTTCGGGCGTCGCGGCGTTGGTGGCTTCCATCGTCGCGATGAACACCTTCAGCACCTTGGCGTCCATGTTTTCCTCAAGCGCCTTGACCTGGCATTCGCAGGTCTCCGGCGCCGGGTCGTTCTCGGAGCACATTTTCATCAGCTTGTCGTGCGTCTCGTCGGCGAGCGCCGGCGCGGCGAAGAACAGCGGCAGGGCGGCCACGAACGCGGCCTTGGCGATAGTGAAACGCATGGAATGAAGTCCCTCGATTGAAAGCGGCCGAGCAACAACCCCGCGTCACCCAGTCCGGCCGGCGCGCGATGTGCGCAACCTACCTTGGCGCAGCCTGCTTACCAGCCCGGCGGCAGACCGTCGAGGCGGCCCCCATCACGGTCGGTTCGCCTGCTGGTCGGCGATCCAGGTATCGATGCGGGACTCCAGCATGCCCAGCGGCATGGCCCCCGCCAGCAGCACCTCGTCGTGGAAGCGGCGCACGTCGAACTGCGCGCCCAGACGTTCCTCGGCCCGCGCACGCAATGCCTTCAGCTTCAACTCGCCGATCTTGTAGCCCAACGCCTGCCCCGGCCATGAGATATAGCGCTCCAGCTCGGTCTGGATGTTGTGTTCCGACAGCGCCGAATTTTCGGTGAAACACTTGCGCGCCTGCTCGATATCCCAGCCCTTCCAGTGGATTCCGGTATCGGCCACCAGACGGCACGCGCGCCACATCTCGTAGGACAGGCGGCCGAACCGCTCATAGGGCGTGCGATAGAGTCCCATCTCCTCGCCCAGATATTCGGCATATAAGCCCCAGCCTTCCGTGAACGCCGTCGCGTCGCCGTTGCGCCGGAAGTAGCGCAGCGACTTCAACTCCTGCGCCAGCGCGATCTGGATGTGATGCCCCGGTGCCGCCTCGTGCAGCGTCAGCGCCGGCAGCTCGTAGAGCGCCCGCTGATCGAGATGGCTTGTATTGACCATATAGCCGCCCGCCACGCCCATCTCGGGCGAGCCGGGGAAATAGCGCCCGGTCGTATAGCCCTCCTCCATCTCCTTCGGCACCGGCCTGACGCCATAGGAAAGGCGCGGCAGCGTCAGGAACAGCCCCGGCAGCTTGTCGTCCGCGCGCTTGGCGATCTCCGACGCCTTCTCCAGCAGTTGCTCGCGCGAGGTCGCATAGAATTGCGGATCGGTGCGCAGGAAGGTCAGGAACTCTGCGAAGCTGCCCTTGAAGCCGGTCTCCTTCATCACGCCGTCCATCAGGCCGCGAATGCGCGCGACTTCCTTCAGGCCCAGCTCGTGGATTTCGTCGGGCGTCATGTCGGTGGTCGTATGATGACGCACCAGAGCTTCGTAATACGCCTTGCCGTTCGGCAGCGAGGAAATGCCGATCTGCGGCCTCGCCTTGGGCAGGTATTCCGTTTCCATGAACACGGCGAAGGCCTTGCGGCGGGGCGCGATCTCCTCGGCGATCACCCGTTCGGCTTCCGCTTTAAGCGGCGCGACGGCCTTCGCATCCAGCCCCGCCGGCAGCGTCGCGAACGGCGCAAGCAACGGATCGTCTTCGGCCTTCAACACGGCTTGCTGCTTCGCAGTCGCGATCACCCGCTCGACCACCAGCCTAGGCTGTGTCCAGCCCGTCTCAAGGCCCCGCCGCGCATTGGCGATGTTCTGATCGTAGTAGAGCGGCAGCGCCTTCAGCCGCGCCAGCCAGGCTTCCGCATCGGCCAGACTGCGAAAGCGCGTCGAAGGCCCCAGATAATCGGCCAGAGAATAGAAGCCGGAGTCGTTGCTGAACGGCATCCGGCCTTCATCGAACGGCGCCAGCGCCAGGGTATCGTCCAGCGCTGCCGCCAGATAATCGCGGTCGAAGGCGTCGGCCGCCGACAATTCCTTCGCGGGGATCGCTTCCACGCGCGCCTTGAAGGCCTTCACCTCCTCCAGCCGCCTCGCCTCCGCCGCCGCGCTGGCGTCAGGCAGAAGCGATAGCGCCGCATCGTCGCCCTCGAAGCCCGCGCCGATCGGGTTTTCGCGCTTCAGCCACGCATCGTAATCGTCAGCCAGCTTAGCGAAGGCCGATGCCTCCGCCTCCCCGGCCACAGCCGGAGGCGCCAGCAGAGCCACCGCGGCGATGGAGGCGAGAAGGGTCGAACGGATCACGCGGCATCCTTTTCTTCAGCTTCGACAGCGCCTGAGCGTGCGCCACTTTCGTGTCCGCCGCCAGCGCCCCGTTCGTTCCGCTTCGCCGATTGAACACAGCGGCGCGCCGGGTCATTGTCGCATGCATGCGCCCCAGTTTTATGATCATCGACGACTTCATCGCAGATCCCCTTGCGGCCCGCCGCGCAGCGCTGAAACTCGCCTTCGATCCCGCCTTCAAACAGGGCAACTACCCCGGCCTCCTGTCCACCCAGCCGCTTCCGATCCCGGGCCTCGATGAAACCGTCGGCAGACTGATCGGCCATGCCGTCAAGCCGCAGGCCGGGACGTCGCATCAGCACTGCAGGTTGACGCTGGCGCGCGAGAAGGGCGCCTCGGGCGTCCATATCGACCCGTGTTTCTACTCGGGCATCCTTTATCTCAGCCTGCCCGAACATTGCCGCGGCGGAACGGATTTCTTCCGGCATCGCCCAACCGGCCTGGAGCGCGTGCCGGTCGATATGGCTGGGGCGATGAAAGCAGGCTTCAGCGATCCGAACGCCCTGATCGAAGATGTCGTGAACAAGGACACGCTGAAGCCCGCGCGCTGGGAGAAGACTTTCACCGCGCCCATGCGTTTCAACCGGCTGATCCTCTTCAGCCCCTGGCTCTTCCACAACAGCGCCCCCGGTTTCGGCGACACGCCGGAAAACGGTCGTCTCGTGCATTTGATGTTTTTCGCAGCGGCTTGAGCCGTAGCCGCCGGATTGTCACCAGAAACTCAATTCAAACCGGCGCCGGATGACTAGATCGCGGCGGGAGGACGACCATGACAATCCGCGATCCGAAACAGGCGAAAGCGCCGCCGCACTGGCCCGCAGGACCGCGCCCGCCCGCCGGCGCGCCGAATATCGTCGTCATCCTGTTCGACGATGTCGGCTTTTCCGATTTCGGCTGCTACGGCTCGCCGATCCAGACCCCGAACATAGATGCGCTCGCCGCAAAGGGCCTGCGTTACACCGGCTTCCACACCACGGCGATGTGCTCCACCACCCGCGCCGCGCTGATCACCGGGCGCAACCACCATTCGGTCGGCGTCGGCTGCCTGGCGAATTTCGACAGCGGCTATCCCGGCTATCGCGGCAAGATCTCGCGCGAGGCCGGGACGCTGGCCGAAATGCTGCGCCCGCACGGCTACCGCAATTACATGCTGGGCAAATGGCATGTCACGCCGGTGCATGAAACCGGCCCCGCCGGCCCGGTCGATGGCTGGCCGCTGGGTCGGGGCTTCGATCGCTATTACGGCTTCATGGATGCCGAAACCGACCAATACGCGCCGGAGCTGTTCCGCGACAACACGCCCGTCACGCCGCCGGGACGGCACGAGACCGGCTATCACCTCACCGACGATCTGACCCGGGAAGCGATCCGCTATCTCGCCGACCACCATGCCGCCAAGCCTGATGCCCCGTTCCTTCTATGGCTCGCTTATGGCGCGTGCCATGCGCCGCATCAGGCGCCGCGCGAGACCATCCTGAAATACGATGCGGTCTTTCAGGATGGCTGGGACGTCGAGCGCGAACGCCGCCTCGCAAAGCAGATCGAAACCGGCATCGTGCCCGAAGGCACGGTCCTGCCCCCGCACAACGACTGGGTGCAACCCTGGGAGAAGATCGGAGCCGACGAAAGGCGGCTCTTCACGCGGCTTCAGTCCGCCTATGCCGGCATGCTCGAACATGCCGACGCGGCGATCGGCCGCCTCATGGCGTTCCTGAAAACCGCCGGCTACGACGACAACACCATCGTTCTCGTCCTCTCCGACAACGGGGCCAGCCAGGAAGGCGGGCCGTTCGGCTTCGTGAACGCGATGGGGCCGTACAACTGGCGGCAGGAATCGATGGCCGAGAAGCTCGCCCGCATCGACGACATCGGCGGGCCGGATACCCATTCCAACTTTCCCCTCGGCTGGGCGATGGCCGCGAACACGCCGCTCAAGCGCTACAAGCAGAACACCCATGGCGGCGGCATCCGCGATCCGCTGGTGATCGCCTGGCCGAAGGGCATCGCGGCGCGCGGCGAGCTGCGCCACCAGTTCTGCCATGCCACCGACTTCGCCCCGACCCTGCTCGACATCGTCGGCGTCTCCGCGCCGGTCGAGGTGAACGGCGTCGGGCAGATGGCGCTGGAAGGCGTCAGCTTCGCGGCCTCGTTCGCTGAGCCCGATCGGCCTTCGAAGGCGACGCCGCAATATTTCGAGATGTTCGGCCATCGCGGCATCGTCCATGACGGCTGGAAGGCCGTGGCGTTCCACCCGCAGGGCAAGCCCTACGAGGACGACAAGTGGGAGCTTTACCACCTCGCGCAGGATTTCAATGAAGTCCACGACCTCGCAGACCGCCACCCGCAGAAGCTGAACGACCTCGTGGAGCTTTGGTGGCGCGAGGCCGAGGCGCATCAGGTTCTGCCGCTGGATGACCGTTTCGGCGAACGCTTCGCCGAAAACGCCGCCCGCCATCTCGGCGAACGGCGCGTCTTCACCTTCCACGCCGGCATGGGCCACCTCCCTACCGATGTCTGCCCCGATCTGCGCAGCCGCTCCTCCACGATCGAGGCCGACGTGACGGTCGGCGACAACGCCCACGGCGTGCTCATCGCGCATGGCGATGCGACCTGCGGCTATGCGCTGTATCTGCAGGACGGCGTACTGACCCACGACGTCAATGTCGGACAGCATCAGATCGTCCGCGCGAGCCGCAAGGTTGCGCCGGGCGACCGCAAGCTCGCCTTCCGGGCGCAGCGCAGCGGTCCCAATCTGGGCGACCGGATCATCGGGACGCTGCTGATCGACGGCGAAGAGGTCGGCGCAGCCGCCTTCGCTTTCGGCTTCGTCAATTTCGTTTCCTGGTCGGGTCTCGACATCGGCATGAACCGTTCAAGCCCGGTTTCGCACTATCGCGCGCCGTTCGTCTTCGACGGCACCATGAAGAAAGTCACGATCACCATCGAGGCGGATCAGGTGCTGGACGCCGAAGCGGCGGCGCAGGTGACGCTGGCCCGCGAGTAGCACGCGGAACTGTGACCGACGCGGCGTGGACAGCCGCAGCGTCATCGGCGAACCTTGCCCAAACCAATCTGGGTGAGGCTGTTTTCGCGCGATGACCAAGCTTTTCACGACCGTTTCCGCTATCGTCCTTCTCGGCGCGGGTGCTGCGCTGGCGTTTCAGCCCTTCGGCGGCGCCGCGGCCGGCCTCGCCGCCGCACAGGAATCCGCCCCTGCCGTCCCGCCCGCCGCCGATAGCGCGCGCAAGACCGTCGGCAATCTCGTCACCGAGGGCATCCCCGAAATTCCTGCCGAACTTAACGAGCAGCTTCTCGCCTACCAGAACGCGCGCGCCGCCGGTTTCTCAGGCTGGACCCCGCAAGGCGGCATGCTGATCGCCACCCGCTTCGGCGAGACCGCTCAGGTCCACCGTGTCGATTCCCCGATGGGCATGCGCCGTCAGCTCACCTTCTACAGCGAGCCGGTCGGCGGCGGTTCCTATCCCGATGCGCCCGGCGCGCCCGGTTTCCTGTTCTCCAAGGACACCGGCGGCGACGAGAATTATCAGCTCTATCTGCACGACGACGCTGCCGGCAAAGACATCCGCATCAGCGTGCCCGGCACCCGCAACACCGACGCCGCCTGGTCCCATGACGGCAAGCAGGTGGCATGGACCATTTCCAGCCAGGCCAACGCCACCTATGAAATCTGGCTCGCCGACATCGCCAACCCGGATGGCCGCCGCAAGGTCTTCGAGAAGTCCGACGGCACCAGCTGGGGCGCCGCCGACTGGTCGCCCGACGGCACGAAGCTCCTGCTGACCCAATACGTCTCGGCGTCCGAATCCCACATCTACGTGCTCGACATCGCGTCCGCCGCGCTGACCGAGCTGAACGCCAGGGAAGGCCAGAAAGTCGCGTATGGCTACGCCGCCTACGCGCCCGACGGCCAGTCGGTGATCTACACCTCCAGCGAGGACGGCGAGTTCCAGAGCCTCACCCGCTACAATCTCGCCGACGGCGCGAAAACATCGATCTCGGGCGACATTCCGTGGGATGTCGAAGCGGGCGACATGTCGCCGGACGGCGCGCTTATCGCGTTTTCGGTGAACGCCAACGGCGCGTCGGAAGTGCATATCCGCAAACTCTCCGACAACAGCGAGGTCGCAGGCCCGAAGCTGCCGCCGGGCGAAATCGGCGGCCTTCAGTTCTCGCCCGATGGCGCGAAGCTCGGCTTCGGCTTCGCCTCGGCGAACTCGGCGGGCGACGCCTGGGCCTTCGATCTTGCGTCGGGCGAGCTTACCCGCTGGACCGAAAGCGAACTCGGCGGCCTCAACGCGGCCACCTTCGTCGAGCCGACGCTCTTCACCTATAAGAGCTTCGACGGCCGCGAAATTCCGGCCTTCATCTACAAGCCGAAAGGCGCCGGCCCCTTCCCCGTCGTCATCAACATCCATGGCGGCCCCGAGGGCCAGGAGCGTCCCAGCTTCGCCCCGATCTGGCAGTACTGGGTGAACGAACTCGGCATCGCGGTGGTGGTGCCGAACGTGCGCGGATCGTCCGGATACGGAAAATCGTATCTGGAGCTGGATAACGGCTTCAAGCGCAAGGACAGCGTCAAGGATATCGGCGCGCTGCTCGACTGGATCGGCGCTCAGGGCGATCTGAGCAAGGACAAGGTCATGGTCTATGGCGGCTCATATGGCGGCTACATGGTCAACGCCGCGATGGTCGATTACTCCGACCGCCTGGCGGGCGGCGTTTCTATCGTCGGCATCTCCAGCTTCGTGACTTTCCTGGAAAACACCTCCGGCTACCGTCAGGATCTTCGCCGCGTCGAATACGGCGACGAGCGCGATCCCGAGATGCGCAAATTCCAGGAGGACATCGCGCCGCTGAAGCACGCCTCCGAAATCAGAAAGCCGATGTTCATCATCCACGGCGCGAACGATCCGCGCGTGCCGGTGGGCGAAGCCGATCAGCTCTTCGCGGCGGTGAAGGCCAACGGCCAGAATCCCTGGTGGCTGGTCGCGCTCGACGAGGGCCACGGCTTCCGCAAGAAGACCAACCGCGACTACATGAACGCCGCCGTGGCGCTGTTCTTCAAGCAGCGTTTGCTCGGCCAGAACTGATCGCACGAACGCCTGAGCGAAAAGGCCGCCCTTACCCAGGGCGGCCTTTTTTGTCTCAGGCGGCTTCCGCGATGTCGCCGATCACCACCGATGTCATCGAAAGCGCCGCGAACACGTCGTCATTGAAAAAACTGACCCGGTCGCCGGCCCCGCGCAGGGCCAGCACATAGAGCAGCGGCAGATAATGCTCCGCCGAGTTGATCGACGCGATGGCTTCAGGCCCCAGCGCTTCGTAGTCGGCCAGCGCATCGGCGTCGCCTGAAACGATCAGCGCCTTGGCCTTCTCGTTGAACGCCAGCGCCCAGGGCTGCGCCACGGGGTTGCGGAAATCGACCCGCAGATTGTGCACGATGTCGCCGCTGCCGATCACGAGAATGCCCTCGTCTCTCAGCGGCGCCAGAGCGCGCGCCAGATTCAGATGCTCCTGCGGCGTCAGGCTGCGGTCGAGGCTCAGCTGCACCACCGGCACGTCGGCCTCAGGGTACATGGGCAGAAGCACGCTCCAGGCCCCGTGATCGAGTCCGCGTCCCGCATCCAGCCGCAGCCGGGACAACGCCACCCCTGAACCCGCGATCAGATCCCGCGCCCGCTCGGCCAGCCACGGCGCGCCGGGCGCATTGTAGCGGACATCGAACAGCGCTTTGGGAAAGCCATAGAAATCGTGGATCGTCTCCGGGGCGGCGGTATGCGTCAGGAATACGCCTTGCGTCTCCCAATGCGCCGAAACCATCAGCACGGCGCGGGGACATGGAATGGCGGCGGCGGCCGCCGCCCACCCCCGGCGCCAGGCATTGTGCTCGATCGCATTCATCGGCGACCCATGCCCCAGAAACAGGACCGGCATCCGGCTCATGCTGATCAGGCCGCGGCCTTGAACCCAGCGCGGGTGATCGTCTCTGCGATCGCCGCCGGCGTCACG
>JAPUEF010000147.1 GCA_027492655.1 Alphaproteobacteria bacterium | reverse complement strand
CATGGCGCGCGCAGGCACGTTCCTGCGCTTCGTGGCGCAGCAGCGCCGCGCGCTGAAGCCGCTGAGCGCTCGCCTGCAATCGCCCGAGACGGATGCGCCGATCCTGTTGACCGGCGGCGAAGCGGGATGGACCGCGACCGGCTATCGCGTGCGGCGCGGCGAGACGTTCCGCCTGACGGCGCGGGGGCATATCTGGCTGGCCCGCGCGCTGGCGCTGGCGCTAGAGCCGCGCGCGACCGTCTATATGCGGATCGGCGGCGGGCGCATCCGCAAGATCGTCGCCGATGACGCCGTCTATGAGGCCTGGGGCGACGGCGAGATCGAGGTGCTGAGCAAGGGCCTGTCGGAGTTCGCGGACGAGACCGGCGCGCTGCTGCCCGGCAAGCGGGCGCGGCAGGCGCCGGGCATCAGCATCGTTCTGGCGGCGAGCGATGCGCCGCCGACGGCGACGGGCGCACCGGAGGGCTGGTCGTATCTGTGGCGGCTGGGCGATGGGCAGATCTATTCCGGGGCGCGCGACGATCTGAGGGTCTCGACCCATGGCGATGTCGGCATCCTGCAATCCGATGTCGATGTGCCGCTGACGCCCGACACCGCGCTGAGCTGGGACTGGCTGGTGGAGAGGCTGCCCTCGGCGCTGCCGGAAGACCTGGCCTTCACGCATGATTATCTGAGCATCGCGGTGGAGTTCGAGAACGGCCGTGACCTCACTTACATGTGGAGCGCCGCGCTGCCGCATGACCATGTTTTCCGCTGTCCGCTGAACTGGTGGTGCGAGCGCGAGACGCACTGGGTGCTGCGGTCCGGGGCTGAGGGCCTGGGCGAATGGCGCAGCGAGCGGCGCATGGTGGCGGCGGATTATCGCGCCGCGCTGGGCGAGCCCCTGCCCGCCCGCATCGTGCGCGTCTGGCTGATCGCCAACAGCACCTTCCAGCGTTCGCCCGGATCGGCGCGGTTCGCGAAGATCGCGGTCGGCTGACCCGACGCTCAGAAGCTGAGCGCGATCTTGCCGAAATGGCCCTGGCTTTTCATCAGCTCGAGCGCCGCGACGGCGTGCGTGAAGGGCAGAACCTTATCGACGACCGGCTTGATGGCGTTGGCTTCGACGGCGCGGCACATCTCCTCGACCATCAGGCGGCTTCCCACGGTGATGCCGCTGATGCGGGCATTCTTGCCGAAGATGAGATTGACGGGAATTTCCTGATTGAGGCCCGTCAGCAGGCCGATCACCGCGACATGGCCGCCGATGCGGATGGCGTTCAGCGATTGCAGCAGGGTTCCCGCCCCGCCGACCTCGACGACATGGTCTGCGCCCCTGCCGCCCGTGACTTTGCGAACCTCCTTCGCCCAGTCCGGCGTCGTCTTGTAGTTGATGAGATGATCGGCCCCGAGCGCCTGCGCACGGGCGAGCTTCTCGTCGGAGGATGACGTGACGATCACCGTCGCGCCGGCCGCCCTGGCGAACTGGAGCGCGAAGATCGAAACGCCGCCGGTGCCCTGCACCACCACGACATCGCCCGCCTTGATGCCGCCATCCTGGAGCGCGCGCCAGGCGGTGAGGCCGGCGCAGGGAAGGCAGGCGGCCTCGATGTCGGTGAGGCTGGCCGGCGCCAGGGTCACGCCCTCCTGCGAGATCACGAGCTTCTCGGTGAGGCAGCCGTCCAGCGTGCCGCCGAGCGCCGCGCCGAGGGCTTCGGACGTCGGCGGGCCGGCCTGCCAGCCGGGGAAGAAGGACGGGATCACGCGGTCGCCGGGCTTCACGCGGGTGACGCCGGGGCCGACGGCCTCGACCACGCCGCAGCCATCGGACAGCGGGACGAAAGGCAGACGGTGGCCGCCGAACAGGATGGTGGCGAGATCGCGATAGTTCAGCGAGGCCGCCGTCATGCGGATGAGAATTTCGCCGTGCCCCGGAACGGGATCGGGCAGCTCCGCCAGCTTCAGGTGGGCGAGGCCGTGGCCGCCTTCGATATGCAGACGTTTCATGGGAGAACTCCCTTGCGGTTGCGGTAAGCGAAAAGACTGTGTCCGTTCCACGCGCGGGCAAGCGCGACGCTGAGCCCGAGCGAGACGAGCGACAGGGCCGCCATCAGCAGGTAGGTGCGCGCGCCGGCGGCTTCGTAGATGAGGCCCGAGGCATAGGTGACGATGCTCATGCCGAGGCCGTAGGCGACGACCGAGAACAGCGACTGGCCGGTGGCCGCGAGACGGGTCGGTACGGCGCGGCTGAGGAATTTCATCGTGCCGAGATGGACGAGGCCGAACGAGGCGGCGTGGAACACCTGCAACAGCAGCGCGCCGACCGGTCCGACATCGAACGCCATGCCGACCCAGCGCAGCGCCCCCAGCCCCGCGCCGACGGCGATGAGGGCGGTGGCGGGCACGGTCCGCATGACCTGTCCGCCGAACGCGAACAGCAGAACCTCGGCCAGCGTGCCGATGGCCCTGAGGATGCCGATATAGGAGTCGGAATAGCCGAAGCTGCGGAAGGTCATCGCGCCGAAGGCGTAGAAGACGGCGTGCGCGGTCTGCGCGAACGTGACGGTCAGCAGGAACAGCAGGAAGACCGGCTGGCGCAGCAGCACGCGCGTCTCGGAGAAGATGCGCTGCACCGCGCGGCCCGCAGCTTTGCGTTCGGTGCGGCGATCGGACGGCAGCGCGGGCAGCGGCACGATGGCGACGGCGCAGACGACCAGAAGGCCGCAAACCATCCACGCGACGGCGCCCGCTCCCGTGAAGCCGATGGCGAGGCCGCCGAGATAATTGGTGACGACGAAAGCGAGCGAGCCCCACAGCCGCACGGCCGCGTAATCGAAGCGATAGTCGATGGCCCCGCGCGCCGTCACCGCTTCGATGATCGGGCCGGCGGCGCTGTTCATCGGGATGGCGAGGAGCACCAGCGGCAGGATCGCCGCGAGGCCGAAGAGCGGCCCCAGCGCCGCCATCAGTCCGAAGGCCAGCGCTGCGGCCAGCGCACAGAAGATCGCCACGCGGCGGCGATCGCCCAGCGCATCGGCGACGATGCCCGCCGCCGGCCCGACCGCGACGCGCAGCAGCATGGCGCTGGCGAGCGTCAGGCTGACCTGCGACGGCGACAGCCCCTGCCCTGAAAGCCACAGCGGGAAAAACGGCAGGTACACGCCGCCCACGGCCGCCGGCGCGGCCTGGGCGAGCGAGAACCGGAGGCGTTCGCCCCCCATCGCCTTTACAGCGCGGGCAGATAGAGGCGGCGGCGGTCGGCGGACTCTTTGAGGAAGGCGAGAATCTCGCGTTCCCTCTGTCGCGCCGCGTCGCCCGTTTCGCCCTCGACGCGCGCCTGCAGGGCGATGAGCTTCGCACGCCGCGCATTGTTGGCGAGGTTGAGATCGGGGATGGTGTTGGAGGCGGCGTCGGGGCCGGGGTCGATGCCGCCGGCGGCGAGGAGTTCGGCCATTCGGGCGTTCTCCCATATGCGGGTGTCGGCTCCCCTGGCATATTCCTGCGCCGACAGGATGAGCACGATCGCGAGGGTCGAGGCCCCGCCCTGCGCGTAGCCGGGCGGCAGAGCCGGCGCGATCTCCATCATCAGCTTGGCCGCGCTGACATTCAGAAGCGTATCGGATTCGGGGATCATGCCGCGTCCTCCTGAAGCCGGGTCGCGATGACCTGATTGTGGTAGGCGAGGCAATACCAGCCGGAGAAGGCGTTGACGGTATCGGTGTTGGTGCCGTCATGGACCTCGGCGGCGGCGCTGATCCAGATCGCGAGGCCTTTGAGGCTCGCGAACATATCCCACCAGCGCAGGGCGGCCGGATCGGCCTTCAGGCCGCTGGCCTTTTCCCAATGGGCGATGGCGTCGGCGCGCGCGCACATCCCCGCCGGGCGCGCCGGGTTGTCGTGCGACCAGAGCGGGTCGAGCGCCCAGCCCAGATCCTCGAGCGGATCGCCGAGATGGGCCATCTCCCAATCGAGGATCGCGGCGATGCGGTCGCCCGCGAACAGGAAATTGCCGGTGCGATAATCGCCGTGGACGACGGAAATCTTCTGGGCCGGCGGCGGCGGATTGCGGCGAAGCCACCGGATCGCCGCGCGGGCGATGGGCTGCGGCTCGCGCTCGTCCTCGTCGATGACCTTCTCCCATTTATCGAGTTCGGCGGACCAGCAGGCGTCGGCGGCCGGCGCGGTCCAGTCGAGGCCGAGGGCGCGTGGATCGGCCCCGGCGATCTCGCCCAGAATGCCGAAGAACTGCGCGCCGATCGCGCCGGCATGTTCGCCATAGGGCTCGCTCTGAAGCACCGATGCGGGGCCGGCATTGACGACCTCCTCCATCAGGAAGAAGGGCCGCTCCAGCCAGGTTTCGTCCTGCTCCAGCGCCAGCGCTTCCGGCACCGGCACCACGGTTTTATGGAAGGCGCGGTAGGCCGCGAACTCGGTCGTGCGTTCCGTGTCGATGAGCGACGAGGGCGGATCGCGGCGCAGGATAAAGCCCCGCGAGGCGCCGCCCTCTTCCAGCGTTACGCGCCAGGTTTCGCGTGATGCGCCGCCATAGATGCGCTCTAGCCCGACGACGCGCGTTTCGCGGCCCTGTGTCGCTTTGAGATAGGCCGAAATGCGTTCGGCCAGCGCCGGGTCTGCGACGCTCATAGCTGCCCGATGCGGCGCATGCCGCATATCCTCATGCCCGTCTTCATGGCTGCGTTTCCGTATATGATTTTTGTAACGCCAGTCTGGACCGGCGCGCCGTCCTGCGCAATCAGGCCGAAGCGGAGGGCCGTGCGGAAACCCGTTCGCGCCACGCCTTCAGCCGGGCGCAATCCTCGGGCAGCGGGATCGTCATGAAGGCGGCGAAATCCACGATGGTCAGCGCCGCGATGTCGGCCATGGTGAAGGCGTCGCCCGCGATAAAGTCGCGCCCGGCGATCTCGCCGTCGAGCCAGGCCAGCCGGTCCATCAGGCGTTTGCGGTTGTCTTCGCCGAAATCGGGATAGCGGGCGATGCCCATCATGGCGCAGTAACGCTCGGTATAGGGATGGGTGTTGATCCACACCTGGCTGAGCGGCGCGCCGATCTGAAGCTCGACCCGGCGAATCCACATATCGATGACGCCGATCTCCTTCGGCGTGCTTCCGAACAGCGGCGGCCGGGGATGCAGCGCTTCGAGATAACGGCAGATCGAGATCGTCTCGCTGAGATAGGTGCCGTCATCCAGTTCGAGCACGGGGATCTGGCCGAGCGGGTTCCGCTTCAGGAAGCGTTCGGACTTATGCTCGCCTGACGCAAGGGCAACGCGCTCCAGCGGAATCGCGATGCCTTTCTCGGCCATGAAAATCCGAACGCGACGCGGATTCGGCGCGGGCATCTTCTCGTCATAGAGCTTCATCGCCTATCCTCCCGTCTATCGGTTTTGCGACGACGGTGAGATACGCCGCCGCTGCCGTCAACAAGAGGGAGCGCCGTCTCAATGCTGCTGATCCTCGCCGGCTTCGCCGGCCTCACGGCGGTGGCGCTGGGTGCGTTCGGCGCGCACGGGCTGCGCGATACGCTCTCGCCCGATGCGATGGCGGTCTATCAGACCGGCGTTCTGTATCACCTGATCCATGCCGTGGCGCTGTTCGGCGCGGCGCTGCTGGCGCGCGACGCGGAGATGGCGAAGACGGCGAACTGGGCCGGACTTGCGTTCTTCTTCGGCATCCTCGTCTTCTCGGGCTCGCTGTATCTGCTGGCGCTGACGGGACAGAAATGGATGGGCGCGATCACGCCCATCGGCGGCGTCGCATTTATCGCGGGCTGGGCGATGATCGCCTGGGCCGGCTGGAAGGCAGCGTAAATGAGCGAGACGATTCTCATCGCCGGAGCGGGCATCGCCGGTCTGATGGCCGCGATGGCGCTGGCGCGCGACGACCGCAGCGTCGTGGTGGTGGATCGCGATCCCCCGCCGCCGGCCTTGAGCGTCGATCAGGCGTTCGACGAGTGGGAGCGCAAGGGCGTAACCCAGTTGCGGCACAGCCATGTGTTTCTGGGTCGGCTGATCAAACTGATCCGCACGCAGCATCCAAGGCTGTGGACGACGCTGATCGAAAGCGGGGCGCGCGAGTGCTCGTTCGGCGACGCCCTGCCGCCGCAACTGCGCGCGCGCTATCGCTACGCGCCCGGCGACGAGGACATGTCGTTCCTGTTCAGCCGCCGCACGACGCTGGAGCTGATCATGCGCCGCTATGCCGCCACCCTGCCCGGCGTCGCCTTCGCGACCGAGGCCGGCATTCGCGGCGTGCTGACCGACGGCGACCGCGTGACCGGACTGAAGGTGCAGATCGGCGGCGAGATGCGGGAAATGATGGCCGACAGCGTGATCGACGCGACCGGGCGCACGACGCAGTTTCCCGACTGGCTGGGGCTGAACGAAACCGTGGTCGATACCAGCCCGGCCGGCATTTTGTATTTCACCCGCCACTACCGCCTGCTGGACGGCGCGGAGGAGCCTTCGCGCGACGGGCCGCCGGGCGCCGGCGATCTGGGCTATCTGAAGTTCGGCGTGTTCGCGGCCGACAACCGGCATTTCTCGATCACGCTGGCGGTGCCGGAGATCGAGACCGATCTGCGCACGGCGATGCTCAACCCGGACGTATTCGACGCCGTCTGCCGCGAGGTGCCCGGCACCGCGCGCTGGATCGACGCCGCGCGCGCCGAACCGGCCAGCAAGGTGTTCGGCATGGGCAATCTGATCAGTCTGTGGCGCTCGTATCGCAAGGACGACGCGCCGCGCGTCAGGAATTTCTATCCCATCGGCGACGCCACGCTGCGAACCAATCCTCTGTATGGCCGCGGCTGTTCGGTCGGCGCGATCATGGCGCATCTGCTGGCCGATATCTTCGCCGAGACCGCCGATCCGGCGGAGCGGCTGAAGCGGCTGGAAACGCGGACGCGCGAAGAACTCCATCCGTTCTACGATCTGATGGCCAAGCAGGATGCGCAGGCGATCCGGCGCGCCCGCAACGAACAGATGCCAGGCTACAAGCCGCGCTTCCGCGCGAGGGTGATCAAAAGCTTCGCGGAAGATGCCGTCGGACCGGCCAGCCGGGGCGACATCGAGGTGATGCGCGCGGTGATGCGCGGCTTCCACATGCTGGAGAACCCGACCGCCTGGACGAAGCGTTTCGGCATCATGGCGCGGGTGATGAAAGCCTGGGCGACGCCGAAGGCGCTGAAGAAGAACCTCTATCCGCCCAAGCCCGGCCCGGAGCGCGCCGAGATGCTGCGCGCGCTGGGGCTTGCGGCCTGATAGGTTCCATTGAATCACAATAAAACCGAGGAACACCCATGAGCGCCGCCTTCCCCGAACCGCATTTCATCGAGACCAACGGCATCCGCATGGCGGTGCACGAGATGGGACCGAAGGACGGATTTCCGATCGTGTTCTGTCACGGCTTTCCGGAACTCGCCTATTCCTGGCGGCACCAGTTGCCGGCCCTGGCGGCGGCGGGGTTCCGCGCCATCGCGCCCGATATGCGCGGCTATGGCGCGACGGATCGGCCCGAGGGCGCGGAAAACTATTCGATGAAGCATCTGACCGGCGACCTCGCCGGAATGCTGGACGCGCTGGGCCTGAAGAAGGCGGTGTTCTGCGGCCATGACTGGGGCGGGTTCGTGGTGTGGCAGATGGCGCTGATGTATCCCGAGCGCACCGCCGGGGTGATCGGCGTGAATACGCCGCATCTGCCGCGCGCGCCGATGGACCCGATCGCGCTGATGAAGATGGCCTATGGCGAGGACATGTACATCGTGGCCTTTCAGAAGCCCGGCGTCGCCGATGCGGCGCTGGCCGCCGACACCGCCAAGGCGTTCCGCTTCTTCATGCGCAAAAGCGGCATGACGCTGGAGGAATACGAGAAGCGCCCGGCCGAGGAGAAGACGCTGGCGCTGGTGCAGGCCGTGCAGAGCGACGAGAGCCTGTGGCCCGGCGAGGTGCTGATGCCGAAGGAAGAACTGGACGTCTTTATCAGGACGTTCGAGCGGACGGGCTTCACCGGCGGCATCAACTGGTATCGCAACTTCACGCGGAACTGGCAGGAGAGCGAAGGGCTGGATCAGATCGTCAAGGTTCCCTCGCTGATGATCATGGCCGAGAACGACGTGGTTCTGCGCCCCGCCATGGCGGACGGGATGGAGGCGCTGGTGCCCGATCTGGAGCGGCACCTGGTGAAGGATTGCGGCCACTGGACCCAGCAGGAAAAGCCCGAGGAGACCAACCGGGTCATCGCGGACTGGATGACGCGCCATTTCGGCTGAGAATGGCTGACACGCCCTTCCAAACGTCATAGGGATTCGGAAAAGAAATTTCCAAATCCGCCGGGGGAGCGAAACAAGATGAACCTGACCCGCCGCTCATTGCTGCTGAGCGCCGCCGCTACGGCGTTTCTGCCGGCCTTTGCGCAGGATCGCCGCCGACTGGTGATCGTCACCGGCGGCACCGGCGGGGTGTTCTATCCCTATGGCGGCGGCCTCGCCAAAGTCCTGTCGGAAAAAATGGCGAACACCCAGGCGACCGCGCAGGTGACGGGCGGATCGGTGGACAATGTGAAGCTGCTGGCCGAGGGCGAGGCCGATATCGGCTTCTCGACGATCGATTCCGCCTATGACGGCTTCACCGGCACGGGCGCCTATGGCGGCGACGGGCCGCAGAACGTGCGGCTGATCGCCCGGCTTTACGACAGCTTCCTGCATGTGGTGACGGCGGAAGCGTCGGGCATCGACAGCATCGCGGCGATGAAGGGCAAGCGTGTGTCGGTGGGATCGGCGGGCTCTTCGACGGAATCGATCGCCGACCGCATGCTGGCGGCGGCGGGGCTGGACCCCATGAACGACGTGACGCGCGACAATCTGGGCGTGTCGGAATCGTGCGGCGCGCTGGCCGACGGCAAGATCGACGCCTTCTTCTGGATCGGCGGGCTGCCGACGGCGGCGGTGAAAGACCTGGCGGCGGGCGGCCAGACGAAGCTGCGCTTCATCGGCACGGCGACCGAGATGACCGTTCTGCAGACGCGCTATCCCGGCCTTTACCAGGAACGCACCCTGCCCGCCGGTACCTATGCCGGCGAGGACGCCGATCTGGCGGGCCTTGGCGTCGCCAATGTGCTGATCGTTTCCGGCGAGGCGGACGACGCCCTCGTGACCGACATCCTCGACTGCATCTTCGGCAATCTGGACGCGGTGCACGCGATCCATCCCGAAGCCGCGGGGCTTAATGTCGCCAACGCCTATATCCCGTCGCGCGTGCCGTGGCATCCGGCCGCCGCCGCCTACTACGCCGCGCATGGCGTGAGCACGCCCTGATGCGCGGCGCGCGATGAGCGCCGTCACCGACGAAGATCTCACGCGCGATTCCGAAGGCGGACCGACGCATTTTCCCGCAGGCCGGCTGGGCGCGCTGTGCTTCGCCGCCTCTGTCGCCCTCGCCGTTTACGCGCTGGCCTGGACGCAGTTCCCGATCAACACGGTCGTTTATCGCGCGACCTTTCTGGGCGCGGTGCTGTCGCTGGTCTTCCTGCTGACGCCCGCCAAGGCCGACACGCGCCGCGCGGCGATCGAGATGGCCCTCAGCACCTTCGCCGCGCTGGCCCTGCTGACTTTCGTGGCGGTCGAGGGCAAGATCGCCGCGCGAAATCCGGCCGACCTTTCCACGCTGGGGCTCGCGGCGCTGGGCTTCGTTCTGGCGGCGGCGGGCGCGAAATGGCCGAAGCTGGGACGATGGCGGCTGGACGGCTGGATCTTCGCGATCCTGGCGGTGGGGTGCGCCATCTATCTGTGCCTCGAGATCGAGCACTACAAAACCCGCCCGACCCGCCCGACGCCCGAAGAGCTGGCGCGCGGCGCGGTGCTGATCCTGCTGGTGCTGGAGGCGACGCGGCGGACGGTGGGGTGGATCCTGCCCTTCATCGCGATCCTCTTTCTGCTCTATGCCTGGTTCGGCCCGTCGATCCCCGAGCCCTTCGACCATCGCGGCTTCTCGCTGAACCGGATCGTCGGCCAGAACTTCCTCACCCTGGAAGGCATCTTCTCGACGCCGCTGGACGTGGCGGCGACCTTCATCGTGCTGTTCACGATCTATGGCGCGGTGCTGGAACGCGGCGGCGCGGGCAAGTTCTTCATCGACTGGGCCTTCGCGCTGTTCGGACGGCGCCCCTCGCCCGCTGCGCCGGGGCGTGCGGTGGTGGCGTCCGGATTCCTGCTGGGCACGGTGTCGGGATCGGGCGTTGCGACGACGGTGACGGTCGGATCGATCGCCTGGCCTATGCTGAAGCGGGTCGGCTATCCGCCGGCCACGGCGGGCGGGTTGCTGTCGGCGGCCGGCATCGGCGCGACGCTGTCGCCGCCGACCTTGGGTGCGGCGGCCTTCATCATCGCCGAGTATCTGAAGATCGACTACCTGGAAGTCCTGATCTACGCGGCGATCCCGACGCTGCTCTATTACTACAGCTGCTGGCTGATGACGGAGGCCGACGCACGGCGGCTGAAGCTGGCGGCCGGCGCGCCGAGCGCTCAGTCGCTGCGCCAGCTGACCTTCTCGCAAGGCTATCATTTCCTGTCGCTGGCGGCGATCGCGGTGGCGCTGATCGCCGGGCTGACCTCGTTCATGGCGGTGTTCTGGTCGATCGCCGTCGCCTTCCTTCTGTCGATGATCCGCGCCGACAGCCGCCTGGTGACACGGCCCGCGTTTCTGATCGGCGTCGCCGCCGCCCTCGCGGCGTGGGCGTTCGGCGCATCTGGCGCGGCGAAGGCGGTGGGTCTTGGCGGCGCGTTCGATGCGCGGATTTCAGTGGCGGTGTTCTGGGGCATCGCCGTCGCCACGATCTGCAGCGCGTTGATGCGTCCGCGCGCCGGCAACGAACCGCGCGCGGCGCTGCGGATGGTGGACGCGCTGGGCCACGGCGCGCGCTCGATGCTGGGGATCGCGGCGACCTGCGCGACGGCGGGCGTCATCGTCTCCGTCGTCAACCTGACAGGGCTGGGCCTGACGCTTTCGGGCGAGATCGTGGCGATGGGCGGCGGGGACCGGCTGACGGTGATCGTGCTGTCGGCCGTCGCGATGTGGATCCTCGGAGCCGCCGTCCCTGTGACCGCCAGCTACATCATCGCGGCGGTGATGCTGGCCCCGGCGCTGATCCTGGTCGGCGTGCCGGAGCCCGCGGCCCACATGTTCCTGTTCTACTATGCCGTGTTGGCCGACGTGTCGCCGCCGACGGCGCTGGCTCCGTTCGCCGCATCCGCCATCGTCGGCGCGCCGCCGTTCCGCACCATGCTCGAGGCGTGGAAATACACGCTGCCCGCCTTCCTGGTGCCGGTGATGTTCTGCCTGACGCCGCTGGGCTTCGGGTTGCTGGGGCTGGACAGCGCGGGCGCGCTGGCAGGGTCGTGGGCGGATGCGCCGGCCATCCTGCTGGCGACGCTGCTGGCCGCGCTGTCGCTCGCCGGGCTGACGCTGGCGCTGACCGGACATGGCTTCGCCGCCGCCGCGCGGCCCTTGCGTCTGGCGGCGCTGACCGGCGGGATCGCCCTGCTGTGGGCGGGCGACATTCTGCCGGCGGCGGCGGGCGCCGTTCTGGTTGTCGGCGCGCTGGCGATCAACCTTGCGGCGGCACGCCGCGCTGACAGCGTTCCGCAGACGCCCTAGCCTGCCGGCGGACGCGGCGCTGACGCTGAACGCCGACGAGATCGCCAAGCTGCAGAAGGCTTCCGCCACCATCGAACGCAAGGGCGGAGCCTATGAGATCACCAGCTATGCGTGGGTGCCGGGGCTGAAGCTGGCCGGGCTGAGCGACACGCGCGTGCGGGTGGAAGAGCAATCGACGACGACGGTGCGGAGGTGGACATGACCGCCTCGCTGCGCTCACCGGAGTCGATCCTGTTCTATCTGGGCGCGTATGTGCGGGCGGTCGATGCGGTGGTGACGGCCGAACTGGACGGCAAATGCTTCGGCATTCCGGCCGCCGGCGATCACGTCTCGATGAAGGTGATCGCCTTCCTGCATCAGGTGTTCGGGCTGAACAAACGCGCCACGGAGCCGCCGGCTCCGGGCGTGGTGCGCTAGAAGCGCAGCGACAGGCTGCCGCGCACCGGGAAGACGACGCGCTCGCCGCCGTCGGTGATGGCGCCGAGGCCGTAGCTGTCCATATCGGTATTGTCACCCTTCAGCGCCGAGACGTAGCGGACGCCGACCGAGAGCGAACCCGACATGTTGTAGCCGTCGCCGAAGGCGATGCCCGCTTCCGCGCCCGCCGTGAACAGGGTGGATGAATCGATGAAACGCAGATCGGGGATATAGACGCCGGCATCGGGGGCCGAGAAGGCGACGTTGATGCGGTCGACGAATTCAGCGCCGAGGCTGGCGCCGACGAAGGGCCGCATGAACTCGCGGCCGAAATAGTAGCGCGCGCCCGCCTCGATGGAGATCGAGCTCATATCGCCGAAGGTCGCGGTCAGCGGCAGGCGCGCGCCGCTGGAGGTGGGGATGATGTCGCCGATGACGACGCCGCGTCCGCCGGCCTGGCTCCAGCCGACCGAGCCGAACACTTCGATGTCGTCGGTGACGCCATAGCTGAGTTCGGCGCGCGCGCCGACGGCGGGTTGGTCGAAGGCGTCGGCGAAGGATGCGCCGCGAATGTCGAGATCGCCCGCCTCGCCGGCATAATCCGGCCCCAGAAGGCCGAGATCGGCGATGCTGGAGACGACCGAGCCGGCGACGTCGCCCGAGGTCCAGTCGGCTTCGAGGCCGAGCGATCCGCGCAGTTCCCCGAGGCGCGGGCCGACGGCGGCCACGGCGGCGGGCACGGCGAGAGCCGCGAATACGAGCGTCGACGTGCGCATGGATGCGCCTCCCCAAATCACCTGTGGGGAGGATCGCCGCCTATGGTTGACGAAGGCTTTATGAGGCCGGAGGGGTTCAGCCCTTTTCCGGCATCACCACGCGGATATGCAGCTCGCGCAGCTGCTTGAGCATGACGTCGGACGGGGCGCCCATCATCACGTCTTCCGCCTTCTGGTTCATCGGGAAGAGCGTCACCTCGCGGAGATTCTCCTCGTCGGCCAGAAGCATGACGATGCGGTCGACGCCGGGGGCCGAACCGCCGTGCGGCGGCGCGCCATAGCGGAAGGCGTTGAGCATGCCGCCGAAGCGGGCCTCGACCACCTCGGCGCCGTCGCCCTTCAGCGCGAAGGCCTTCAGCATGATCTCGGGCTTGTGGTTACGGATCGCGCCCGACGACAGCTCCACGCCGTTGCAGACGATGTCGTACTGGAACGCCGTGATGGCGAGGATCGTGTCGCGGTCGCGCTCCACATCCAGCTTCAGGAACGCATCGTGGTCGAAGTTCGGCATCGAGAACGGGTTGTGCGAGAAGTCGATCTTCCCCTCGTCGTCCAGCTCGTACATCGGGAAATCGATGACCCAGCAGAACTTGAAGGCGCCTTCCTCGATAAGGCCCAGCTCCTTGCCGATGCGGGTGCGCGCCGCCCCGGCGAGCTTTGCGGCGTCGAGCGGCTTATTGGCCGAGAAGAAGACGGCGTCGCCCGGCTTCGCGCCGGTCTTTTCCGCGATGCGCGCCAGAACGGGCGCGGGAATGAACTTGGCGATGGGGCCTTTGCCGCTCAGCGCCCCGCCCTCTTCTTCCAGGATCACATAGCCAAGGCCCGCCGCCTTGAACTCGGCGCGCGCCCAGTCGTTGAGGTCGTCGAAGAACTTGCGAGGCTTCGCGCCCGCGCCCGGCGCAGGGATGGCGCGCACGACGCCGCCATTGGCGATGACGCCCTTGAACGCCTTGAACTCCACCGTCTCGTCGGCGAACTCGGCGCTGACATCGGCGATGATGATGGGGTTGCGCAGGTCCGGCTTGTCCGAGCCGTATTTCAGCATCGAGTCCGCATAGGTGATGCGCGGGAACGGCGCGGGCGTCACGGCCTTGCCGTTCGAGAATTCCTCGAACGTGCCGGCGAGCACCGGCTCGATCGCGGCGAAGACGTCTTCCTGCGTCACGAAGCTCATCTCGAAATCGAGCTGGTAGAACTCGCCGGGCGAACGGTCGGCCCGGGCGTCCTCGTCGCGGAAGCACGGGGCGATCTGGAAATAGCGGTCGAAGCCCGCGACCATCAGCAGCTGCTTGAACTGCTGCGGAGCCTGGGGAAGCGCGTAGAACTTGCCGGGGTGGTTGCGCGCCGGCACCAGGAAGTCGCGCGCGCCTTCCGGCGAGGACGCGGTCAGGATCGGCGTCTGGAATTCGGTGAAGCCCTGATCGATCATGCGGCGGCGCAGGCTGGCGATCACCTGGCTGCGCAGCATGATGTTGCGGTGGAGCTTGTCGCGCCGCAGGTCGATGAAGCGGTATTTGAGGCGCGTCTCTTCGGGGTATTCGGCGTCGCCGAATACCTGAACCGGCAGCTCGTCGGCGCGCGACTGGATCTGCACGTCCTTGATGCGGATTTCGATCGCGCCGGTCGGCAGGTTGGCGTTCACCGTTTCGGCCGGGCGCGGCACGACCGGGCCGGTGACGGTGAGAACCCACTCCGAGCGGGCCGAATCGGCCAGCGCGAAGGCCGGGCTGTCGGGTTCCACGACGCACTGGGTCATGCCGTAATGGTCGCGGATATCGAGGAAAACGAGGCCGCCATGGTCGCGGCGGCGATGCACCCAGCCGGAAATCCGCACGGTTTCCCCGGCGTTTTCCGCCCGGAGCTGGCCGCAGGTATGGGTTCGGTAGGCGTGCATCGGGGCTAATCCATCAAATCGCTTGCCGGGGGCGCGGGTTTGTGGCCCTTCGCCTCCGGAGCGTCAAGCGCTCTGACATGAAGCCTTGAGCGCCCCTTGGCCATCCCGGCCGCCGCGGCGCTGAACCCGGAGCGCGCCCATGAAGCTGATCACGACCACCGAAGCACTGGAAGCGGCGGTCGAGGGG
>JAPUEF010000146.1 GCA_027492655.1 Alphaproteobacteria bacterium | reverse complement strand
GGATTTCCACCGCATCGCCGCCGTCGGGCGACAGCGACACGAGACAGCGCACATTCTCCGGCGGCAGACACGACGCGCCCTTGAACGTCCACGTTTTGCCTTCGTCCGCCGACAGCTTGTCGATGTCGATCAGCACGTCCCATTCGGGCTTGTCGGTCTTGTAGGTCTCGACCAGCGCGCGCCGCCACAGGCCGCGCACATGAACGTCGTCCTGCCAGAAATTATACAGCCAGCCGCCCCGGTGGCTGACATAAGGGATGCGATCCTGCGCGGTCAGCACGGCCAGCGCATCGGTCAGAAGCGGCTGGAACAGCGGATCGCTTTTCAGCTCGGCTTCGGTTTTGGCGTCCTGCGCCTTCACCCATTCCAGGGCCTTCTCGCCTTTGACCTCTTCAAGCCACAGGAACGGATCTTCGGACTCGGCGGCCATAACGGTTCCGAAAGCGAGGGACGCAGCGATCGACACGGCCGCGAGGCGCGCTTTTGCTGACATAGGAGATGATCCTCTTTGCACCGGGAACCCGGCCAGACAAGGGCGCGAGTAAGACTCGAAGGCGGCGGGCACGCAACCGGTCAGAGGTCACGAGCCGGAGAGGCGGCCGGAAAGACCGGCGGCGCGGCAGGCAGAGGCGAATTGCCCCGCGACACCATGGCGGCTGGCGGACGCCATTTTCCCGGCGATGCTTGAAAGCGCGGGATTCCCCCACTTTCTGCCAGAGGCACACCCAGATCATGACGTTAAAGCCTTTTGCGCTCGCCTGCGCCGCCCTTGCCTTTGCGCCTGTCGCGAGCGCTGCGGACGCGGTTCTCCGCGCCGATCAGACCACCACCCAGTTCCAGCAGCTGTGGAACAATTTCTTCTCCAAGCCCGGCAACCGCCTCGTCGGCTTCGATGGCACCAGCACACCCGGGGGCATGCGCTATGTCGCCTATGGCGTGAAGGAAGATCACCCCAACCTCATGGCCTATGCCGAAATGAGCATCGGCGACTTCCAGGCGAAATTCGACGAGGCGGCCAAGAACGGCATGGGCCTTGTCGACATCACCATCTCCGACACGCCTGCCGGCACGGTATTCGGCGGCATCTGGGTCGCCGGCGAGACGACGGGCTCGCGCGGTGAACTCACCCAGGGCCAGCTCAACACCTGGCAGGTCGATGCCGCCAAGTCCGGCGACATGCCCATCGATCTGGAGTGCTACGGCGCCAACGATGCGCGCAAATATGCCGTCGTGTGGAAGCACGACCCGGACGCGCCGAAATGGAAGATGGAATACGGCCTCAGCGGCGACGCCTTCCAGGAACGCTTCAATCTGCATGTCGACGAGGGCTATCGCCTGGTTCAGGCCGATACCTGCGCGCAGGAGGGCGAAGACCCGCGTTTTGGCGGTATTTTCGTCAAGACCGACGGCCGCAACTGGTATTCAAAGGGCAATCTCACCCGGTCCGATCTCGGCAAGGAACAGACCAATGCCGAAAGCCAGGGCTACACCCTGCTTTCGGTGACGGGCTATCGCTCCGGCGCCGACACGCTCTTCGCCGCCGTCTGGTCGATGGAACCCTGAGACAGGTCACTTGAAGGCGGCGCGGCAAGCGGCGACCATCGCCGCATGCTGCGCCGTTTCGCCCTTTGCGCCGTCATCGCTCTTCCCTCTGCCGTCGCGCAGGAAGAGCCCGATGGCGACCCCGCCGCCGATGCGCCCTTCGTCTTCGACAATGCCGCCTGCCAGGTCTTCCTCGCCGGAATCTGGCTCGCCAACAGCCAGCAGGACATCGGCACGGGCGGCGCGCAGGCGCTCTGGCACGTCACCGAGGCGCTGGTGCTGAACGACACCGGCGTGGCGGAACTGGCCTTCGCATCCGGGGTGGCGGGCGACGAGCCGGAGGAAACCAAGACCGCCGGCACATGGACCGCCGCCCCGGGCGATGCGCCGGATCGCTGCGTCCTCGCGCTCGCGTTCGAGGAAGGCCAGCGGCAGGACAGCGCCGTCACGGTGACGGCCGAAACCCGCATCCAGGTCGATGGTCAGGCGTTCACCCGCCTGCGCTGATCCTGTCGCATTGCGGGAACCGCCGCGACCCGCTACCGCTTAAGCTCTTTTGCCGAACGATGGAGTTCCACCCGTGAAACGCCTTCTCGCTTTCGCCGTTGTCGCAGCGCTCCCGGTCGGCGCCGCGTCCGCCTACGATGCGGCCAAATGCACCGAGCTGCTGACCGGCACGTGGAAGCTGAGCATCGAGGGCGCGAGCATGACGCTGGCCCTCGCGGCCGGCGGCAAGATCACCGTGACCGTGGAAGCCGCCGGCCAGCCGCCCGAATCCAGCAGCGGCACCTGGTCGGCCGCCGCCGGCCCCACCGACAAGGATTGCCTGTTGAAGACCGTCGAGGCCGGCGCGACCGGCGGCGACGAGACCATCGCCACGCTCAAGGACGACAAGACCCTCGAACTCGCCGAAATGGGCGTTTTCATCCGCCAGTAACGCCGGCGGCGCGGCCTTTCCCGGTGGCGGGCTCAAGCCTATATAGCCCGCCATGAGCCTTCCGTTTCTCAAGATGCACGGCCTCGGCAACGACTTCGTCGTGCTGGACGCGCGCGCCCGCGCCATCCCTTTGAGCGAACAGGCGATCCGCGCCATCGCCGACCGCCGCACCGGCGTCGGGTTCGACCAGCTCCTGATGCTCTGCCCGGCTGAGGGCGCGGGCGAGGTGCGGATGCGCATCTGGAACCCCGACGGCAGCGAGGCCCAGTCGTGCGGCAACGGCACACGCGCGGTCGCTCTGCTGGCGATGGACGAGACCGGAGCCGACAGGATCGCCATCGAAACCCTGGGCGGATTGCTGAAGGCCGCCCGCGCCCCCGGCGGCCTCGTCACCGTCGATATGGGCGAGCCGCGCCTCGAATGGGAGGACATCCCCCTCGCCGAGCGCATGGACACCCGCCGCATCGACATTCACATCGGCCCGATCGACGATCCTTATCTCGTCGGCCCGGCAGCCGTCAGCATGGGCAACCCGCACGCCGTCTTCTTCGTGGACGATGCGAAGAAGATCCAGCTCGAAAAGGTCGGCCCGCTGGTCGAGAACCACCCGCTTTTCCCAGAGCGCGCCAATGTCAGCTTCGCCGAGATACGCGACCCCGAACACGCGACCTTGCGCGTCTGGGAACGCAGCGCCGGGGCGACCCTCGCCTGCGGCACCGCCGCCTGCGCCACGCTGGTCGCCGGGGTCCGCCTCGGCAAGCTGAACCGCAAGGCGGAAATCACGCTTCCCGGCGGCGCGCTGACCATCGAATGGCGCGAGAGCGATGGCCACGTCCTGATGACCGGCCCGGCCGAAACCGCCTATCGCGGGGAATTCGGACCCCACCTCGCCGCGCTCATCGGCTGACGGTCCCCGTTTCGGGTCATTGCTGGCGACAACCGCGCGCCGCATTGCAGGCGCGCCTTCCAACGCCCGGACCCCGCCTCATGCGCCAGATCCTCGCCCTCGCCTGCATCGCGGCCGGCCTTGCCGTCGTGACGCCCGCCGCAGCCGCTTACGACAACTGCACGTCCTACCTGATCGGCGGCTGGACGCTGGAGACGGATGGCGATCCCGTCACCGTCGTATTCGGCGGCGGCGGCCATCTGAAGATGGTCAGGCGCGAGGGAGAAGAATGGGCGAAGTGGACCGCTACGGACGGCGCGGGCATGAAGACCTGCGACGTCTCGATCGTCTCCGGCGACGGCCATGACGAACACATTACGTTCGATATCCTCGACGAGCGCACGATCAGGGCGAAAAACAAGACCTACCGCCGCGAAGGCACCGCCACCGAGCAGGCCTATGAGGACAACGACAAAGTCGACCAATCTTTCGACAGATCAACCTGCCCGACCTATTTCGTCGGCAGCTGGACCGCACAGAAAGGCGGAACCCTCGCGCGCACCGTGTTTCGTGAGGACGGCACCTTCACCAGCAGCGAAGGCCGGGTCGGCAAACCCTTGTCCACCGACGACGATCTCCAGGGCACATGGCGCGCGAAAGCAGGCGCCGCGAAAGGCTGGTGCGGAATCTTCGTCGCCATCGGGGACGGCAAGGAAGAATACACCGAGCTGATGATCGTCGGCCAGGACAAGTTCCGCGATTTCGATGCCAAGCGGACCTTCCACCGCGAATGAACAATTGAGCGCGTCGTAAAAGTGCGGCACGCACAAACAGCAACCCGCGAAGGATACGCCGATGCATCGCCTCACATATCTCGCCCTCGCCGCCGCCCTCGCCGGTCCCGCCGCCGCCCATGACGCCGCCCACTGCAAGACCGCTCTGACCGGCGGCTGGGCCTATATGGCGAACGGCGCAGGTGCGCCCGCCTATACCCTCACCCTCAAGGCCGACGGCACCGGCGAGGTGGTCTATCCGTTCGGCGACGTGATCGCGGTGGACAGCTGGACCGTCGCCGACGGCAAATCCGCCGCGACCTGCAGTCTCACCATGACCGCCGCCGGCAGCACCGAGACCAACGAGATCACGCTGACCGAGCACAGCTTCACCATGAACGAGCAGGGCGAGTTCCACCGTCTTTGAGCCGCCGCTCCCCGAAACAGGCGATTGCCTGACGGGCGGCACAGGCGGATGGATGACGCCTTGAACGACCTCCGGAACATCATGCGCCACGCCCTCGCTCTCGCCGCCGCCCTCTCCCTGACAGGCGCGGTCCACGCCTTCGACACGGCCGCCTGCCCGACCTATTTCGTCGGCGACTGGGCCGCCGATGCGGACGGCAAGAAGACCGGCCATGCTTTCATGCTCACTTTCGATGCCAATGGCGGCTATGTCGCGCGACAGACCGACAGCGCATCGGCGGACGACGCGCACGAGACACCCGCCCGCTGGAAGGCTGTGGCGGGCAAAGCCGCCGGCACCTGCCTTCTGACCCTCACCTCGCCGGAACAGGGCGAGGGAACGCTTGAGGTCACGGTGCTGGATCAGGATACGTTCCGGGGCGAGAAAGACGATTTCGTCTTCCGCCGGGTTCAGCCCTGAGGCCCGGAAAACCGGCATTTTCCCTCACGACGCTTTCGCAGCGCCCCGCCGCCCTTTATAGAGCGCGGCCATGAGCGCGCTCTCCCATAAGGATGGCGGCGTCGAGATCGTCACCTTCGGGTGCCGGCTCAACGCCTATGAATCCGAGGCCATGAAGGGCCGCGCGACCGAGGCCGGGCTGACCGACGCGGTCATCGTGAACACCTGCGCCGTCACCAACGAGGCGGTGCGTCAGGCCCGCCAGACCATCCGCAAGCTCAAGCGCGAACGCCCCGATGCGCCGATCATCGTCACCGGCTGCGCCGCGCAGACCGAGCCCGGCACCTTCGCCGCCATGCCCGAAGTCGCACGCGTCATCGGCAACGGCGAAAAGCTCAAGGCCGAATCCTACGCCCTCGACGATCTGGAGCGCGTCCGCGTCAACGACATCATGGAGCTGCGCGAAACCGGCGCGCATCTGATCGACGGGTTCGGCGACCGCGCCCGTGTCTTCGTCCAGGTCCAGAACGGCTGCGACCATCGCTGCACCTTCTGCATCATCCCCTATGGCCGCGGAAACTCGCGCAGCGTCGGGCTGGGCGAGGTGATCGCCCAGATCCGCCGCGTGGTCGAGAACGGCGCGGCCGAAGTCGTCCTCACCGGCGTCGACATCACCTCATGGGGCGCCGACCTGCCCGGCACGCCGAAGCTCGGCGATCTCGTCGCGAAAATCCTGAAGCTGGTGCCGGAGCTGAAGCGCCTGCGCATCTCCTCGCTCGACGCCGTGGAAGCCGACCCGGCCCTGCTGCGCGCGCTGGCCGAGGAAGAACGGCTGATGCCGCATCTCCATGTCTCGCTGCAGGCCGGCGCGGACATGATCCTGAAGCGCATGAAGCGCCGCCATCTGCGCGACGACGCCATCCGCTTCTGCGCCGAGGCCCGCCGCCTGCGCCCGGATGTCGCTTTCGGGGCAGACCTCATCGCCGGCTTCCCGACCGAAACCGACGCGATGTTCGCCGACAGCCTGCGCCTCGTCGATGATTGCGGCCTTGCCTATCTGCATGTCTTCCCGTTCAGCCCGCGCAAGGGTACGCCCGCCGCGCGCATGCCGCAGCTTGACGGCGGCCTCATCAAGGCGCGCGCCGCCGAACTGCGCGCCAAGGGCGACGCCGCCCTCGCCGCCCATCTTCACAGCCATGTCGGACGCAGCGCCGATGTGCTGATCGAAAAGCCCGGCTTCGGCCGCCTCGCCGATTTCGCGCCCGTCGCCTTTGCAGGCATCGGCCAGGCGGGCGATATTCTGTCCATGCATCTCGACGCGAGCGATGGCCGCGTCCTGAACGCCACGAGCCTTTCCCGGAACGCCGCATGAGTGATGCCAAGCCTGGCCTGTTCGCGCGCCTGCGCGCGGGCCTGAAGAAATCGTCCGATGCCGTCACGACATCGATCTCCGGCGTCTTCACCAAAAAGCGGCTCGACGCCGAAACGCTCGACGAGCTGGAAGACGCGCTGATCGGCGCCGATATGGGTCCGGCCGCCGCCGCGCGCATCACCAGGGCCCTGCGCGCCCAGCGCCACGACCGCGACGTCACCGGCGACGACATCCGCAGGATGCTGGCCGACGAGATCGAGCGCATCCTCGCCGCGCCCGAGGTGCCGCCGCCTTACGATGCGCACAAACCCTATGTGTCGCTGGTCATCGGCGTGAACGGCGTCGGCAAGACCACCACCATCGGCAAGATCGCCCGCGCCATGCACGCCCAGGGCTACAAGACCACGCTGGCGGCCGGCGACACCTTCCGCGCCGCCGCCATCGAACAGCTGAAAATCTGGGGCGAGCGCACCGGGGCCACCGTCGTCGCCCGCGATCAGGGCGCGGACTCAGCCGGTCTCGCCTTCGACGCGCTGACCGAAGCGAAGAGGAACGGCTCCGACGTCCTCCTGATCGACACCGCCGGCCGTCTGCAGAACAAGGCCGGGCTGATGGAGGAGCTGGCCAAGGTCATCCGCGTGCTGAAGAAGATCGATCCGACCGCCCCGCACGAAACCATGCTGATCGTCGACGCCACCACCGGCCAGAACGCGCTCGCCCAGATCGATACTTTCAAGCAGGTCGCGGGCGTCACCTCGCTGACCGTTACCAAGCTCGATGGCACGGCGCGCGGCGGCGCGGTCGTGGCCGCGACCGAGCGCTCCGGCCTGCCGGTGCGCTATATCGGCATCGGCGAAGGCGCCGACGACCTTCAGTATTTCGATCCGCGCGGTTTCGCCCGCGCCCTTGTCGGTCTCGACCCATGAGCGACGCCGCGCCTTCCAAGCCCCGCCGCATGTCGCCCTGGCTGCGTCACGGCCTCGAATTCGGTCCGGTCCTCATTTTCTTCGCGGTGATGCAGTTCACCGACGTGTTCCTGGCGACCGGCGTTCTGATGGCGCTGATGACCGCCTCGGCGCTGACCGCTTTTCTCATTGAAGGCCGCGTCTCCGGCCTCATCCTGTTCGGCCTCGTCACCGTTCTGGCTTTCGGCACGTTGACGCTGGCGCTGCATGACGAAGGCTTCATCAAGATACGCCCCTCGATCTATTTCGCGACGCTGACCGCAGTGCTCGTCTTCGGCCTCTTCATCGGCCGCGTCTTTCTGAAATCCCTGTTCGAATATGCCTTCCAGATCGACGACGACGGCTGGCGCAAGCTCACCTGGCGCATGGCGGGCTTCTTCGCGCTGCTCTCGGGCGCGAACTTCTTCGTCGCCCAGACCTTCTCGCTTGACACCTGGGCGACCTACAAGGTTTTCGGCGTGCCGGTGCTGACGGTCCTCTTCATGATGGCGCAGACGCCGCTGCTGCTGAAGCACCAGCTGCCCGACGAAAAAGCCGGCCCCGAGCCCAAGGGCGAGTAATATCCTTACGCCGATCGCGGCCTTCAGCCGCGACATGGCGTCGCCCTCCGCCATTCGGCCCACAAAACTTGTCGCTCGCATAAGCGCACGGGGGTTTCGGGCGCGCCGTCCTTTAGCTAGCATCCCTCCGTCGAAGGCTGCGGCTCAACCGCGGCGGGGGCGTCCAGTTCATCCGTGTCCGGATCGCGCAGCCACAGCGCGGCGGCAGGGGTTTTGTTCTGGCGCTCGGGAAGCGGTGGGAATGGCGCAGAAACATCACGATCTGAACGCATCGCCGGTTCATCTGCTGCGCCGCTGCAGCCAGTACAGCGCGGATGTGTTCGACGCCGAAACGGCGGGGTCGGATCTTACCGCGCGCCAGCTTACCGTGCTGATCGCCGTCGAAGCGCATGACGGGGCCAGCCAGACCCAGCTCGTCACGGAAACCGGCATCGACCGCTCCACCCTCGCCGACATCGTGGCCCGCATGATCCAGCGCGAGCTGCTGGTGCGCAAACGCACCGAGACCGACGCGCGCGCCAATGCCGTGCGCCTGGCGCCGAAGGGCGCCCGCGCGCTGCGCACCGCGCTGGCGGCGCTGCGCAAGACGGAACAGGCCTTGCTGAAGCCGATCCCGGCGGCCAAACGCGCCGAATTCCTGAAGCATCTCGCCGCGATCGCCGCGCTCGCCGACGCCGGCGAAACCTGAGCCGCACGCCCCGCAGAGGGGCGCGCGCCGCGTCCGAAACGCTAAACCCGGATATCCACCAGCGATCCCGGCCGCAGCAAGCGGGGGCGTTCCGATCCGAATGGCGCTTCACGGGTGAAATCCGTGCGCGGCGGCGTCTCGCGCGGCGCCTTGGCGGCTGCCGCCGGCGTTTCCGGCGCGCCCGCCTCGCGCATCGCCTGCGCATAGGCCGTGGCGTTCGCCCGCGCCCGCGACGGGCTTTCGCCGGCTGACGAGATACTGCCTGCGGTGACGAGCGAAGCGCCGGTGAGCGGTGAGGTCATAACCGCACCATTAACCATTTCAGGAAAGAAGTCGTTAACGGGTCTTAACGCGCGCCCGTTCGACCGCCGGAAGAATATCGTCGCGGATCGCTTCGGGGGTCAGCGGCCCGACATGTTTCCAGACGATCCGCCCCTCGCCATCGACCACATAGGTCTCCGGCACGCCGTAAACGCCCCATTCAAGCGCCGCGCGACCCTCCGGATCGACGCCGATCCGCTCGAACGGATCGCCCAGCTCGTCCAGAAAGCCCAGCGCATTCTCGGGCTTGTCCTTGTAGTTGACGCCCCAAAGCTGCACCCGGCCCTTCAGCCGCGCGAACAGCGAATGCTCCACGCGGCACGGCGCGCACCAGCTCGCCCAGAAATTGACGATCTTCACCTCGCCGTCGGCAAGGTCTTTGGGACCGAAACCGGGCGACGGCTCCAGCCCTTTCATCTCGATGGCCGGCGCCGGCTTGCCGATCAGCGCCGAGGGCAGACGCCCGCCCTCGTTCGGCTTCTCCATCTGGATAAGGAACAGCGCGCCCAGCCCGGCGAGCAGCAGCAGCGGCAGGAGATAGAGAAGGCGGTTCACGGTCTTGGGCGGCCCTGTTCGTCGGTCAACCGCTCCAGCTGCCGCCGCGTGCGCGCCGCGACGATCAGCGACTGCACGACGATGCCGCCCACGAACAGCGCAAAGACGCCGTAGCTCGTCCAGATGAACCAGGCATATTTCCCGAAATCCATCACGCGGCCGCCTTCAGCGCCAGCAGCGTGCGGATACGCCGCCGCGCGATATCCGTGCGCATCCGCACGAACAGCAGCGCCACGAACAGCACGGTGCAGCCGACGCCCATCGAGACCAGCGGCCACAGCATCGAGGGATCGATGGAAGGAGCCAGCTTTCCGTTCTCGAAGCGCACGACGCTCGGCCCCTGATGCAGCGTATCCCACCATTCCACGCTGAAGCGGATGATGGGGATATTGATGACCCCGACGACGCACAGGATCGCCGCCGCCTTCGCCGCCTTGGCGCGATCCTCGATCGCCGCCCAGACGCCCATATAGCCAAGATACAGGAAGAACAGCACCAGCACCGAAGTCAGCCGCGCGTCCCAGATCCAGTAGGTGCCCCAGGTCGGCTTCCCCCACAGCGCGCCGGTGATCAGGCAGGCGGCGGTGAAGCACGCGCCGATGGGGGCGGCCTCCTTCGCGGCGGTATCGGCCAGCGGATGCTTCCAGACCAGCCCGACCACGCTGGCGATGAACATGACGCCGTAGATGAAGCTGGCCATCCAGGCCGACGGCACATGGATGTACATGATGCGGACGCTGTCGCCCTGCTGATAGTCGAGCGGCGTCGCGAACAGCGCGGCATAAAGCCCCCACCCCATCAGCCCGATCGCCGCCAGCCACAGCCAGGGCAGCAGCGCGCCGGACAGGTCGAGGAACTTCTTGGGGTTCGCGTAACGAAGCATGGCGAGGGGGTTCTAGCGGTAATTCTGCTGTGTATGGGGCATAAACGCTCGGCTCCGCTTTGCTCTAGCTCAAATGGATGCGAAGCGCAGCCGCCCCGGCCAGCGGCCCCAGCACCATCGCGAACAGCGACACCGCGCCCAGGAACTCGAACGCCGCCCAGGATTCAAAGCCGTTGATCGCCGCCGACACCGCCCCCGCGCCGAACACGATCACCGGCACGAACAGCGGCAGCACCACCAGCGACAGCAGCAGCCCGCCGCGTCTCAGCCCCGCCGTCAGCGCCGCCCCGATCGCGCCGGCGAACGAGAAAACCGGCGATCCGACCAGCAGCGACACGAACAGCGCCGTATAGCCGCCCTCCGGCATGTTCAGCATCAGCGCCAGAACGGGCGCGGCGACGGTCAGCGGCAGGCCGGTCGTCAGCCAATGGGCCAGCGCCTTGGCGAACACCGCGAACTCCAGCGGCAGCGTCCCCAGCGCCAGCTGATCCAACGAGCCGTCCTCCGCATCGGCCTGAAACAGGCGGTCCAGCGACAGAAGCGAGGCCAGCGCCGCCGACACCCACAGGAACCCCGCCGCCGCCTCACCCAGAAGGTTCAGCTTCGCGCCCACCCCCAGCGGCAGCATCGCGGTGACGGTCAGGAAGAACCCCAGCCCCAGAAACGGCCCGCCGCCGATGCGGAACGAAAGCCGCAGATCGCGCCCGACAAGTGCGAGGAACCCCTTCATGCGAGCGCGAACTCCGCCGCGCCCTCGGCCAGCGGCTCGTGCGTCGCGGCCACCACCGTGCCGCCCGATGCGACATGTTCGGCGATCAGATCCACCACCAGAGCCCGCCCGGCGCTGTCCAGCGCCGCCGTCGGCTCGTCCAGCAGCCACACCGGCCGTCCCGACATCCAGCAGCGCGCAAACGCCGCCCGCCGCCGCTGCCCGGCCGAGAAATACCCGACCGGCAGGTCGATCTGCCGCTTCAGCCCCAGCCGCTCCAGCGCCGCCGCCGGATCGCGCGCCGCGCCGTGCCACGCCGCCGCGAAAGCCAGGTTCTCGCGCGCCGTCATCTGGTTCTTCAGCGCGTCATGGTGGCCGGCATAATGGATCAGCTGCGCCGCCTCCTCCTCGAACGCCGCCCCGTCCGGGTGACGAAAGACGATCCGCCCCGCCTCGGGCTTCAACAGCCCCGCGATCATCCGCAGCAGCGATGTCTTGCCCGATCCGTTCGGTCCGGTCAGCAGCGTCAGAACGCCCGGCCGGGCCTCCAGCGACAGCTCCGAAAACAGGATGCGGTCGCCGCGCCGGCAGGTCAGGTTTTCTCCGGCGATGGCGACGGCCTGTGTCATGCGGGCCAAGCGTTAGCATGGCCGGCGGCGCGATGTGGAGCGTCACGTCGGCGCGATTTCCACGAAAGGGAAAACGCTCTACACACGCGCCATGCGCTGGGTGACAATCTTCGTTGCGGCGACCGCGTGCTTCTTCGCGATCCTGCTTCTTTATGAGGTGACGCTGAACAAGCGGCCCTTGCTGATCGCGCTCGACCCGCGCTTCGTGCTCGCCCAGTTCGGCTCGTCGGCCATCCTCCTCGCCATGTCGGGCGCGATCTTCGTGCTGCCGCTCTGGCTGGTTCTCGGCAATCGCATGGGCGACCGACCCGGCCCATGGGCGCTGGCCGGCGCGTTCGGCGGCTCGGCCATGATGCTGTTCGCGGCGCTCTACGCCTCCACCTGCCAGGCCGGGACCGAGCTCTGCCCCGCCGATCTGCCGGCCCAGACCGGCGGCTTCCTGCTGCGGGCCGCGGTCATGGGCATCGCCGGGGCGGGGGCCGCCCTCGCGGGCCTCCTCGCCTGGCGCCGAACCGTGCCGCCGCCGGCGCCGCCCGGCTCACGCACCGATTTCTGGGCCTGAAGCCTAGATTTCGTCGAACCGCCCGCCGCGCCCCTTGCCGGCGGCGAACCGCGCCGCGCCGTCCGCCGATCCCGCCGCCAGCGACACCCGCCCATGCGCGAACTCGTTCGCCATGGCCTCCTGATGGGTCATGTCCCATTGCTCGATCGCCGACAGCCGGTCGCGCCGCAGACAGGCTTGAGGAAACCGCGCGATCTCGGCGGCCAGGGCTTCAGCGGCCGCGCGCGCCTCGCCTTTGGGCGCAATCCGGCTGATCAGCCCCATCGCCAGCGCCTCCTCCGCTCCGACGCCGCGCCCCGTCAGGATCAGGTCCATCGCCCGCGCATGGCCGATCAGGCGCGGCAGCCGCACCGTGCCGCCATCGATCAGCGGCACGCCCCAGCGCCGGCAATAGACCCCCAGCACCGCGTCCGCCGCCGCGACCCGCATGTCGCACCACAGCGCCAGCTCAAGCCCGCCGGCCACCGCCGGACCCTCGATCGCCGCGATCACCGGCTTCGACAGGACCAGCCGCGACGGCCCCATCGGCCCCGCCGCATCCAGCCGCTCGCCGCTCGGATCGACGATCCTGTTGCCGCCGCCCGTCGCCACCGCCTTCAGATCGGCGCCCGCGCAGAACGCCCCGCCCTCGCCCGCGAACACCGCCACGGCCGCGCCGTCATCGGCCTCGAACGCCACGAACGCCGCCGCCAGCTCATCCGCCGTCGGCCGGTCGACCGCATTGCGCGCCGCCGGCCGGTGCAGCAGCACCGTCGTCACCGGCCCATTTCGCTCCACCCGCACCGCGTTACGCATCGCCCGCCTCCAAGGCTCAGGTTTGTTGAGCCAAAGCCTCGCATTTTTCTGCCCCCCAGTCGCCTCAGTCGCGACTCGTTCGCGGGTAAACCCCTACCGCGTTCAGGGGAATCTGGTATGAGACCCGCGCGCATCATTTCCTTGTGTCGCGCGGCCCCGCGCGACCCGTCCCCTCTACCCACAGGACCGCACGCCGTGACGCTCAGCCTCGACAGCTTCAAGACGAAATCGACCCTCAAGGTCGGCGCCAAGACCTACACCTATTACAGCCTGAAGAAGGCCGAGAAGGCCGGCCTGAAGAACGTCTCGCGTCTGCCCTATTCGCTGCGCGTGCTGCTCGAGAACCTGCTGCGCAACGAAGACAACCGCGCGGTGAAGAAGGCCGACATCGCCGCCCTCGACGCCTGGGCGAAGAAGAAAACCAGCCAGGCCGAGATCGGCTTCAAGCCCGCCCGCGTGCTGATGCAGGACTTCACCGGCGTTCCCGCCGTGGTCGATCTCGCCGCGATGCGCGATGCGATGGCCAATCTCGGCGGCGATCCGACCAGAATCAATCCGCTGATCCCGGTCGATCTCGTCATCGACCACTCGGTCATGGTCGATGCCTTCGGCGGCCGCGACAGCTTCAAGCGCAACGTCGCGCTGGAATACGAGCGCAACGGCGAGCGCTATTCGTTCCTGCGCTGGGGCCAGAGCGCGTTCGACAATTTCCGCGTCGTGCCGCCCGGCACCGGCATCTGCCATCAGGTGAACCTCGAATATCTCGCGCAGACCGTCTGGACCCGTAAGGAAAAGACCGCGAAAGGCACGATCGAGATCGCCTATCCCGACACGCTGGTCGGCACCGACAGCCACACCACCATGGTCAACGGCCTGGCGGTTCTGGGCTGGGGCGTCGGCGGCATCGAGGCCGAAGCCGCGATGCTCGGCCAGGCGCTCTCGATGGTGATCCCGGAAGTCATCGGTTTCCGCCTGCACGGCAAGCTGCGCGAAGGCGTGACGGCGACCGATCTCGTGCTCACCGTCACCCAGATGCTGCGCAAGAAAGGCGTGGTCGGAAAGTTCGTGGAATTCTTCGGCGCCGGTCTCGACGACCTGCCGCTGGAAGACCGCGCCACCATCGCCAACATGGCCCCGGAATATGGCGCGACCTGCGGCTTCTTCCCGATCGACGACGAGACGCTGCGCTTCCTAAAGGCCTCGGGCCGCGCCAAGGCGCGCGTCGATCTGGTCGAGAAATACGCCAAGGCCCAGGGCCTCTTCCGCACCTCGAAATCGGTCGATCCCGTCTTCACCGACACGCTCGAGCTCGACCTCGCCACCGTCGAGCCCAGCCTCGCCGGCCCCAAGCGCCCGCAGGACCGCGTGCCGCTGGGCCAGGTGTCGACCAATTTCATGGACACGCTCGTCAACGATTACGGCAAGGCCGGCGAGGCGCTGAAGACCGTGAAGGTGCCGGGCCAGTCCTACGAGATCGGCCACGGCGCGGTGGTGATCGCCGCGATCACCTCCTGCACCAACACCTCCAACCCCTATGTGATGATGGCCGCCGGCCTTCTCGCCCAGAACGCGCGCAAGCTCGGGCTCAAGACCAAGCCGTGGGTGAAGACTTCGCTCGCGCCCGGATCGCAGGTCGTCACCGACTATCTCGCCAAGGCGGGCGTGCAGAAATCGCTGGACGAGCTGGGCTTCAACCTCACCGGCTATGGCTGCACCACCTGCATCGGCAATTCCGGGCCGCTGCCTGACGACATCACCGAGGCCGTGACTTCGGGCGATCTCGCCGTCGCCGCCGTGCTCTCGGGCAACCGCAATTTCGAAGGCCGCGTGAATCCGCTCACCCGCGCCAACTATCTGGCGTCGCCGCCGCTCGTCGTCGCCTACGCGCTGGCGGGCACCACCGGCATCGACCTGACGACCCAGCCCATCGGCCAGGACAAGAAGGGCAAGCCGGTCTTCCTGAAGGACATCTGGCCTTCGACCGCCGACGTCACCAAGGCGGTGCGCAA
>JAPUEF010000145.1 GCA_027492655.1 Alphaproteobacteria bacterium | reverse complement strand
CGTCTATCACGCCAACTACCTGCGCTATTGCGAGCGCGGGCGGTCGGATTTCCTGCGCATGGCGGGTGTCCGCCATCTCGTGATGATGGAAGGCGAGGCGAAGCTCGTCTGGACGCTGCGCCGCATCAGCCTTGAATATATGCGCCCCGCGCGGGTGGACGATCTGCTGCATGTCCGCACCCGCTACACCGAAATGGCCGGGGCGCGTCTGGTGGGCGAACAGGAAATCTACAAGGGCGGGGCGTTGCTCTGCACCGCCCGCATCGAGGCCGCCGTCATCACCATGGATGGCCGGCCCCGCCGCATCCCGAAAGACATCGTCGGGAAGATGACGCCATATCTCACGGCCCCGGCCGCCTAACGCGCGATCCGTGTCCAGGTGGTGACGATGGTCTCGCCTTTCCAGTCCTCCGGCGGCGGACCGGGCTGGTTGTAGGTCGCCTCGCGCTCGGTGGTGAAACTCGCCTCCCCGGTGAGCCTCGCGGTCAGTTTCAGATCCTCATCGCCGGCTTTAAACGTCAAAATCGTCACGCCCTCAGCCGTAGCCTCACAGGTCAAAGCCGCATCCTGGCTCCGCACCATCACGTTCACGTCCTGCAAATTAACATAACGAACAACCACCGCTTTCTCCGACCCCACCGCGATCACCTGCCAGCTGGTCGAGCCGCGCGAGACGGTCGGAACTGACGGCGTCCAGATGCCCAGAAACGGCTGACAATCCGGCCCCAGCGGATCGTCGGGCGGGGGCGGGGGCACGTCCGCGAAGGCGACGGACGACAACACGATGGCGGCGAGCGCAAGCGATCTCATGGAAACCTCGTCTTTCAGCGCGGCTGGATGTCCTCGTCGTCCAGCGCGCCATAGTCTGTCGGCACGCTCTCGTCGGTGCAATGCACCGTTCCGGCGAGGTCGTCCGCAGCCTTGCGGGCCAGTTCGTTGGCGTCCTTGTTCTTGCTGGCGCTCACGCGGGCGATCCAGCACTGGTTGCCTTCCTCCAGCTGGGTGACGACGAGAACCTCGCCCTGCTTGCCGTCCGACGACATCTTCCAGCGCAGGATCGTGGCCACAGGCTTGCCGTCCTTCAGGCGCCACTCGATCTTGTCGCCGACCGTGTTGAACATCGGAAAGGTCTGGGAATAGGCGTGCTCGCCCTTGCCGTTCCAGCCATAGCCGACATAGGTGCGCAGATCGCCCTCGGCCAGATAGACCTTGATGCCGTCATGGCCCTTGCAGGCGAACGTCACCGAGCCGCTTTCCTCGTCCGCCGAAGTTCCCTTGCAGGTCGCCTTGGCTCCGGCGTCGCCCTCGAAGGTCAGGTCGGTATAGACGCTGTCATATTTCGCCCCGGCGGAGGCGGCCCCCGCCGCCAGCATCGCTGCGGCAAATGCTATCGTCACGCGCATCGTCAAAGTTCCCTCACGGATAGGTCGCGGACTTCGCTTCAGCGTCCCTGCGGGCGCAATGAGCCAAGGCGACGCAGCCGTGAGCGAGGTCACGAAACTGTCGTCGGATCTGCGTCGTTCACCATGGTTAATCGTCCGTAAAGTATTGCAGGACTAGGGCATTTCGTGAGCGCCGCGCATCGCCGCGCCCCAATTTCGTCATGGTTATCTGGAATTGAACGACAGACGTTCGATTTCGCCGCGACGGGGCCGGCCGCAAAGCCAGACGACCCGAAGAAAGGCCGCCCTTCCCATGGATTTCGCTGCTCTCGCCGATCAGGCGTTGCATCTGGTCAGCCATCTGACCCATGCCGCCGGCGCTCTGACCGATATGGTTCAGGCCGCCACCGACCCCGGCTCCGCGCCGGCCGCGCTGCCGCCGGTCACAGCCGAAGCGATCGGCCCGCAGACCACCGGCGGCGAGGACGCCTTCTCGTTCATCCAGCTGTTTCTCAAGGCCGACTATATCGGCAAGGCGGTGATGCTTCTGCTCATCGGCCTGTCGTTCTGGTCGTGGGCGATCATCGTCGAGAAATGGCTCAAGCTGCGCCGCCTCGACGCCCAGGCCGACGATTTCGAACAGGTTTTCTGGTCGGGCCGCTCGCTGGACGAGCTCTATAACGGCATCGGCCTGAAGCCCGATCATCCCTTCGCCGTCGTCTTCGTCGCAGCGATGCGCGAATGGCGGCGCAATTTTGAAGGCTCCGGCCCGGTTTCGGCGGCGCTTGCGCCTTCCATCCGCGACCGCATCGACCGCGTGATGAACGTGACCATCGGGCGCGAGACGACCCAGGTCGAAAAGCAGCTCGGCTTCCTCGCCACCGTCGGCGCGACGGCGCCCTTTATCGGCCTGTTCGGCACGGTCTGGGGCATTATGAACGCCTTCCGCGGCATCGCCGCCTCCAACGATACCTCGCTCGCGGTTGTCGCGCCCGGCATCGCCGAGGCGCTGTTCGCGACGGCGCTGGGCCTGCTCGCCGCGATTCCGGCGGTCATCGCCTATAACCGCTTCATCGCCCAGGCGAACCAGTACGCCGGCCGCCTCGAAGGCTTCGCGGACGAGTTCTCGGCCATCCTGTCGCGCCAGCTCGACGAAAGGGCGCGCTGATGGCGATGTCCATGTCATCGGGCGGCGGACGGCACCGGCGCGGCTCACGCCGCCGCGGCGGCGCCTCGGCCGGCCGCATGTCCGACATCAACGTCACGCCCTTCGTGGACGTGATGCTGGTGCTGCTGATCGTCTTCATGGTCGCCGCGCCGCTGCTCACCGCCGGCGTGCCGATCGATTTGCCGAAGACCTCGGCCAATCCGATGAACGAAGATCGCGAGCCGCTCAGCGTCACCGTCGCGGCCGACGGCAAGATCTATCTCCAGGAAACCGAAACGCCCGAGGACGAGATCGTCCCGCGCCTGCTCGCGATTTCCGAGAACGGCTATGATCAGCGCATCTTCCTGCGCGGCGACAAGGCCGTCGATTACGGCCGCGTCATGGAGGTGATGACGCTGCTGAACACCGCCGGCTTCACCCGCATTGGCCTCGTGACCGAGCCCAAGCCCGGCGGCAAGAAGCCTGCGCCCGCGAAGGCCCCAACCCGCGGGACCGGGAACTGAAGATGGAGCACGACGATCGTCCCTGGTACGTGAGACCGGGCTGGATCGTCTCGGCGATCCTGCACACGGGCATCGTCGCGCTCACCTTCTTCTCGTGGCCCTCGAATATCGAGCCCAGCGATCAGCCGGATTTCGTGCCGGTGGAGCTGCTGGAGATCGCCGACACCACCAATGTCGCCGCGAAGGCGAAGTCGGAAGACCCCAAGCCGGAACCGAAACCTGCGGCCAAGCCCGACCCCAAGCCCAAGACCGCGCCCGATCCCAAACCGGAGCCTCCCCCACCACCACCGCCGCCGCCGCCCAAGCCCGAACCGGAACCGGTAGCGGAGCCCGAACCTGCGCCTGAACCCGCGCCCGCGCCGGAAACCGCCGAGGCGCAGCCCGAGCCTGCGCCCTCGAAAGAGCCCGTTCCCGCGCCGCCCGTGCCGAAAGCCAAACCCAAGGCCGTGAAGGAGCCGCCGAAGGAGGTCGCAGAGGCGGAGCCGCCCAAGGAAAAGGAACCGGAGAAAAAGCCCGAGAAGCCGAAGAAAGACGACCCGCCCAAGAAGGAGGACGATAAGCCCTTCGACCCCGACGCGGTGATCGCCGGCCTTGAGGACAAGGAAAACAAGGACGACACAACCGAGAACGGGCCGGAAAAAAAGCCCAGTGAAGACGACAAGCCGCAGAAAGGCATCGGCGATCCCAGCCGTCAGACCGCCAAGCTGCAGGACGCTTTCATCGGCCAGGTCGCCCGCTGCTGGTCGCCGCCGATGGGCGCGCCCGCGCCGGAAAAGCTCATCGTCAAGATTCGCATTCGCTTGAATCGCGATGGCTCGCTGTCAGGCCTGCCGGAGTATATGGAGCCTGAGAATATGGGCGATCCCTATTACCGGGCTGCCGCCGAAGCCGCGCGCCGCGCCGTCATGGGATGCCAGAACTACCAGTTGCCCGCCGATCAGTATGATCAGTGGAAAGTGATTGAAGCCAAGTTTGACCCCTCGAAGATGCTAGGACTCTAGGAGACGCCATGCCGAAGCCATTCGTTCGCTTCCTCAGCGCCGCCCTCGTCGCTGCCGCCCCGATATTCGGCTTCGCCGCGATGGCGCAGCAACCGCTTCAGGTCACGATCGACCAGATGACGATGGAGCCGCTGCCTATCGCCATCACCGATTTCGGCGCTGCCGCCCCGGGTGAAAGCGGCGTGTCGGCCGAGATTTCCTCGGTCATCCGCAACGATCTCGCCGGCTCGGGCCTTTTCAAGGCGCTCGATCCGGCTTCGTTCATCGAGCGCAGCCCCGATGTCGCCGCGCCGCCGAAATTCGCCGACTGGCGCGTCATCAACGCCAAGGCGCTGGTCACGGGCCGGACCTCGCTGGAAAGCGACGGCCGCCTCCGCGTTGAATTCCGCCTCTGGGACATCTTCGCCCAGCAGCAGATGATCGGCTTCCAGTTCTTCACCACGCCCGAGAACGCCCGCCGCGTCGGCCACATGATCGCCGATGCGGTGTACGAGCGGCTTACCGGCGACAAGGGCTATTTCGACACCCGCGTCGTCTTTGTCGCGGAGTCCGGCCCCAAGGTGAAGAAGGTGAAGCGCCTCGCGATCATGGATCAGGACGGCGCGAACGTGCAGTTCCTCACCAATGGCCGCGACCTCGTTCTCACGCCGCGCTTCAACCCCACGGCGCAGGCGATCTCGTTCATGTCGTATCAGGGCAACCGCCCGCGCGTGTACATCTTCGATCTGGAGACCGGGCGCGAGGAAGTGCTTCAGGGTTTCAACGGCATGACCTTCTCGCCGCGCTTCTCGCCTGACGGCAATTCCATCGTCATGTCGATGGCCCGCGACGGCAACACCGACATCTATCTGGTCGATCTGCGCACCCGTGCCACGCGCCGTCTCACCACCGACCCCTCGATCGACACCTCGCCGTCGTTCTCGCCGGACGGCACGCAGATCGCTTTCGAATCCGATCGCGGCGGCTCGCAGCAGCTTTACGTGATGGACGTGAACGGCGGCTCCGTCCGGCGCATCTCGTTCGGCGAAGGCCGCTACGCGACGCCGGTGTGGTCGCCGCGTGGCGACGTCATCGCCTTCACCAAGATGCTGCGCGGCACGTTCGGCATCGGCGTGATGCGGACCGACGGCTCGGGCGAACGTCGCCTCACCGAGAGCTTCCTCGATGAAGGCCCCACTTGGGCGCCGAACGGCCGCGTCATCATGTTCACGCGCGGCTCGCCGGGCGGCCCGTCGGCCATCTACGCCGTCGATCTAACCGGTCAGCATCTGCGCCGCGTTCCGACTCCCGGCGAGGCCAGCGATCCGGCCTGGTCGCCCGATCTCGACGGGCCGGGTGTCAATTAGATTTCAGTGCGTTTCAGAAAGGGCGGAATTCGTGATTTTCGCGGGAACCAAGGTTCCAAGTTCCGCCTTTTTCTGGGTTGAAGGGATAAGGTGCGGTCGTTAGGTTCCGGCCGAATTTCGATGCTGCGCTGCAACATCCGCAGCGCCTGACTAAGCCGGCCCCGGGGCCGCATGAGGAGATATGACGATGAAGATGATGAAAGTTCTGGCGGTTGCGGCTCTCGCGCTGGTCGCGACGGCATGCGCCTCGAAGAAAGACGGTGCTGACGCCTCCACGGGCAACGGCTCCGGCATCGATGGCGGCGCGGTCACGGGCGGCGCGCTCGCCGAGCAGCTCCGCGCGGTGGGCGATACCGTGTATTTCGATCTGGACAGCTATCAGGTCCGCACCGACGGGGCGGCGATCCTGCAGCAGCAGGCGCAGATCCTAAATGCGAACCCCGAAGTTATGGTGCGCGTCGAAGGTCACGCCGACGAGCGCGGCACGCGCGAATACAACATCGCCCTCGGCGACCGCCGCGCGAACGCTGTGAAGGAGACGCTGGTTTCCTACGGCATCGACCGCAACCGCATCACCACCATCAGCTACGGCAAGGATCAGCCGATCTGCGGCGAGGCCACCGAAAGCTGCTACGCCCAGAACCGCCGCGCGACCACGACCATCGTGACCTCGGGCTACTGAGACGCTCCGCTCCAGCGGAAAACGCGAAGGCGGCGGGGAGGACCCGCCGCCTTCTTTTTTTGCTTCATGTGCGAAGCGGCAAGGTGCGTAGGGCGGATCGGACTGCCGCGGCAGCGGCTCAGGCCATCACCGCGCCGTGGCAGTGCTTGAACTTCTTGCCCGATCCGCACGGGCAGGGATCGTTGCGCGAAACCTTGCCCCAGGTGCTGGGATCGGTCGGCGAGGCGGGCACGCGCGTCGAACCGATCATCGGGGCGTTGCGCACCGGCCCCTGCGGCTGACGGTCGGCCAGCGCCATCTCGTCCTCGCCGGTCATCGGATCGATATGCTCGGCCCGCATCTGAGGCAGCGGACGTAGCTCCAGCGGTGGCGGGGGAGGGGCCTGGATCTGGAACTGGATGTTCAGCAGCGTGCGCGTCACGTCGAAGCGCAGCTTGTGCATCAGGTTCTGGAACAGCTCGAAGGCTTCGGTCTTGAACTCGTTCAGCGGGTCGCGCTGAGCATAGCCGCGTAGGCCCACATACTGACGCAGGTGATCCAGCATCACGATGTGCTCGCGCCAGTTGGTGTCCAGCGTCTGCAGCAGCACCTGCTTCTCCACGCGGCGCATCACCTCCGGCTCGACCGGCTTTGAGCGCTCTTCGGCGCGGGCGTCGGCGAACGCGATCAGACGGCTCTTCACCTCCTCGTCGGCGATGCCTTCTTCCTTCGCCCACGCGGCCACCGGCAGCTCTTCGTTGAACAGGCGCTGGGTCTCGTCGATCAGCCCCGCGACGTCCCACTGCTCGGCATAGGCGCTTTCCGGCATGTGTTTGGCGACCGTCTCCTCGATCGTCTCGTGACGGAAATCGATCACGGTCTCGTGCACGTCCTCCGCCGTCATGTAGCGGATGCGTTCCTCGAAGAACGCCTTGCGCTGGGCGTTCATAACGTCGTCGTATTTCAGGATGTTCTTGCGGATATCGAAGTTGCGCGCCTCGACCTTCTGCTGCGCCTTCTCCAGCGCTTTGTTCACCCAGGGATGCGCGATCGCCTCGCCCTGCTTGAGCCCAAGCCGCGTCAGGATGCCTTCCAGACGGTCAGAGCCGAAAATGCGCATCAGGTCGTCCTGAAGCGACAGATAGAATTTCGATGCGCCGGGGTCGCCCTGACGGCCCGCGCGGCCGCGCAGCTGGTTGTCGATGCGGCGGCTTTCGTGGCGCTCGGTACCGATAATGTACAGCCCGCCGGCGTCCATGACGGTCTTCTTGGCCGCCGCCACTTCGGCGCGGATCGCGGCGATGCGGGCGTCTTTTTCCGGGCCGTCCTCCAGCCCCTGAGTCTCGGCGGCTATCCGCATGTCGGCGTTGCCGCCGAGCTGGATGTCGGTGCCGCGGCCCGCCATGTTGGTGGCGATCGTCACCGCGCCGGGAACGCCGGCCTGCGCGACGATGAACGCTTCTTGCTCGTGATAGCGGGCGTTCAGCACGTTGTGCTTGATTTTGCGTTTGGCCAGAACCTGCGCGAGCTGCTCGGAGCGCTCGATCGACGTGGTGCCCACCAGAACGGGCTGGCCGCGCTTCTGGCATTCGTCGATCTGCACGATGATCGCGTCGTATTTCTCATCGACCGACCGATAGACCTCGTCGTCGTAATCCTTGCGCGCCAGCGGCAGGTTGGTGGGCAGCTCCATCACATCCAGCTTGTAGATGTCGTGGAACTCCGAGGCCTCGGTCGAGGCGGTGCCGGTCATGCCGGCCAGCTTGCGATAGAGGCGGAAATAGTTCTGGAAGGTGATCGAGGCCAGCGTCTGGTTCTCGGGCTGGATCTGCGCCCGTTCCTTCGCTTCCAGCGCTTGATGCAGGCCCTCCGAATAGCGCCGGCCTTCCATCATGCGGCCGGTGAATTCGTCGATGATGACGACCTTGTTGTCCTTGACGATGTAGTCGCGGTCTTTCTGGAAGATCTTGTGCGCCTTCAGCGCCTGGTTGACGTGGTGAACGATCGAGATGTTCGCCATGTCATAAAGGCTGCCTTCTTCCAGCAGCCCCGCCTCGCGCAGCCAGACTTCCATCTGCTCGTTGCCGTCCTCGGTCAGCGAGACCTGGCGGGTTTTTTCCTCGACCTCGTAGTGCTGAGGCAGCAGGCGCGGCACGAAGGCGTCGATGGTCTTGTACATTTCCGACTGGTCGTCGGTGGGGCCGGAGATGATCAGCGGCGTGCGCGCTTCGTCGATCAGGATCGAATCGACCTCATCGACGATCGCGAAATGGTGGCCGCGCTGCGACATCTGGTTCAGCGCGTACTTCATATTGTCGCGCAGATAGTCGAAGCCGTATTCGTTGTTGGTGCCGTAGGTGATGTCGCAGGCATAGGCCTCGCGGCGCTGCGCGTCGTCCAGCCCGTGGACGATGACGCCGGTGGTCATGCCCAGCTTGGCATAGACGCGGCCCATCCAGCCGGAGTCGCGGCGGGCGAGATAATCGTTCACGGTGACGACATGCACGCCCTTGCCTTCAAGGGCGTTGAGATAGGTCGGCAGCGTCGCGACCAGCGTCTTGCCTTCGCCGGTCTTCATCTCGGCGATCTTGCCTTCATGCAGGATCATGCCGCCGACCATCTGCACGTCGAAATGACGCTGGCCGCGCGCGCGCTTGGCCGCTTCGCGCACCGCGGCGAAGGCTTCCGGCAGCAGATCGTTCAGCGTCTCGCCCTTGGCCAGACGCTCGCGGAACAGCACGGTCTGGCTGGCAAGCTCCGCATCGCTCAGCGCCTGGAAGCGAGGCTCCAGATCGTTGATCGCTTTGACGCGGTCGAACTTGGGTTTCAGCTTGCGGTCGTTCTCCGACCCGAAAATCTTGCGGGCGAGCGTGCCAAGTCCGAGCATGGGAAACTTCTGTCCTTCGACGCGCCGGCAAAGGGCGCTTTCAAGCAAAACGGGCGCGCGTCAGCCACGCACGCCCCGCTTAGCAGGGGGTAGATAAGAGCCGGGTTTCCGCCTGTCAACGAAGGGCGGGGGCGGATTCTTGCGGCGCAGCGCCTTTCCGCTAAAGTCCCGCGCCATTTCTGGGAGAAACGGTCTATGGCCGCGCCGAAGAAGATTAAAAAGACAGCAAAAACAAAGGCCAAGCTCAGCCCCCCTCGCAAAGCCGCAAAACCTGCGCCTAAGGCCGCCGCCCTGAAGCGCGGCAAAACGCCCGTGAAGGCGGTCAAGCCGCCGGTCGCCGCGCCTGCCAAGCCGGCCCATCCGGTCTCGCCGCTCGCGCCGAAAACCATCCGCGATCTGCCCCCCATGGCGGGGGTCCGGCTCGGCGCCGTGGCGGCGAACATCAAATATCAGGGCCGCACCGACGTGCTTTGCGCCGTCTTTGCCCCGCGCACTCAGGCCGCCGGCGTCTTCACCACCTCGAAAACCCGCTCAGCCCCGGTGGATTGGTGCCGCGCCAACCTCGCCCGCACCGGCGATTCCAAAGGTTCCGCCCGGTTGCTGGTCGTGAACTCCGGCAACGCCAACGCCTTCACGGGGGCCGAGGGCCTGGAAGCCACCCGCCGCACCGCCGAAGCCGGGGCCGCCGCGCTTTCCTGCGATCCGTCGGAGGTCTTCATCGCCTCCACCGGCGTGATCGGCGAGCCGCTGCCCTGGGGCCGGATCACCGCCAGGCTCGATGACGCCATCGAGAGCGCATCGGCCGGCGGTTGGCTCGCCGCCGCGCGCGCCATCATGACGACCGATACCTTTCCCAAGCTCGCCACCGCCACGGCGAAGATCGGCGACGCCACGGTCCGCATCAACGGCATCGCCAAGGGCTCGGGCATGATCGCCCCCGACATGGCGACCATGCTCGCCTATGTCGTCACCGACGCGACCCTGCCGCACGACGTGCTGCAGACGCTGATCGCCGAGGGCGCGCAGGGCACCTTCAACGCCATCACCGTCGATAGCGACACCTCGACCTCCGACACGCTGATGCTGTTCGCGACCGGCAAGGGCGCGAAGCACGATCCCATCCTCAAGGCGACCGACAAGCGGCTCGCCGATTTCCGCGACAAGCTGAACGCCGTGCTGCTCGACCTTGCGCTTCAGGTGGTTCGCGACGGCGAGGGCGCCTCGAAACAGGTCTGCGTCCTGGTGACGGGAGCCGAAAGCGACGCCGCAGCAAAGCGCGTCGCGCTGGCCGTCGCCAATTCGCCGCTGGTCAAGACCGCCATCGCCGGCGAGGACGCGAACTGGGGCCGCATCGTCATGGCCGTCGAGGCCGCCGACCGCGACAAGCTCGCCATCTCGTTCGGCCCTTACCGTGTCGCCCATCGGGGGCAGCGTGATCCCGGCTACAACGAAGCGAAAGTCAGCGCCTATATGAAGAAGGACGAGATCGACATCGCCATCGATCTCGATCTCGGCAAGGGCCGGGCGCGCGTCTGGACCTGCGATTTCACCGACGGCTATATCCGCATCAACGGCGCCTATCGGAGCTGATCCTCATGGTCGCTTACGTCTATGTCATCGCCGACGGCGAGCGCCATCATGTCATGGCGACGGCGGACGATCTCTCCAGGGCGGTTGCCGCGCACGACGCCGAACTTGGCAAGCCGGCGATCCTGCTCTGGGCCGAAGCGGTCGCCGACATGACGATGGCGGAAGACCTCGTGCCGCTGATCGAGGCTTTGGACGACGCGCGCTACGCCGCGCTCCTATCCGGCGAGGACGAGGCGCGCAGTCTGCTCGTCCGCCCGACGCCCTCTGCGGCGAACGATTGAGGCCGCTCGCTGCCGGGCCGAACTGGGCCGGCATTCCTGCATCTCGTGCGGAAAGATCCTGTTCTGTCGCTAGGCGGAGAACAGGAAACGGTTCACGGGAAATCCGCATACGAAAAGACCGGAGCGAGTCGTCTTGGCCGCCGTTTCCCTCGTCGCAGGATGCGGATGCCGGAAGTGCGGCCTCGGATCAGGTGGCCTTCTCGGCTTCGATCCAGGCGTCCACCACATGCTCCAGCACAGTCAGCGGCAGCGGCCCGTTGTCCAGCACCACGGCATGGAACTTTTTCAGGTCGAATTTGTCGCCCAGCGCCGCCTTCGCCCGTTCGCGCAGCTCCAGGATCTTGATCATCCCGATCTTGTAGGCGCAGGCCTGCCCCGGCATCACCGCATAGCGCTCGATCTCGGCGACCACGTCGCCCTCGGCGATGCCGGTCGTGTCGATCATGTACTGGATCGCCTGTTCGCGGCTCCATTTCTTGTAGTGCATGCCGGTATCGACGACCAACCGCACGGCCCGGAACAGCTCGGCCTGCAGGCGGCCCAGATCCCCCAGCGGGTCGTCCTTGTACATGCCCATCTCCCACGCCAGCCGCTCGGCATACAGCGCCCAGCCTTCCGTGTAGGCGGTGAAGGGCAGATGCGAACGGGCCAGCGGCAGGTCCAGATTCTGCGCCGTCGCGATCTGGAAGTGATGGCCGGGAATGCCCTCGTGATAGGCTAGCGTCTTCATCGACCATTTCGGCGTCTCGCGCACATCACGCAGATTGGCGAAGAAGCGCCCCGGCCGCGTCCCGTCCATCGACGGCGCATTGTAATATGCGCCCGCCGACCCGGCTTCCGAGAATTTCGGCACGCGCACGACTTCCAGCTTCTGCGGCGGGATGGTCTCGAAGGCTTCGGGCAGGCGGGCCGCCACCTCGCCCAGCAAGCGGGTATATTCATCCAGGATCGCCTGCCGTCCGGCGTCGCTGTCCTCGAACTGGTATTGCGGCATCTCGCCGAGCGTTTTCATCCGCGCGCCGACCGTGCCGTCGCTGAGCCCCAGCGAGGTCAGGATCGCGTCCATCTCCGCGCTGATGCGGGCGACTTCCGACAGGCCCACATCGTGGACCTCCTGCGGCGTCAGATCGGTCGTCGTCTGCTGGCGCAGCGCCAGCGCGTAATACGCATCGCCCTGCGGCTTCGCCCACACGCCGGCATCCGGCGTCGCCTTCGCACCGAGATCGCTCATCGTCGCGATCAGCCGCTGATAGGCGGGATAGACCGTGTCCTCGATCGCCGTTTCGGCGTCGGCGGCGTAACGCGCGCGATCCTCGTCGCTCAGATCGATCTTCTTCAGGCTTTCGACATAGCCGGTGTAGAGCGGATTTTCTTTCGCGGGCGCGGCGATCAGCCCCTTCATCTCGGCCACGACCTTGTCGATGACGAAGCTGGGCGGCACGTCGCCGAGCTCGGCCTGTCGGCGCACCACGTCGATGACCTGATCGAATTTCACGCCCACGGCCTTCAGCCGTTCGACATAGTTACGCGCCGTCTTGCCGTTCACCACCACATGCGAGAACGCCATGAAGCGCGGGAAGGCGTTCTGGACCCCGAACATCTGGTTGACGGGATAAAGCTCGCCGACCGACCACTTCACGTCCTTGTACGAAAGCGCCGCCTGGTAGAACCAGATGATGACCTCGCGGGTCAGTTTCTCCTGACCCTCCAACGAGGCCGGTTCATAGGCCTCGATCGCCTTCAGGTTCTCCGCCAGTTCAAGGCGCTCGCGTTCGCCATGCGCCCACGATTCATCCGACAGTTTGCCGGAATGAAAGTCGACCAGGCTGCCCTCGATCGCTCCCAGCTGGGTCAGCATTTCGGGATTGTCGGCCAGCATGACGAAGGTCTGCTTGTTGACCGTCATATGCAGCGATGGATTGATGAAGACGATATAGACGCCATAGGCCGCCGCCAGACCGACGAGACCCAGGGCGCTCAACAGCGTCCATTTCACGAACCGCCACATACCGCCTCCAGTCCGGCGCGTCAGCGCTTCTTGCGCGGATGCGACCTCAGCTTGCGCGCCTGCTTGGCCGGCACGTCGTGCAGGCCGCGCTTCATCAGCTCCAACCAGATTTCTTCTGCATCGTCGGCATAGCCGAACAGATCGACATCCTGCGCCGAGATCATGCCGGCGTCGACCATCGTCTGGAAATTGATCAGCCCGCGCCAGTAGAAGCGGTCGAACAGGATGATCGGCAGGTCATGCGACATCTTGTTGTTCTGGCGCAGCGTCAGCAGCTCGAACAGCTCATCCAGCGTGCCGAAGCCGCCGGGAAAAACCACCAGCGCATTAGCCCGCATCGCGAAGTGCATCTTGCGGATCGCGAAATAGTGGAACTGCAGCGTCAGGTCCGGGGTGGAGTATGGGTTCGGTCCCTGTTCGTGCGGCAGTTCGATGTTGAAGCCGACCGAAGGCGCGCCGACATCGTGCGCGCCGCGATTGGCGGCCTCCATGATGCCCGGGCCGCCGCCGGTCGCGATCACGTTGTCACGGATGCCGTCGGCCACGTCCATCGCGCCGCCGCGCTCGGAGGCGATCTTCGCGAACTCGCGGGCCTGCGCATACCAGCGGCGGTGTTGCTCCGGTCCTTCCATCGAGACGCGGGCGCTGCCGAACACCACGATGGTCGAGCGCACGCCCCAGGCGCGCAGATTCTGTTCGGCCTTCTCGTATTCCAGCAGGAAGCGTACGCCGCGCGTCGCGTCCGACAGCAGGAAGTCCTGATCCAGCGCGGCCAGGCGATAGGCCTTCGCCGCCATCTGGGCCGCATTCGGCGCCAGCTTGGCCTTGGACACGCCCTTGGCCCGCGCAGGCTTCCCGGTGCGTTCCTGCTGCGACTTCTGCAATGCGCCCAGCGGCGCCTCTTTGGGCGTACAGGCGGCAGGTGTTTTCTTGGTCTTGGTTGCCATGTTCAATTCACGTCCAGTGCATGCGCCTTGAGAACATCCAGCGACGTGAGGCGCAGCGTAGCGATATGTGTCGCCGCCAGAACAAGTTTCGGCGCGGCGCCCGCCTCAAGGGCCTGAACCCAGCGGGCGGCGCATAAACACCAGCGATCGCCCGGCTGCAAGCCCGGAAAGCCGAACTCGGGCCGCGGCGTCGACAGATCGTTGCCGACATAGGCCGAAAAGGCCAGAAAATCCGCCGTCATCACCGCGCAGACCGTATGGATTCCGCGATCCTCAGGCCCCGTATTGCAGCACCCGTCGCGGAAGAAGCCGGTCAGGGGCGTCGTGCCGCATACCGCCAGCGGTTCGCCCAGCACGTTCAGCGATGGCGAACGTCCGCCGCCGCGCTCCTCGGGCTCGCGATAGGCCATGTCCTCTCCTAACCTGCGATCTGCACGGCGACATTCACCGTCAGCGCGATGATGACCGCATTGTAGAAATAGCTGACGATCGAATGCGCCAGAACCGAGCGCCGCATCCGACGCCCGGAAATCTGCACGTCCGATGTCTGCGCCGTCATGCCCAGAACGAACGAGAAATAGAGAAAGTCCCAGACATCCGGCTCCTCGTCGCAGGGAAATTCCAACCCCTCGCGCGATCCGCCATCCTCGTCCTTCGCGTAGTAGAGACGGGCATAGTGCAGCGCGAGGCTCGCATGCACTGTCGCCCAACCAAGCGGCACGCTGATGACAGCGATGATCAGCGAAAGCTCATTCAGTCCCTCCGCCGAACGCACCACCGTCACGATCGCCGTCAGGCTGAAGCCCACCGCCGCCAGCGTCAGAAGCGCGATCAGGCTCACCCCGTCGTCCTGGACCCGCGCGTGCCGCATCGTGCTGTCGGGCGTCGAATACGCCGCGAACACGGTCAGAAGCCCCAGATAGACGATGAAGAAGGCGTCGCCGGCCGCCAGCGAGCGGATTTCGAACGGTGAACTGTCCATCAGGAAGAACGCGGCGAGGGCGGCCAGCGTACTCAGATAGAAGCGGTGGTGATGGAAGAAATGCCGTCCCAGCGCGGTGCCTGGGGCGCTTTTGCTCGCCAAGGTGATGTCGCCTTCATGTCATTGCCCCCAGCCTAGGCCCAGACAGACCAGCGTCAATGCAGGAACGCCCGCCGCCGTCATGCGTTCACGGCGTGGAACGCGATGATGACGGGCTCCCGAAATCCTCAAGCCGAACGTGAACGGCTGCGCATCGGACAAGGCCCCTGGGTCGTGCCGCGTCAGGACGTTCCATGGAAGCGCGTGGGCGATCTCCGCCGCGCCGAGGTCGTGATCGTCGGCGGCGGCATCACCGGCGCGCTGATCGCCGAGCA
>JAPUEF010000144.1:14660-15257 GCA_027492655.1 Alphaproteobacteria bacterium | reverse complement strand
CGCTGGAGATGTTTCGCTTTCAGCGGGTCGGCGAGGCGCACGCGGCGGATGATTTCCGGCGCGAAATTCGGGATGCCGGTGAAGACGAGATCCTCGCCCTCGGTCAGCGTGTCGCCCACCCGCAGCGTGCCGTGATTGGGAATGCCCATCACGTCGCCGGGCCAGGCCTCGTCGACGATCTCGCGATCGCTGGCGAAGAACAGCACCGGGTTGTGGATCGACATGATTTTGCCCGAGCCTGAGGGCTTCAGCTTCATGCCGCGTTTGAAATGGCCCGAGACCATGCGCATGAAGGCGACGCGGTCGCGGTGGTTGGGATCCATGTTCGCCTGGACCTTGAAGACGAAGCCGGAGACCTTGTCCTCGTCGGGTTCGACCATGCGCTTGTCGGCTTTCAGCGCTTTGGGCGGCGGCGCGTAGGCGCCGATGGCGCGGAGGATCTGTTCGACCGAGAAATCCTTCAGCGCCGAGCCGAAGAACACCGGCGTCTGGTGGCCTTCGCGATAGCTCTCCAGATTGAACGGCGTGCAGACCCCGCGCACGAAGTCGAGATCCTCGTTCATCTTCGCCAGTTCCTCATCGGAGAGGAGCTGGCTG
>JAPUEF010000144.1:2726-14650 GCA_027492655.1 Alphaproteobacteria bacterium | reverse complement strand
AGCGAAGTGCCGCTGAGCGGCACCGGCGCGCCATGTTCGCCCTGCTTGGCGAAAGGCAGGAAGCTGTCGGTTTCCAGATGCGCGACGCCCCGGAAATTCTGGCCCATGCCGACCGGCCACATCAGCGGCGTCGTCTCCAGCTGAAGCTTGTCGGCGATCTCGTCCAGCGTCTCCATCGGATCGCGGGCTTCGCGGTCCATCTTGTTGACGAAGGTGACGATGGGAATGTCGCGGAGGCGGCAGACCTCGAACAGCTTCAGCGTCTGCGTCTCGATGCCTTTGGCGGCGTCGATGACCATGACGGCCGAGTCGGCGGCGGTGAGCGTGCGGTAGGTGTCTTCCGAGAAGTCCTCGTGGCCGGGCGTGTCGAGCAGATTGAAGGTGTGGCCTTCATACTGGAACGTCATCACCGCCGTGGTGACGGAGATGCCGCGTTCCTGCTCGATCTTCATCCAGTCGGAGCGCGCGCGGCGGCGCTCGCCCTTGGCTTTCACCTCGCCGGCGAGATGGATGGCGCCGCCCTTCAGCAGCAGATGCTCGGTGAGCGTCGTCTTGCCGGCGTCGGGGTGGGAGATGATCGCGAAGGTGCGGCGCTTGGCGGCTTCGCGCGCGGTGGTCTCGGACATAATAGGGGGACTCTCAGGGTTCGGGCAGTCGGATGGGATGGCTGATAACGCGATCAGCGTCGTTACAATCCGATTGCAGCAAAACCCTTCATCGCCCTCTCCATAGGCCGAGAAGCCAGCCTGTATTATTGAGGTCTAGTTCGCGATGATCAATCAGGTCAACCCCATGGGTGTGCCAGAGTGCGGAGCGGGAAAAATGACGACCCAATCAATCCTGATGGATTTCTCGGACAAGGATCGAGCGTTCATTGTGGACACCCTCGACCGGCTCATAGAGATCGCACCGAGTCGCGGCCGTGTGATTACCGAAATAAGGATGACCTTTACTGTTCGGCGCCTGCTTGGAATTTCCAAGACAGCTGGAGCGCTCATGTATGGCGACGTTCCGATAAGAATCCGACGGTGGCCTCATGTGATGACCGTTGAAGCCATGCTTTCAACATACCAATAGGTCCGTCGATCAATACTCGTCCAGAAATGCCTCGCCCGTGCGGCTTTCCACGGCGATGAGCCAGAGATCGGCGTCGAATTTGATCTGTTTGTCGATGGCGGCCTGGACGGTGAGGGCGTCGGCCCAATCGGTGAGCGGGGCGAAGACGAGATCGCCCTTGCCGTCGCGAGCGCGGCCGTAGAGGCGGCTCGTGCGGTCGAGGCGGTCGATGACGATGAGGATAGCGCCGGCGTCGGGGTCGCCCTTGCGGGTGACGAAGGCCGGGCAGTCCTGCGCGTGGCAGCGGCGGACATAGGCGGCGACCCAAAGGCCGGATTTGACGCGTGCTTCCATCAGCCGGGCCGTTCGCCATGCCAGCGGCGGAGGAGGAGCCATTCGAGAAGCGAGAGGATTAGGTAGATCGCGATGCCCATCAGCGCGAGCAGGATGAGGGCGGCGAACATCTTGGAGACCTGAAGCCGGTTGCCGGATTCCAGGATGCGCCAGGCGAGGCCGCCCGAGGCGCCCGAAGCGGCGGCGAACTCGGCGACGACCGCGCCGATCAGCGCGAGGCCGCCGGCGGTTTTGAGGCCTGTGAGGATGTAGGGAAGTGCGGAGGGCAGCAGCAGGCGGCGGAAGGTTTGCCACCGCGAGGCGTTATGGAGACGGAAGAGATCGCGGAGATTGGGGTCGGTCGCCTTGAGGCCGGCCGTGGCGTTGGCGAGCACCGGAAAGAACGCGACGATCCACGCGAGGATCAGCACCGCCGCCCACGCGTTGTCGAGCTTCACCCAGACGAGAACGAGCGGGGCGATGGCGACGACCGGCGTGACCTGCAGGATGATGGTGTAGGGCGCGAGCATCGCCTCAGCGAGACGAGACGAGGCGAACAGCGCGGCGAGAGCGAGGCCGGAAAGGGTCGCCAGCGCGAAAGCGACGACGGTGGTGCGCAGCGTGACGCCGGCCGCCGTGAAGAGCGACCCGTCATCCTCCACGAGGGCGGTCCAGATGGCGGAGGGCGGCGGCAGGACGAATTTCTTGATCTGCCAATAGCCGACCGCCCATTCCCAGAACCAGATGAGGCCCGCGAAGAGCAGAAGCGGCAGGACGATGCGCAGGATGCGGTCGGTCATGCGTGTGCCGCCTTCAGCGCCGCCAGCACCTTGCGCGCGATGGCGTTGAATTCGGGGCTGGTGCGATAGGCCTCGTCGCGCGGATAGGGGGCGGGATTGGCGATGTCGGCGACGAGATGTCCGGGGCGGCCCGAGAGGACGAGAATGCGCTGCGAGAGATAGACGCTTTCGAACACCGAATGGGTGACGAAGAGGGCGGTGAAGCGCTGCGCCTGCCATAGCGCCAGGAGATCGTCGTTGATCTTCGCGCGGGTGAATTCGTCGAGCGCGGCGAAGGGTTCGTCCATCAGCAATGCGGCGGGTTCGCCGACGAGGGCGCGGGCGATGGAGACGCGCATTTTCATGCCGCCGGAGAGTTCGCGCGGCAAGGCGTTCTCGAAACCCTTCAGGCCGACATTGGCGAGCGCGGCGGCGGCGCGGGCGGCGGCTGCGGCGCGCGGGACGCCTTCCAGTTCGAGCGGCAGGGCGGCGTTACGGCCTGCGCTGGCCCAGGCCATCAGCGTCGGTTCCTGGAATACGAACCCGATCTCGGGCCGGCCGCCGTCCCAATCCACGGCGCCGCCGGACGGCGTGTCGAGGCCCGCGATGAGACGAAGCGCCGTCGATTTGCCGCAGCCGGACGGACCGACCAGCGAGACGAAAGCGCCGCTGCCAATGGTGGCGGTCAGATCGCCCAGCGCATGCGTGCCGTTGGCGAAACTGCGGCTGAGATGGGTGAGCGTGAGGCGGGGCAAAGGTCTATTGCAGGAACACCGTCGTGAAGGCGCGCTTCCAGTCGAGGTCGGTCTTGTAGACGCCGTTCTTCGACATGACGTCGAAGAAGTCCTGCCAGCGCGCTTCGGTCATCTCACCCGGCTTGTCGCCGACGAGTTTGTACTCGTTCATCCTGGCGATGGCGTTGAGCAGAATGTCGTCGGTCATTTCGGCGTTGTCGGCCTTGATGAGCGCGTTGCCGGGCGACGGGTCGTCGGTGAGGTAATCCACCCAGCCCCGGATCGAGGCGCGGACGAATTTCGCGACGAGCAACGGACGTTCCATCGCGATCTTGTCGGTCGCGAGGATCAGGTTGGCGTAGGAGGGGTAGTTCTCGTCAGCCAGCAGGAAAAGCTGCGGCTTGAAGGCGCCTTCGCGTTCTATCTGGTAGGGTTCGGATGTGACGTAGCCTTGTTGGATGGCGGTTTCGTCGGTCAGGAAAGGGGCGAGGTTGTAGGTATATTTGCGGATCTGCCCATCGTCGAAGCCGAAGGTCGCCTTCAGCCAGATCCAGTACGCGCCCGCCGCCGCGTCCGAGATCATGATCGGCTTGCCCTTCATGTCGGCGATGGATTTCACGTCGTCGCGCGGGTGGGTGATGAGAACCTGCGGGTCTTTCTGGAAGATCGCCGCGACGGCGACCACCGGCACGCCTTCGGCCGCCATGTTGAGCGGGATGAAGCTGTTGGAGCCGATGCCGAAGTCGGCCTGTTCCGAGCCGAGCAGCAGCGGCACGTTCACCGAAGCGCCGCCCTGGATGATTTCGACGTCGAGGCCTTCTTCCTCGTAATAGCCCTTGGCCTTGGCCTGGTAGAAGCCGCCATGTTCGGCCTGGGCCTTCCAGTCGGTGACGAAGCGGACCTTGTCGAGCGCTGCTGCGGGGGCGGCGAGCGCGAGGGCGACGGCGGCGACGGCGAGGATGCGACGCATGATGCGGACCTTCAGAGCGAGCGGCACTTGGCCTGTTTGCGGGCTTCGTCGATGGCGGCGAGATTGGCCTCATCGTTGATGAGGGTACGGATCAGCACAAGTCCGCGCGTGGTCGGCGAGATGATGGTTTCAGCCCCCGCCGGCGTGTCGGACGAGGGCGCGCCGGCTTTGGTGACGAGCACGCGAATGCCGCCGGTGGTCGCCTGACGGTCGTTGATGACGCGGTAGTTGTTGGTGTTCAGATCGTAGAACGCCGCCGACCAGTAGGTGCCGGGCGGCACCTCGGCGGTGAGGAGCAGCGGTTTCCCGGACACGTCATAGGCGCAGATATTGTAGAGAAGGTCGGGCGAAGACCGGACGATCGTGTCGTTGGCCGCGTTGGGGCGCGGCGGATACAGCATCGCGTTGACGCCCACGGCGTCGGAGACGCGGCCCATGGCCCGCGACATGATGAGCGAAGGGCCGAAATAGAGCAGCGCGCCGTGGGTCAGCGCGGCGATGACGACGACGGCGATCAGCCAGCGGACGAAGCTCATGCGCGGCAGCTCCCCTTGTTCAGCGTGAAGAGCGCGGCGGCGTCGGGCGCGGCGGCGAGGCTTTCCGCAGGGTGATAGAGCCGCAGCAGGAGCGCGAACGTGGCGTTGCCGGTGGCGATGCCGTTCGGGCCTGAGCCGTCGGGCGTGAGGGCGATGGTGACGGAGCCGTCCGCGTTGGTTTCCACCGATGCGGCGCTGGCCGAATAGCGCTCGCTGGCCGAATGGATCAGCATGTCGTCCGGGCCGTAGGCGGTGACGGACCACCAGCGCGCTTCCGGCGGCGCGCCGGTCAGCGTGTAGTCGCAGGCGGCGGTGAGCGGCTCACCCTCGGCGTCGGCCGACGCTTCGAAATAGATCGTTTCGGAACGATTGAGCGCGAGCAGCGAGGTGACGGCGATCCGCAGGCGCGAATAGGCGTCGATGGCGGCGGAGCCGGCTTCGAGATTGGTGCGCCAGATGCCGTTGTGCACGAGCGACGGCGGGGCGGCGCGGAAAGTCATGTACCACAGCGACCCCGCGCCGAGCGCGACGCCGACGATCAGCGCGCTGAGCCATCTGAAGAGTGTTTTCACGGCGCGTCCCCGCAAGGTTCCCACGCCTATGTAGCCGATCCGCCGGCCAGCGAAAGGGGCGCGGCGGCGTCGATCGCGGCTTCGAGGCGGCGCAGCTCGGCCATCCACGCCTCGGCGGCGGGTGAGGCGGTGCGGCTGCGCCGCAGAATGATTCCGTAGTCGAGCACCGGCCAGTCGGGCGGCGCCGGCAGCGCGACGAGCCGTCCGGCCGCGATCTCGGCGGCGACCAGATGGCGCGGCGCGGCGGCAAGCGCGCGGCTGTGCATGACGATGCGCACGAGCGCGCTGAACGCATTCACCTGGAGCCGCAGCGTGACGTTCCCGGTGACGTGATCGACCTCGCCGAACGGACGATGCGTCACCGTCGCGCCGAACGGCGCAGGCAGAATGGGACTGGCCCCCGCCCAGGGAAAATCGGTGAGACGGGCGGCGATCTCGTCCGCCGGGCGTCCGGCCAGCGGATGCGACGGCGCGGCGAAAAAGACGAGCGGCGCTCGGCGCAACCGCTCGACGCTCAGATCATCATGGCGCTCGGCCTCTTCGACATGCGCCACGCCGATATCCACCTCGCCCGACAGCACGGCGCGCGTCACCGCGAGATGATCGGAAATGCGCAGATGGCAGCTGACATGCGGATGGGCGTGCGACAATGCGGCGACGGCGTCGAGGACCGCGAACTCGGCGGCTAACGCGCCCGCCGCGATGACGAGGCGACCGGTGCTGAGGCCTTTGGCCAGTGCGATTTCGCGGGCCAGATCGTCGAAGCCGGCGACGATGGAGCGGGCGCGGTCGAGCACGATGCGGCCGAGCGCCGTGGGGGCGACCGGCGGGCCGCGTTCGAACAGCGCGCCGCCGAGCGCCTCTTCCAGGCTCTTCAACGCCTTGGTGATGGCGGGTTGCGAGAGGCCGAGCGCCTGGGCGGCGCGTCCAAAATGACGATGCTGCGCCAGCGTTTCGACCAGAACAAGCTGGCGGGTGGAATGCATGATTTGCGAAAGTTACCACACGCGATTACATTTTGTAATTAGAGCCGCGCACCTCATAAGGCTAAGTTATACCTGTCCATCTTTCTGGGGATGGGCCGAAGTCCCCTGAAAGGCTTCGTCCTGTATGGGAGGGGAGGGGCATGTTGGAGTTGGTGCGCCATCTGGCGTGCGACCCCGAGTCGCACGACTACCATGCCCATGCGCGTCGGCTGCTCGCGACCTATGGCGCGGATGCGCTGAACCAGGCGCTCGCCTGTCAGGACGAACTGATGGCGCAGGGCGACGAAAGCGCGGCGATGATCGTGCTGCGCCTGCTGACCGCCATATGGGATATGGAAGACGAGGCCGAAGGCGGCGGCACGGAGTCCGGCGATAAGTCATAATTCCTATGACGCCTTGACGAGCGCGCGGGCGATCCGCATATAGGAATTATGTCCGGTATCAGGCGAGGGCGAGGCCCCGCCGGCCGGGCTTTTTCACATCAAGGGGGCATGATGACCGAGGGGAGCGATCCCGACTGGGCGGCGATCCGCCGTGCCGTGGAGGCAGGAAAAGAGCCGATCGTGAAGATCGCAGAGCGCTTCGGCGTGTCCGCGCATAACATCTACGCTCGCAAGCATCGCTGGGCGTGGAGCCGCAGCATCGACACGTCGAGCGCCGCCGGCATCGAACGCGGCGTCGCCAAGATGGTGGCCCAGATCTTCACCCAGCTGCGCGCCGTCGCGCGCACGAACCGGGCGATGAGCCGTGAGGCGAAGACGCTGAAGGCCCAGCCGGCGGACGGTTCCACGCTGGAGCGCCGTCTGCGCCAGGCGGCGGAGGCCGAAGCCCGCCTCGCCAGCATCATGAAACTGACGGCCGAATTCACGCGCCTGCTGGACCGCGCCGCCAGGGCGAGCGCCGCCGCGCGCGCGGACGAGGACGAAGCAAGGGAAGCCTATGACGCGTTTGAAAGCCGCATCCTTGATTATGTTGAGCGCGCCCGCGCTGGAACGGTTCCTGGAGATGCTGGACCGGAAAGACCGCCGGAGGCTGGATCGTAGCTGGGACTTCTGGGCCGGAGACGCCCAGACTCCGCCGGACGGCGACTGGCGCGTCTGGCTGTTTCTGGGCGGGCGCGGCGCAGGCAAGACCCGCGCGGCCGCCGAATGGGTGAACGCCATGGCGTCGAGCGGCGCTGCGCGGCGCATCGGCCTGATCGGGGCGACCGCGCACGATGCGCGCAACGTGATGGTGGAGGGCCTGTCGGGCCTGCTCAACACGGCCGATCCGGCGAAGCGCCCGGTCTGGCTGTCGAGCGCGCGGCGTCTGAACTGGGCCAGCGGCGCGACGGGCATGGTGCTTTCGGCGGAGCGGCCGAGATCGCTGCGCGGGCCGCAGTTCGATCTTCTGTGGGCGGACGAAATCGCCAAATGGCGGCTGGCCGGCGACGTTCTGTCCACCGCGCAGATGGCGCTGCGTCTCGGCGACGCGCCGCGCATGGCGGCGACGACGACGCCGGCGCGCAGCAGCGTGCTGCGCGAGCTGGCGGGCGACGCGGCGACGGTGGTGACGCGGGCGGCGACATCGGCCAATGCCGGGCATCTGTCGCCCGGCTTCGTCGCCGAACTGGAGCGGCGATACGGCGCGAGCGCGCTGGCGCGGCAGGAGATTTACGGCGAGATGCTGGAGGACGACGCGACGGCGCTGTTCCGCCGCGCCTGGATCGATGCCGCCCGGGTGCGCGCGGCGCCGGCGCTGGCGCGCGTGGTGGTGGGCGTCGATCCGCCGGTGAGTTCGGGCAGCAAGGCCGACGCCTGCGGCATCGTGGTGGCGGGGCGGGCGGCGGACGGCGATGTCTATGTGCTGGCCGACGCGACGGTGCAGGGCCTGAGCCCCGCCGGATGGGCGAGGCAGGTGCAGCGCGCGGTCGATGCGCACGAGGCCGACGCGGTGGTGGTGGAGACCAACCAGGGCGGCGAGCTGGTGAGCGATCTGCTGAAGAAGATGGCCGATGGCGGCGCGCGGGTGACGCGGGTGCATGCGCGCGAGGGCAAGCGAATGCGGGCCGAGCCCGTGGCGCTGCTCTACGAGACCGGGCGCGTGCACCATGTGGGCGCGTTGCGCGAACTGGAGGACGAGATGTGCCTGTTCGGCGGCGCGGACGGCGGGGGGCCAAGCCCCGACCGGGTGGACGCCCTGGTGTGGGCGGTGAGTGCGCTGACGAAGGGCGGGGCGGGGCCGAGGGTGCGGGGGGTGTGAAGCGTTAGTTCAAGGTTTCATTCGGAGGATCGCCTGGACATTAGACTTCGGCCTTATCCAGCCCTTCTTTGTCGGACAGATCCAACCGAGCAACTCCATCACCGCAGAGTATTCTTCGGAGAGATTCATCTTGAAGATCGGTTCGTGGTGGCCAATGCGGTTACGAAGCGACGCAACACGCCGAGCCGCCATTGCAAGATCATCCCGCGTTTTTTCCGTGGGCAGATTGGGAAATGCGCTGCGGAGTTCATGGCTCCAGATATGGACGTTGAACCCAGGCCCCAGCATCCCAACCCAGAAACCAAACGACAATGTGGCTACGATTTGTCCGTTCGATAGGGGAATACCTTTCTTTTGCAGGCGCCTTTTCGCCGTATCGAGGTCGGTTTTTCGCTCCCGGTCTATCCGTACGTGGAAGGCGTCATTTTGCCACCAATCCGCCCCAAAACGCCGAGATATTGCGCCGTTAATGCAATTGCGCAAAGCAACCTCAACCCCTTGAATTGAAACGTGGAACGCTTGCCCGAGCTCCGCGTTCCATAGGTATAGAAGGAGTGCCTTGTCCTCGTCATAGCCAGCCGCAGCGCGATAGGTTCCCAATCGATCAGGTGAGAGGGTGGGTTCCAATCTGACTGCAAGACTTTGTTGATTATTGGTAGGCACAGTCATATAGAGACCCTTGTGAGCCGTTAGTTGTCACTGCCCGCATACAGCAACGGACAGACAGAGCCCCGGCACAGCCATGCAAATGGTCCTGCCGGGGTTTCGATTCTTACCGACATTCGCATCAAAGTTGTAGCTGCTGTCGCGATTTGATCGGTCTCGTGATAGGAAAATAATCAGAAAGCCTCTTGACCGCCGTACGGTCGAAACGTATATAGGAATTATGTCCGGTATCAGGTGAGGCGGCTGGCCCCACCCGTCATCGCTTCGCGATGAGACCCTCCCCTTCAAGGGAGGGATGGACGGCGCTTGTTTCAAACATGGATCCCGGCGCGCGCTGACGCCGGCCGGGATGACAGGAGAGTCGGAAATGCTGGAACGCTTCTTTCGGAGGCGGGTTTTGCGCGTGCCTGAAGCGAAGGCGAGTGCGGCGGGGCCGGTGATTGCGTTGCAGGTGGCGGGGCGGCCGCGCTGGACGCCGCGCGATTACGGCGCGTTCGCGCGCGAGGGGTTTCAGAAGAACCCGGTGGTGCATCGCGCAGTGCGGATGATCGCGGAGGGCGCGGCGAGCGTGCCGCTGCTGGCGTTCGATGGCGCGGTGGAAGCCGACGGGCATGAGCTGGTGCGGCTGCTCATCCATCCCAATGCGATGCAGACGGGCGCGGAGCTGATGGAAGCGGCCTATGCCAGCCTGATGATCGCCGGAAACGCCTATATCGAGGCGGTGCGCGATGCGGAAGGCCACGTGCGCGAGCTGTATGCGCTGCGCGCCGACCGGGTGAAGGTGATGCCCGGCGCGGATGGGTGGCCGGAGGCGTTCCTGTATGCGGCCGGCGGGCGCGAGGTGCGGCTGGCGCGCGGCGACGTGATGCATCTGAAGCTGTTTCATCCCAGCGACGATCACTATGGGCTGTCGCCTCTAGAGGCGGCGGCGGAGGCGGTGGATCTGCACAACCAGATGGCCGCCTGGAACAAGGCGCTGCTGGACAACGCGGCGCGGCCGAGCGGGGCGCTGGTCTATCGCGGCGGTGACGGGAGCTTGAGCGACGATCAGTTCGCGCGGCTGAAGGACGAGCTGGACAGCCAGCGCAGCGGGCCGCGCGGGGCCGGGCGTCCGCTGGTGCTGGAGGGCGGGCTGGACTGGACGCCGATGAGCCTGACGCCGCAGGAGATGGATTTCGACCGGGGGCGCAACGCGGCGGCGCGCGATATCGCGATGGCGTTCGGCGTGCCGCCGATGCTGCTGGGCATTCCGGGGGATGCGACCTACGCCAATTACGAGGCGGCGACGCTGGCCTTCTGGCGCGGGACGGTGCTGCCGCTCGCCAGACGCATGGCGGCGGCGCTGACGGCGTTCATCGGGCGCGAGTTCGGCGAGGGTCTGCGGCTGGAGCCGGATGCCGATGCGATCCCCGCGCTGGCGCCGGAGCGCGCGATGCTGTGGGCGCGTCTGGATGCGGCGAGCTTCCTCACCAGCGACGAGAAGCGGTTGGCGGCGGGGTATGGGGCGGAGGCGCGCTGACATGGAGACCATGAAGCTGGAGCGGAAGGTGCCCTTTGCGGTGGTGGTGACGCTGGTGGCGCAGACGGGGGCGGGGCTGGTGTGGGCCGGCGCGGCGGAGGAGCGCCTCGCCCAGGTGGAGCGGCGCGTCGAGGCGTCGTCGGGGGCGCCGGAGCGGCTGGCCCGGGTGGAGGAGCAGATCGGCGCGGTGCGCGATCAGCTGAAGCGGATGGAAGGAAAGCTGGATGCGCTCGGCGGTGGTTAGGCCGGAGGTGATCCGCTTCACGCGGCGGGGCGGCGAGAAGGGCGTCGGCGCTGCGCTGATGGAGGCGCGCCCCGACGGACGCTTCGAAGGCTATGCCAGTCTGTTCGCAGTGCGCGACGCGGGCGGCGACGCGGTGGCGCGCGGGGCGTTCGCGCGTTCCTTGAAGCGGCGCGGGGCGGCTGGCGTGAAGATGCTGTACCAGCACGCCGCCGCCGAGCCGCTGGGCGTGTGGAGCGAGATCTATGAGGACGGGGCGGGGCTGTTCGTCCGGGGGCGGATCGTCACCGAGGTGAGCCGGGGGCGCGAGGTTCTGGCGCTGATGCGCGAGGGCGCGCTGGACGGCCTTTCCATCGGTTTCAAGACGATCCGGGCGAGCGGGGCGCGGGGGCGTCGGCAGATTCTGGAGGCGGATCTGTGGGAGGTGTCGGTGGTGACGTTTCCGATGCTGGACGGGGCGCGGGTGCGGCGGGTGGGTTAGGCATGGCGAGGGCGATCGGATCGACCGCCGGTCGCGATCAGCCAGAAGGTCAGCCCGCCGACGACGCCCAGGATCGCCGCCTCGCCGATGAAGGCTAGCGTGCCGGCGAGGCCAAGATTCGCCGCGTAGGCCAATCGTTCGGGCATAAGAACAAGAATGATGGCTGGAATCGCGAGGACGAACACACCCGCCAGGCCGCAGTTGAGCGCCGTAAGGCGCAGCCTTGGGCGAAAGGCCGCGTAAAGCGGAATACCCAGCATCACCGTAGCCGGATAGATCGCCGTGCCGCCGTAGAAGAGCGTCGTGCCAACGAGGCGATCCGCATAGCTCGGCCTGCCCGCATATAACGGGTGGAGGACCGCGTAGACCAAAGCCGCCGCAGCGGGCGCGACGAGGAACGCCACCAGGATGCGCCACGGGCGATTTGCGGAGACGGCGGCATTCATGCCGCAAGTCTAGCACGATAGGCGGCGAACGCTCAGCAGGATCTGGGACGCGGCAGGGCGTGTTCCTGACGCATGATCCGGCGCGTGAAGATCTGAGTGCGCGGATATGGGCGAGCGATCCCGAGTAGCGGGATCGAGCCAAAGACTGAGTGTGAACCCACCCCGGAAACGGCGGTGGGTTTTTTGTTTCAACAAGGAGACGCGAATGAGTGGTTTGGGTTCGGGGCCGATGGCTCCGGAGGTGAAGGCGTATGGGCGTGAGGCCGATGCGGTAGGCGCTTTGATGGAGACCTTCGAGGCGTTTCGCGAGGCGAACGATCTGCGTCTGGGCGAGATCGAGGCGAAGATGTCGGCCGATGTGGTG
>JAPUEF010000144.1:627-2716 GCA_027492655.1 Alphaproteobacteria bacterium | reverse complement strand
AGCGAGGAGAAGGTCGATCGCATCAACGCCAGCTTGAGCGAGCAGAAGGCGGCGCTGGACCGTCTGGCGGTGGAGATGCGGCGTCCGCATGGCGGCGGCGCTGTGCGCGGGCGTGTCGATGACGAGCGGCGTTCGGCGTTCGGCGCTTATGTGCGCAAGGGCGATGCCGGGGCGATTTCGCGCCTGGAGCTGAAGGAGGACAAGCTGTCGCGCGGGACGGACAGCGAGGGCGGCTATCTGGTGCCCGAGGAGACCGAACGGCGCATCGATACGCTGCTGGCGGAGGTTTCGCCCATCCGCGCCATCGCCACGGTGCGCCAGATCGCCGGGCAGTCGTTTCGTCTGCCGGTGAGCCGCAACGGTTTCGCCAGCGGCTGGGCGGCGGAGACCGGCGCGCGGGCGCAGACGGATACCGCCGATCTGTCGCTGGTCGAGTTTCCGGCGATGGAGCTCTACGCCATGCCGGCGGCGACGCAGAGCCTGCTGGACGATGCGCTGGTCGATGTCGAGGGCTGGGTGGCCGAGGAGGTGCAGCACGCCTTCGCGGCCCAGGAGGGCGCGGCCTTCGTGAACGGCGACGGCACAAACAAGCCGCGCGGCTTTCTGAATTATACCAAGGTCGCGCAGGGTTCGTGGAGCTGGGGCAATATCGGCTTCGTGCTGAGCGGCGCGGCGGGGGCGTTCGCGTCGAGCAATCCGGCCGATGCGCTGATCGATCTCGCCTATGCGCCCAAGCAGACCTATCGCCAGAACGGACGCTTCGTGATGAGCCGCGCGACGGAAGCGGCGGTGCGCAAGCTGAAGGACGGCGAGGGCAATTATCTGTGGCAGCCGGCGGCGAGCGCGGGCGCGCCGGCGACGCTGCTGGGCTATCCCGTCTCCGAGGCCGAGGACATGCCGGCGATCGGGGCCAATGCGTTCTCGATCGCCTTCGGCGATTTCAGGCGCGGCTATCTGATCGCCGACCGTCAGGGCGTGCGCATCCTGCGCGATCCCTACAGCGCCAAACCTTATGTGCTGTTCTACACGACCAAGCGCGTGGGCGGCGGGGTCGCCAATTTCGAGGCGATCAAGCTGCTGAAATTCGCAGCGAGCTGATCCATGACGATGTTCAGGCGCGTGACGCCGCCGGCGGTGGAGCCGGTGGCGCTGGAAGAGCTGCGCGCGTTCCTGAGAGTGAGCCACGAGGCCGAGGACGGGCTGATCGCCCGCCTCGGCCGCGCGGCGCGGGAGCGTGTGTGCGAGGAGACGGGGCGGGCGTTGACCGCCGAAACCTGGCGCATGGCCGCCGATGTCAGCGAGGGCCGTCCGAAGGGGGCATTCCGCGCCTTCGATCTGACGCGGCCGCCTTATCTGGGCTTCGTTGAAGCGCGGGTGGCGAAGGATGACGGAACCAGCGTGGCGCTGCCGCTTTCCCATGTGCGCACCGACGCCGACGGCGCTGCGGTGTGGCTGAGGCTGGACGGTTATCTGGCCGATGCGCGGGCGTGGCGTCCGGTGGAGGTTGTGTGGCGGTGCGGCGTCGAGGCCGCCGCCGATGTGCCGGAGGCGCGGCGCAGCGCCGTGATTCATCGGTACGCCGCCCAGGTTTAGGGCCGCGATGAGGCGGGCGCGCCCGTCGCCCCCATTGCCCAGGCGGGGGCGGCGCTGCTGGCCCCGTTCCGGAGGTTGAAGCTGTGAGCGGCGTCGGCGGATTGGCGGCGGCGGTGACGGCGCTGCTTGAGGCCGATGCCGGCGTGATGGCGCTGGCGGCGGGCGGGGTGCTGGGCGAGGGCAGGGCGTCGGCGGTCTTTCCGTTCGTGGCGGTGGCGGGCGTGACGGCGCGCCCCTGGAATAGCGGCGAGGCGCGGGGGCGTGAAGCGGTGCTGACGCTGGAGGCCTTCGCGCGCCATGGCGGGCGCGATGCGGCGCTGGTGCTGGCGGAGGCGTGCGGCGGTGCGCTGGATGGCGCGAGCTTCGATCTGGATGGCGGGCGCGTGGTGGGTCTGTTCGCGGACAGCGCGGAGGCGGCGCTGGAGAAGGACCGCCAGACGTGGCGCGCGCGGGTGAAGATCAAGGCGCTGGTGGAGGTTTGAGAGCCTGGTCCTTC
>JAPUEF010000144.1:0-617 GCA_027492655.1 Alphaproteobacteria bacterium | reverse complement strand
ACACCCCCGTCCCCCCCCGTGGGGGCGAGGCCATGTTCGGCGGCAGGGTGGTGAAGGCATAGGCGCCCGATCCGGCGAGCCAGGCGGCGTGCGCGAGCGGCCCGAGCCGGGCGCGATGCAGCCCGGCAAGAATGAGCGAGCCGAGCGGGTAAAGCGCGCCGGCGGTTATCACCGCGAGGCCGAAGAAGACGCTGGCGAAGGCGCGATAGGCGGTATTGCCCGACGGGTCGAGCAGCATGATGAGCGCGAACACGGCGACCCAGCCGGCGACGATCTGGACGAAATTCGTCAGGCCGAAGACGGCGAGGCTGCGCAGCGCCCAGGGCCAGACGCCCGACGCGGGGATGTGGGACGGCGGTTCGGTCACGCGCCGAATCTAGGCGGGCGCGGGGCGCGCGGCCAGTGGCGAAAAGCACAAACGACGAAGGAGAACGAGATGGCGGCTCAACAGGGCCGGGCGCTGCTTTTGAAGATCGAAAGCGCGCCCGGCACGTTCACCAGCATCGCCGGCCTGCGCGCCCGGGCGATCCAGTTTCAGGCGCAGGGCGGCGACGCCACCAATGCCGACAGCGGGCGTGTCGGGTCCGCCGAGTTCGCGGACCAGCGCGTCGTAACGC
>JAPUEF010000143.1:5198-15293 GCA_027492655.1 Alphaproteobacteria bacterium | reverse complement strand
CTTCGACCGTAAAGCGCCGCGCCAGCTTCATGTCCTCCAGCGGATAGCGCAGCGCCGAGCCGGAGATGTCGGCGAGCCACGCCTCGAGCGGCATCTCGGGCGCGACCGAGACGAACACCAGACCGCGCCAGCTTTGGCATTGCAGCGGGAAGAGGCCGAATTCCGATTTGTCGCAGCGCATGCTGGGCGCATTCAACAGCGCGCCGTCGAAGCCATAGCGCCATGAATGATACGGACAGACGATCTTCTGCGCGTTGCCGGCGGGCTCAAGAAGCAGCGGCGAGGCGCGATGACGGCAGACATTGTGGAAGGCGCGGATGACGCCATCCTCGCCCTTGAGCACCATGATCGGGCGGCCTGTGATCTCGGTCGTGACATAGTCGCCATTGGCGGCAAAGTCGCTTGCGAGCCCCACCAGAACCCAGGCCTTGTCCCAGATCGCGGCGACATCCAGCGCCCAGTGCGCATCGTCGTGATAGGCGTGGGCCGGCAACGTCTCCGGGTCAAAGCCAGTCGATTTTCCGGTCATCACCGCCCTCGCATCCTCGATTATGGAAGGGATGCTATGAGCGGCGCACGCGCGCTTGAATGCCCCGCATGGGCTATCGTCCGGCGCCGCCATACACAGGATAAGACGGCATGGACGGCTCTGCATTCTATATCGGCGGCGCGTGGGTGAGCGCGGGCGGCGCAGCACGGCGGGCGGTGATCAATCCCGCGACGGAGAAGGTCATCGGCTCCGTCGCGCTCGCCGGGCAGCATGACGTGGATGCGGCGGTCGCGGCGGCGGGCAGCGCGTTCCCGGCTTTCGCCGCTTCGTCGTCCGCCGAGCGCGCCGCGCTGCTTGTCGCCATTCGCAGCGGGCTTGTCGCCGCCGCCGACGATCTCGCCGCCGCGATGACGGCCGAGATGGGCGCGCCGGTCAGCCTGTCGCGATCGGCGCAGGTCGGCGGCGTCTTCGCGCATCTGGACGAAATGATCGCCGCCGCCGCGCGCCCAAGCCTCACGACCAGCGGCCGGACCGCGATCCTGCGCGAGCCCATCGGCGTATGCGGTCTCATCACGCCATGGAACTGGCCGCTGCTGCAGATCGCGATGAAGGTCTTTCCCGCTCTCGCCGCCGGCTGCACGGTGGTTCTGAAGCCGAGCGAGATCGCGCCGCTCAGCGCCGCCCTCTTCGCCGAGGTGCTGCATCAGGCGGGCGTTCCGCGCGGCGTCTTCAACATGGTGCAGGGCGACGGGCCGGGCGCCGGCGCGGCTGTCGCGGCGCATACGGATATCGCGATGGTCTCGTTCACCGGCTCGACACGCGGCGGCGTCGCGGTGTCAAAGACCGCAGCGGAGACCGTCAAACGCGTGACGCTGGAGCTGGGCGGCAAATCGCCGAACATCGTTCTCGACGATGCCGATCTCGGCGCCGCCGTCGCTCAGTGCGTCGCGCTCTGCATGTCGAACAGCGGGCAGTCGTGCAACGCGCCCACGCGCATGCTGGTGCCGCGCGCGCGGATGGCGGACGCGGCGGAGCTGGCGCGCGCCGCCGCCGCCGCGCTGCGCACGGGAGATCCGCTGGACGCTGCGACGGATCTCGGGCCTGTCGCCAATGCGCGCCAGTTCACGCATGTGCAGCGCCTTATCCGCGCCGGGATCGACGAGGGCGCTATGCTGGTCTGCGGCGGGCCGGATCGCCCGGAGGGTCTGCCGCGCGGTTTCTATGTTCGCCCCACGATCTTCAGCGGCGTCAGCAACGACATGACCATCGCGCGCGAGGAGATTTTCGGGCCGGTGCTCGCCATCCTGCCCTATGACGACGAGGCGGACGCCATCGCGATCGCCAACGATACGCCCTATGGCTTGTCTGCCTATATCCAGTCGGGCGATCTCGACCACGCCCGTGCGGTGGCGCGGCAGTTGCGGGCCGGGAATGTTCATATCAACGACGCACCCGACGATCCCGCAGCGCCGTTCGGCGGCTTCAAGCAATCCGGCAATGGCCGTGAAGGCGGCCTGTTCGGGTTCGAGGAGTATCTGGAGAGCAAAGCCGTGATGGGCTGGGGCCTCTGACCTCACGTCGGCGGCAAGGTCAGATCGCCGCTTAACGGGCGCGGAACCGGATCGGCAGCGTTTTCAGCCCGCTGACGAAGCTGGACTGAAGCCAGAGCGGCGCGCCATCGCGAACGAAGCCGTTCGCCCGGGCCAGCAATTGCTCAAAGAAGATGCGGACTTCCATGCGCGCGAGATGCTGGCCGAGGCAAAGATGCGGCCCATAGCCGAATGCGATATGGCGATTGGGCGTGCGGTCGATGCGGAACGCGAAGGGGGCGTCGAAGACCTCTTCATCCCGGTTGGCCGAGGGGTAGCACATCATCAGATGATCGCCGGCGGCGATGCGCCGTCCGCGCAGCAGGCAGTCCTCGCGCGCGGTGCGGAAGAAGTGTCGCACCGGCGAGACCCAGCGCATCATCTCCTCGACCGCCATCGGCAGCAGCGCCGGATCGGCGGCCAGCCTCTCCATCTGCTCAGGATGATCGATCAGCGCAAGCAGTCCGCCGGCGATCGTGGAGCTGGTGGTGTCGTGCCCTGCGGTGGCGATGAGGATGTAATAGGACAGCGCCTCGTGGTCGGCGATCGGCCGGCCATCGATTTGCGCCGTGGCGATAATGCCGGCCAGGTCGTCTGTCGGGTCCGCGCGGCGCGCCGCCGACAATTCGCGGAAGAAAGCCTGGAACTCGCCGACGCTGGCGGCGAGATCGACATTGGCGCGCTTCGCCCTGACGTCGGGATCGTCGTTGCCGAAGATTTCCTGCGTCAGCTTCAGCATCATCGCTTCGTCACTGCGCGGCATGCCCAGCGTACGCATGATGACGCGCAGCGGATACAGAACCGCAACGTCGGCGACGAAATCGCAGGAGCCGCCGCGTTCCAGCATGCCATCGATGCACTCGGCTGCGAGGGCACGGCAATCGGCCTCCAGAAGGCGGATGCGTTGCGGGTTGAACCATGCCTGCGCCAACCGGCGATAGGCGAAGTGGTCGGGCGCATCCATGTTGACGAGGCTGCGGAGGAGAACGCTGCTGCCGCCGGTGGCGGCGCGCGTGCGTTCCTCCAGTTCGCGCGTGCGCAGGATCAGGCGCGGCGCGTTCAGGAAGTTGGGATCGCGCTCGACCTCCTGAATGTCGGCATGTCGCGTCACTGTCCAGAAGGGCCGGAAATCCGCCGGCTCGGTCCAGCGGACGGGATCGTCGGCGCGAAGCTGCGAAAACAATGCGTCGAACGCCGCCGGGTCGGCGTGGATCGCCGGCGAGGCGATCGCGTCATCGATACGGCGCGCATCGGCGCCCTCGCCTCGCGCGACGCTCATGCCGCGACCTGTTGCGCCGCCGCGCGATCCGGCCCATCGAGAATTTCGATTTCGCCGGTGTCGCCGTCGACGGCGATCAGCGCGCCGTTCGGGATGCGCGTGGTGACGCCCGGGACCGACGCAACGCACGGGATCCCCAGCTCGCGCGAGACGATGCTGGCGTGGCTGTTGAAGAGGCCGAACTCCGTAACGACCGCGCCGGCGACCAGAAAAAGCGGCGTCCAACTGGGGTTGGTCGTCGCGGTGATCAGAATGTCGCCCGGCTCAAGCAGGCCGGGATCGGCGGGATCGTGAACGATACGGGCACGGCCGCTGACCTTACCCGGCGAACAGGCAAGACCTTTCAGACGATCGCCCTTCGCGGCTTCCGGCGTTGTGGCCGGGGCGGCGCGCAGGGGCCATGTTTCGGGCGGCGGATAGACGCCGTTGACGATGAAAGGCGGCTCGCGGCGGCCGACTTCCAGATAGGTCTCGTAGCGATCTGCGAGACGCTCGCGGAAGGCGGCGGGTTCGGCCGCAAAATCGGGCAGTTCTTCAGCCTGAAGCATGTAAGCGTGTTCGCGCCGCCCGATCACGCCGTCGCGCGCGAGGCGTTGGCCGATCTCCTCGGCGCACATGCGGGCTTCATGGACGACGCGCACGCACAGATTCTTGGACCGCTCACGCGCCGCGAACCAGATGCCGACGGCGTCCGCCGCGGCGCGGACGGCCTGGCCCTGCGGCGTGCGATCGAGCTCGGCGAGGAGCGCGGCGCGCGCCTCTGCGTTGCGCTGCTGGGCCGCGCCGGGCTCGGCGGCGTCGTCCTGCTTCGCCATCGACTCGACCAGTGCGAGCGCGTTCTCGGGGTGGGTTTCAAAGGTCGCCCCGACCAGATCCCACTCGTTCGAGCCGCGCGCGCCGTGATCGTAGAGGAAGGCTGCGAAGGCGGCGGCGAAGGCCGGCGTGTAGCGGCTTTCATCCCGATCGCGCAGCGCATCGGCAAGGCCCGGCGTCGCACGGACCAGACGGCTGAGCCGCCAGAGCTGGCCTGCGATATCCGCCGTTTCGACATGGCCGATGCCGGCGCATAGCCGGGCCATATCGTCGCTGCGTCCAAGCTGCGCCAGCAAAGTCTGCAGATAACCCATTGCCGTCATGCCGGCCTGGCCGGTGTGAACGTGAAGCTGTCCGTTCCGCCGCATCGACGGCATGACGCTGCGCATCCGTTCCACCAGCGCGGACAAGGGCTGAGCCGAAAGCTCGGGGCGCGACGCACGGATCGCGCGCGCATTTTCCTGCAGCGCCTCCAGATCGTCCGGCACCTCGCCCGCGAGAATCGCCTGAAGCGTCGCCGCGAGGCGCGCGGAGGCTTCGGCGTTCACGTGCCAGGGCTCTGCGACATAGCCGGGCATGGACGGGTCGCTGTCGAAGGCCGCCGCCAGTTGATGCGGATCGGCCCCTGGCATCCGCGCGGTGAGGATCAGCATCGCGGACAGATTGAGGAAGAAATAGCCGCCGAACGCGCCGTAGATCGAATCCGTATCGGTGAACTCGCTGCGGTCGAAGCCGCCGAGTTTGACATAGCCGTCCCAGGTGCCGGGTCCGAACGCGCCCTTCCAGATCAGCGTCCAGCCCAGCGGCGAGAGCGGTTCGCCCATCACCTCAGCCGCGTTGGAGCGGGTGAAAAGCGCAAAGCGTTTCGATGGGGCTTCGTTGAGAAGCCACTCGTTCAACCGCATCCTGTCCTCCCAACCGATCTTCTTGTGGTGTCTTTCGGTCAGCTTTCCTCGACGAGCAGGCGATCGAGCGTTTCCGCCTGCGCCGGCTCAAGGACCGCTGCCCATTCAAGACATCCCATGCCGGTCTTGTCTCCGATCCGTACATGGGAAATCGCGTTGTTATCGTAGCGCCTCGCCCCCGAGCCGGGCAGATATTTCGGCACATGCAGCTTGGTTGCGCCGGTCAGCGTCACAGGGTCGTCGAAGCCATAGCGGATCACGCTACGGTCGTAGGACAAAAGCCCCGGCTTCGGCGTGAAGTCGCCCTCGACGCGCGTGGTGACATAGCTGCCGCTGTGATCCACCAGGATGCCGACGCCGACCGTGCCGGCTGCGCCGGGAAAGCCGATGGCGTTGCAGAAGATGCGGCCCTGATGGAGGCTGGAGGCTGTCCAGAAAACCCCGCTGTCGAAGTTCGATTCCACCCGTTCGCCCCATGAATGGTCACGAACGAACAGACCCGACGTGAGGACGCGGCGATCGCCGATCGTCAGGACGCCATGCCAGCGCCCGCCTTGTTCATAGTGGTTCTGGGCCGAGGTGTGCTTGCCCTCGCCGGTCTTTGAAAGCGCATCGGAGAGATAGGAAAGACCCTGGTTGAAATCCGCGACCGGAAGGTCGGATTCCAGCACGATGTCCAGCGTCGCCTTGACGTCGCCGCGCGGCTTATGCGCGATGAAGCCGAACGGCCCCTCGCCGACCGCGCCGTCGATTTCGGCGCGGATGCGCCAGCGCGACCAGGGCTGCTCCGGCTCGGCGAACAATTCGGGAATCTCGTCGTTGATCCGGCCGCCGGCGGCCAGAGAGCGATGCAGGATCGCCGAACACGGGACGCCATCGACATAGATGGCGATATGCGCCTCGTGATCGTCTTCCGCCGGCCAGCGCTTGGTATGGATCAGGAAGCCGTGACCGCCTTCCAGATCCCATGCCACGAAGAACATGTTTTCCTGCCAGCGAGCCGGGATGGGCGACGGCGGACGATGAAGAAATTCATCGGCATCCGCGAAGCCGGGCGCGCCCAGTCGTTCGGTGTCAGCGAACCTCATGCGGCGCCCGCGACATCGACGCGGAAAAGATCGCGCGCGTTCCCGCCAAGTATTCTGGCCCGCGCATCGGGCGCGATATCCGCCAGCATCTCTTCCGCCTTGGCCTGGCAGTTCGGCCATTCGGTATCGAGATGCGGATAATCGGTTTCGAACAGGATGCGGTCGATGCCGATATAATCGGCCATCCTGATGCCGACGGGATCGCGGAAGAACGCCACCCAGCAATTGCGCCGGAAATAGTAGGACGGTGGGTGCGGCAGCGCGCGCTTGTCGACCGTGGCGGTGCCGTCGATGACGATCTCCTGCCAGATGAAGTCGGCGCGGTCGAGAATATACGGCACGAGGCCGAGTTGGGATTCGGCGAAGCACACGCGCAGCGTCGGTATGCGCTCGAACACCGCCGAGAATAGATACTCAAGCAGCGCGTGCATGACATATAGCGATGCGCCGACATGCGGGACGGCGGGCGGCGCATCCTTCGCGGCAAGCTGCATCGGCGAGGTGCCGATATGGACCGACAGAACCATGTCGGCTTGGGCGATCGCCCGGAACATCGGATCCCAGTAGCCCGAGGAGACCGACGGCAGACCGGAACGATGCGGCGCTTCGACGAAGGAAATCGTCTTGAAGCCGAGCTTCGCGAGCCGGTCGACTTCCGCGACAGCCAGTTTCACGTCCCACAGCGGCACGATGCCCATCGGCACGAGCCTGCCGTTCGACCCGGCGCACCATTCTTCGATGATATAATCGTTGTAGGCTTTGATGCATTCCAGCGCCAAAGCCTTGTCGGCCGCGAAGCTGAACTGTTCGCCGGCGAACATGACGAACATATTGGGATAGTTCACCGACGCGAGAATGCCGGCCGTATCCATATCGGCGAGACGCGCTTTGGGGTCGTAACACCCGGCGCGGATGTCTTCGTAGGTCGACGGGCCGAACTTCACTTCGTGGCGCGGGAAGAAGCCCGCAGCGGCGGCGATCTTCACGATCGGAATCTGCTTGCCGTCATAATGCCAGACATCGCCCCATTGACCTGCGGCATCCTCGGCGAACCGGAAATTGCCGCCGCCCGCATCGGACGCCTTGCCCCGCAAACGGCGGATATACGGCCCCGCCTCGCGCAGACGCGACGGCAGGCGCGACTGCCAGACATGAGCCGGAGCCTGGATATGATCGTCAGGTGAAATCAGGCTTGGCTGCATGGCCGAATGCTCCTCCCGGATGCCGTCTTGTTATAAGTAACCACTTACTACCGTTGTGGTAAGCGGTCAATCGCGCGGCCTGTGGGCGGTTGGATAAAGTAGTCAATTACTCCGCTGCCGGGCTATGCCATAAGGGCCGGAGAAACACGGGCGCAGATGAAGGTTCCCGCCATGCCGCCATCGCAAACAAGGCGCGGCGCCAAGCCGCCCAGACCGGCCAAAACCGGCACGCAAACCAGAATCAGTTCGTCCGAACGGCGCGAATCCATTCTGCAGGCGGCGCGCGCCGTCTTCATTCGTCAGGGCTTTTCGGGCGCGCGCACCAAGGACATCGCCGCCGAAGCCGGCATCAACGAAGCGCTGATCTATCGCCATTTCGGATCGAAGAACGAGCTGTTCGATTCCGCCGTGATCGAGCCGCTGGAACGCTGGATGTCCACCTATCGCCATATCGGCGAAGCCATTCCGCGCACGACCAAGAGCGAGGATCGTCTAGCGCTTCTGCAGCGCACGACCATCGAGTTCATGCACGAGATCGAGCGGGTTCTTCCGCTTCTGGGCATCGCGCTGTTCGCGAGCGAAGGGCACGGCGGCGAATTCTACCGCAAGCGCATCGTGCCGCTGATCGACCGCTGGGCGGAGCGCACAAGACTGTCGATCGCGCCGAACGCGCGCGGCGCCGATCTCGACCCGCGCTTCCTGGCGATGACCGGCCTCGGCATCTCCATCTTCATGGCCGCCGACGCCTATTTCCGCGGCGAGCCGTTCGACTACGTGAAAGCCGGCATCGGCCACGCCCGGCTGATGCTGCCGATGTTCGAGCCGGATGCGGGGCCGACCGCAAAAAAAGGAGGCGCCGGACGAAAGTCCGACGCCTAGACCGCGCTCTAGAGGGGACTGCACGGAAACGTCCGGCTCAGTAGGACACCTTGGCGTAAACACCGAACCACGCGCCGGGCGCATACTGCCCCGTGACGGCTACGGCCTGAACCGGCAGGCGCATGGTCGTGTAGCCTTCATCGAAGATATTCTTGCCGAACGCGCCGAACTCCCACTTATCGTCGGACCACGAAATCTTCACGTTGTGGACCGTGTAGGCCGGGGATTCGGCATACGTGCTGTTGAACGAGTCGTTGAAGTAGGCGTCCGAGTGGAACACTTCCCACCGGATGTTCAGCTCGCCCCGCCCGACCGTGCGGTAGTAGGACAGCGCCGCGCCGGCCGTCCAATCCGGCGCCTTCTCAAGCTTGTTGCCGGCGATGTTGATGACGCCGAGGCCGGGCTCGTTCGGATCGGTCGTCAGGAAGTCGCCAAGCTCGCTTTCCAGCAGGCTGAGATTGACCGACGCCTCAAGCCCTTCCGTCAGACGGGCGGTCAGCTCGAACTCCGCGCCATATTGCGTAGCGCTCGCGGCGTTCTCCACCGTCGCGCCGCCGACGGTGTAGATGTTCGCCTGAAGATTGTCGTACTCGTAGTAGAACGTCGATACGTTCAGCCGAACGCGCCGGTCGGCGAAGAAGGTCTTGATGCCGGCTTCATAGGCGGTCAGCTCCTCCGGGTCGTAGGCGTTGGCGCAGCCGCCAAGCGCGATGCCGCCGGCTTTGAAGCCCGTCGTCACGCTGGCGTACAGCATCGTGTCGCTCGACGGGCTGTAGTCGATCCCCGCCTTCCACGTCATGCTGTCCCAGTCGCGCGAGGTCCGCAGATCGGAGCACAGAGACGAGCCGAAGAAGTCGATCGACTGGACGACCTTCTTCTCATCCTTGGTGTAGCGCAGGCCGCCCGTCAGATTGACCTTATCGCTGACCGGTACCGTGACCTGTCCGAACACCGCATAGGTCGTCGAATCCTGCGCGTAGCGATAGTCGATATTGTCGGGAATCGTCCCCGGCGGGAAACCGTTGGAGACCGACATGATGTCGGCGAGCGCGGGATAGTGGAAGCTATCGTTGTCGGTCGCGTCTTCCTGGAAATAATAGAGCCCGGCGATGAACGTCGCATCGCCGAACAGCTTGCCGGCGACGTTCAGCTCCTGGCTGAACTGCTTGCCCGTCGCGACGTCCAGCGTCTCCTCGAAGATCGCGGCCGAGCTTCCATCGACATCGACGCGGCGGCTGAATTCGCTGTCGCGCCAGGCGGTAATCGCCTTGACCGTCACATCGGACCCTTCGGGCGACCAGGTGAGCGTGGCGCTTGCGCCATAGGCTTCTTTCTCGGCGAAGGACGGCGTGTCGTTCACGACATCGCGCGCGCCGCGCGGGATCGGCACTGTCGGCGTGATATTCAGAACGCCCTGCAGCGGCCCGCCCGGCACCCATGGCGAGGTGAGCGCGTTGGGCACCTCGCCGACCACCGTGTTGAACAGGCCGTCGGTGTAGTCGTAGCTGTAGTCGGCGCGCCATTCGATCGAAACGGCCGGCGACAGATCCGTCACCACCACGCCGCGAAACGCATAGGCCTCCAGATCTCCGCCATCGCGCCCCAGAAACAGGTTGCGCTTGTCGCCATCGTGGTAGTTCGCATAGGCCGACACGCGGGCGCGGACGGAATCGCCGTCGCCGAGCGCGCCTTCCGCTGCGGCGAACGCTTCGACATTGTTGTGCGAGCCGTAGGTGAACATTCCGTCGAACCCCCGGGGCGACCCCCGCGGTGGGGGGGTTATGTTGGACACGCCCCCCCCCCCCGTTCGGGCGGTGTGCGTACCAATCGGGGGGCCCCCCCCCAGGCAC
>JAPUEF010000143.1:828-5188 GCA_027492655.1 Alphaproteobacteria bacterium | reverse complement strand
CGCCGGGTCAGACCCCGGCGTTCGGGTGATCAGGTTCACGACGCCGCCGATCGTGTTGCGGCCGTAGAGCGTGCCCTGCGGGCCGCGCAGCACTTCGATCCGTTCGAGATCGTTCATAATCGCGCCGGTCGCGGTCGGCCGCCCGATGTAAACGCCATCGACGTTGAAGGCGACGCCGGGCTCGCCCGACACGTTGGGAAACTGAAACCCGACGCCGCGGATCGCGATCTGCGTTCCGCCCTGCAGCGCATTGATGCGCAGGCCCGGCGTCTGCTCCTGCAGATCGGCGGCGGTGCGGATGCGGCTGTCCTCGATCGCCCTGGCGCCGATGGCGCTGACGGCCAGCGGCACCTTCTGGAGGGATTGCTTCGTTTTCTGCGCCGTGACCGTCACCTCTTCGGCGCCTTCAGTCGCGGCGGCATCGCCCGCGTCCTGCGCCGTCGCCAACGGAATCGCCGACCATGCAGCCATGGATACGGATAGCAGCAAACCTGCGCGCTTCTTGGTCATGCCTCTCCCCAGACTATTTTGTCGCCGGCTTCGCCGACTGTTTGTAAGTGGTTACTTAATACCGCTCCGAAAAATCTGTCAAATGCGGCGCGACGTCGCTGGTGAATGTCAGTAAGCGCCTTCCTGCGCGCGGGTTCGGCCGGCGAGGCGGATCAGATACTCGTGCAGCTCGAACCAGACATTGTGATAGCTGTCGACGCGCGGCGAGATGAAGAACGCGATGTCGGCCGCGTCGATGCGGCGCATCGCATGCGCAAATCTCGCCGCAAACAAAGCGAGAGTCCGCGCCGGCTTGATCTGCGCCAGCCAGGCCGCGGTCTCGGCATGACAATGCCGGGCGCGCGCCAGAACGCCGGCATCATAGGCGGCGTCGGTGTGGTCGTTCGGCGCAGCGCCGTTTTCACCCGGGCGCATCTGCCAATCCGTCACCAGCGTCTTGAAGCGGGCATTGAGCGGCTCGAACTGTCGCAGGACCGCCTCGGCATCGTCGCCCAGAGCCGCGCGATGCTGCGCGATTGCATCGGCGCAGCGTGCGTGCGCTGCTGCGGCGGCTCGCAGGAAAGTCGCATTCGGCCGCTCGACAAGATCGCCGAGCCGGTCGAACCGCGCCTCTGCGTCGTCCCGGGAAAGGCCCAGTATGTCGGCCAGCGACGACGCCGTCGCCATTCCCTTGATCGCCAGCATGACGATGAAATCGTCATCGCTCATCGCGTCGCGTCCTTGGCTTTCCCCGGACGGCGACGCATCGTCGCGCCAGGCGCGCAGCGTCGCGATTTCGCGCGGCGTCACGTCCTCGACATCCAGCGCGCCGCGAAACACTTCGCCCGTGTCGCCATCGATCGCAATAACTGTTCCGACCGGAATGATGACGTCACCGAAGTGGATCGCGTCATCGCCGACCGCCATGGCGTCGATGCCGACGACAGCCGGCTTTCCCCAGCCGCGCGCGACCACGGCGGCATGGCTTGCGAAGCCGCCGCGCGCGGTGAGAAGACCGGCCGCCGCCGCGATGCCTTCAACGTCGGATGGCGACGTTTCCGGCCGGGCGAGGATGACGGACTGCCCCGACGCCGCCTGAAAGACGGCGTCCTCGCTCCGTGTCACGAGCATACCCACCGCGATGCCGGGGGACGCCGCAAGACCGCGCGCCAGAACGGGCGGCGGCGCGCCGCGACGCTTGTGGAACGAGACCGCCGACAGGATATCGCCGACCCGTCCGACGGCTTCGGTGCGGGATACGGGGAAATCCGCGTCCAGCGCCATGTCATGGGCGATGCGGAGCGCTGCGCGGGGACTCCGCTTGCCGACGCGTGCCTGTAGAATCCATAGTCGGCCGGACTCGATCGTGAACTCAACCTCCACCAGATCGCGATAGTGGCGTTCGATGGTGCGCACATGGCCGCAGAGCGCCTGCCAGACGTCGGGCAGGATTTCGCTCAGCGCATCGATGCTCAGCGTCGCGTGCGTGCCGGCCACCACATCCTCGCCCTGCGCCCGGAACAGCACATCGCCATAGAGCCGCGGTTCGCCGGTCGACGGGTCTCGGCTGAAAACCACGCCGGTTCCAGAGCGCTCGTCGCGATTGCCGAACACCATCATCTGCACGTTGACCGCCGTTCCGGCGTCGTCGCTCAATCCCTCGATCCGGCGATAGGCGCGGGCGCGATCGCTGTTCCAGGACCGGAACACGGCCTCGATGGCGCCGCGCAACTGCGCCTGAACGCACTCGGGCGGCGAAGTCCCGACCGCCTTGACGAAGGACTGGTTCAGCCGCTCGGCGCAATCCGCCGCGAAGGCGGTATCCCCGGAACGGCGACCGAGGCCTGCCGTCGTCAGCGCATCCAGGCCGACATTCAGAACCGTATCCATCATGCCGGGCATCGACGCGGCGCTGCCGGATCGCACGCTCACGAGCAGCGGGGCATCCGGATCGCCGAAGCCGAGGCCCGAGCGCCGTTCGAGATCGCGCAGCGCGGCGCTGATCGCAGCGTCCATATCGGCTGACCAGCCGGAATCCAGATATTGCCGACACGCATCCGTCATCAGGGTGAAGCCAGGCGGCACGGGCAGACCGAGCGCGGTCATGTCGAACAGGCTTTTGCCTTTGCCGCCGAGAACGCTGCGCTGCGCGGCATCGTCGCCGGGCGGGGCGTCGTCAAAGGCGCGCGCAAGCCGGCGCGTCGGCCGGATTCCGGCTATCGCAACTCCCATCGCGCCGTCGCCTCCCTATCGGCCTGGCCCGCGAAGTTCTGCTGACTTCTGCGGGTTTCATAATAAGCGCTTACTTACTATCCAGAAAAGCGCCCGCCCTCGCAAGAGGTAATGGGGGACGTCGATCTCTCCGGTCGCGGCCGGCGCGCCCCGCGACCCGACGACGCATGCCGGGTCAGATGGCCGCTTCGGCCCGGAAATAGTCGATCGTGCGCGCAAGCCCGTCGTCGAGACCGACGGCTGGCGACCAGCCCAGCACGCTTCCGGCGAGCGCGATGTCGGGCAGACGCTGGCGCGGATCGTCGATCGCCGCCGGCAGAAGCGTCAGCCGCGAGGACGCGCCGGTCAGCGCGAGAACTCGGCGGGCGAGCGCCTCGATCGTGTGTTCGGTGGGATTGCCCAGATTGACCGGACCCGTCACCTCGTCGCCGGTCGCCATCAGCCGCACAAGTCCTTCGACCATATCGGTGACGAAGCAGAAGGCGCGGGTCTGCTTCCCGTCGCCAAAGATCGTGATATCCGCTCCCGCCAACGCTTCCAGAATAAAGGCCGGAACGACACGTCCGTCATTCGGCCGCATCATCGGGCCATAGGTGTTGAAGATGCGCGCGACCTTGATGCGCACGCCGTACTGGCGGAGATAATCGAAGCATAACGTCTCGGCGCTGCGCTTGCCTTCATCGTAGCAGGCGCGCGGCCCGATGGGATTGACGTTGCCCCAATAGGCTTCCGTCTGCGGATGCACCAGCGGATCGCCGTAAACTTCGCTGGTCGATGCCTGGAGAATCTTCGCGCCGGTGCGATGGGCGAGATCGAGCATGTTGATCATGCCCAGCACATTGGTGCGGATCGTCTGCACCGGCTCTTTCTGGTACTGCACGGGCGAGGCCGGGCAAGCGAGATTGTATATCTCGTCCACATCCAGCGTCAGCGGCGCGCAGATGTCGTGTTCGATGAAGTCGAAATCATCGCGCTCCAGAAGCGCTTCGATATGGCGGCGGGCGCCGGACGAGAAATTGTCGACGCAGATCACGTGACGGCCATCGTCCAGCAGACGGCGGCAAAGATGCGCGCCGATGAACCCGGCCCCGCCCGTCACCAGCGTACGCAGGCGGCGCGTCATGCAGATCGCCCCGCCGTGCCGACCAGATCGAGATACGGCTTGCACGCGGTCTGCGTGCCGAAGAGGCGCGTCAGCTCCTCCGCCGACGCATGATGCGGCGGGCCTTGCAGCAGCGTATCGGCGAGGGCGTCGGCGAGCGCGCGGGCGTCGCCCGGCGGGACAAGGCGGCCCATGCCGCTCGCCTGCACGGGATAACGCATGCCGGGCATGTCGCTGGCGACGCAGGGAACGCCGCGCCACATCGCCTCGACCTGCACCAGGCCGAACGATTCCAGCCGATCGGTGGAAGGCAGCACCATGACGTCGAGATCGCGATAGGCGGCGGCGAGCGCGTCGCCGTGCAGCGTGCCGAGATGGCGGATACGTCCGCCCGACCGTTCGGCCTCCGCCAGAATGTCGCGCCAATCGGTCTCGCCGATCACGGCATCAGCCGGGCCGATGAGATCGACGGTGAAATCCGGCCCCAGCCGTTCCGCAAGACGCGGAATGGCGGCGAGCAGAACGCCAAGGCTTTTC
>JAPUEF010000143.1:0-818 GCA_027492655.1 Alphaproteobacteria bacterium | reverse complement strand
GCGATGCGCCCGACATAGCCGATGCGGAACGGCGCCGCCGGCGTGGCGGCGCGCGTACCCGGCGGGCGCGGCGTTTCGCCGGGCAGCAATTCCAGCCAGATCGGCAGCGGCGCGGACACGATTTTTCGGCGGAAGAGACGGCAGAACGTCGATTGTTCGGCATAGTCGGCGGAAGCGACGACGATGCGTTCAGCCAACGCTCCGGCCACGAGATGGCTCATCGCCGCCACCGCCCGCATCACCCGCGCGCCCAAGCCGGCTTTGCTCATCGAGCTGATATAGGAAACGATCAGCCGCCGTCCTCTCAGGCGCGCGGTCAACGCGACGATCGCGGCATCCATATTGGGCAAATGCACGTTGACGAATTCGCGCCCGCGCATGGCGCGCCACAGCGCGGCGGCATAGCCCGGCATGATCAGCGCCTTGCCGAGCCGCCCCCAGGCGCGCACGCGCGTGACATCCATCCCGTCCACGATCTCGTGCGCCGGCAGATCGGACGGCGAGCGGCCCGCTACGACAGCGACATCATGGCCGCGCGCCTGAACCGCGCGCGCCACCTGATGGGCCGACATGGTGAGGCCCGAGACATTGGGAAGGTGATAGGTCAGGCACAGAACGAAGCCGCCCCGGATCGTTTCGGCCATCGACAGAAATCGTTTCCCTGCAAGGTGTTGCACATGTTGCACGGCGGCATGCGATTGGGCAAGTTGACCGCATGAATGCCCCGTCGCCTCTGCGCGAATCCGGACCGGCGGCGCGAGGGCAGGCATTGGCCGCTGCGCGCTACGCCAATGAGGCCGATACCGCCTTTCGCCGCC
>JAPUEF010000142.1 GCA_027492655.1 Alphaproteobacteria bacterium | reverse complement strand
GACAAGGCCGGCACCTGCATGCAGGAAGCCGTGAAGGCCGCCATCGAGCTGAAAGGCCAGTTGCCGGAAGGCGCGGCGATCGACGATCCGCTCTTCGCCGTCATGGCCGACCCCGCCAAGCTCGAGATCATCGACGCCGCCGAACTCGAGGCCCGCAAGGCCTTCCCCGACAAGACCATCTGGGGCGGCAGCTTCTACAAACCCTATCGGCCCTGACCTTATGACCTTCTCCGCCGACGCCTGGGCGCGCAACGCCGCGCGCTACGAGGCCATCCGCACCATGCCCTTCAACGCCGAGCTCGCGTCCGGCTCGCTCGCCCGCCCGCGGTTCGCCCACTACATCGTTCAGGACGCGCATTATCTCATCGGCTTCGGCCGGGCGCGCGCCATCGCCGCCGCGAAGGCGCCGCATCCCGACCGCATCGTCCAGTTCGCCCGCGCCGCCGAAACCGCCATCGTGGTGGAGCGTTCGCTCCATGCCGGCTTCATGCGCGATTTCGCCATCTCGGCGGCCGACTTCGAGGCCGCTGAGCCGACGCCCGCCTGCCAGCACTATGTCAGCTATCTTCTCGCCACGGCCTATAATGAAGACCACGCGGTCGGCCTCGCCGCGCTGCTGCCCTGTTTCTGGATCTATGCCGAGATCGGGCGCGATATTCTCGCGCGCGCCGCACGTCCCAATCCCTATCAAAGCTGGATCGATACCTATGCGGGCGAGGATTTCCACGCCGCCGTCGCCGCGATGATCGCCGCGACCGACGAAGCCGCGTCCGCCGCCGCGCCCGCCACGCTGGCGAAGATGCACGCCGCCTTCACCGCCGCGACGCGGCTCGAATATCTGTTCTGGCGCTCCGCCTACCGGGAAGACGGCTGGCCGATCTGAGGCCGCGCCTCAAAGATACCTGACGCTCACGCCCGCCTCGTCCCGCACGATGCGGGCGTAGATGTCATAAGGAACCTTCGTCAGCGCCGCATACATCGACTCACGTCCGTTCGATCTTCAAGCCAGGTTTGTCAAATGATGGAATTTAGAGAGGCTTGGACACGCTTCTATCCAAATCACCCACCGCTTCGATGGATGTTGCGGAATGGTGGCGCGGAGAACTGGATTCGGTTCCATTCTCTCCCCCAATCGAAACGCCATGCCGACACGGATGGTGAGTACGCAACGATCCTCGCACGACAAAACACGCTAGCTGCCGAAGTGCTTGGGAACACGCCATGCTGGTTGGTGCAGGCGCATTGGACTCTGCCTGACGGAGTAATCCCTGCATATCTGTACGACCGGTACTGGGCGACGAGAGAGTATGGCTTGGCCTACGCCTTTGAGTTTCTCGAAGCAGACGGAGCAGACGACGACGATCCAGACAGAGAGCCGGATACTCCTTGGCGCGTGCATGCCGGGAGGGCTGAATGGAGCTCAGGTCGCTTTGATCGCCTGCTACTTGCAATAGCTGATGACCAGGCTGGACCCACTCTTTGGATGGGAAACGACGGTGCCATATTCACCCCGTACGACGGAGGCATCGATGTGTTCTTGCCCAATTCGGCAGCGGTCGCCCAGCTAAAAAGCCGCCATTCGGAATGGCTCTCTGACCATCCACTTGGGCTCTGACGCAGACCTACAGATACCTGACGCTCACGCCCGCCTCGTCCCGCACGATGCGGGCGTCGACGTCATAGAGCGCCTTCAGCAGCGCGGCATCGACCGCCGCCGCCACAACATCCGCCAGCACCTTGCCGCCCCGCAGCGCGATCACCCGGGTCGCGTGGCCAAGCGCCAGCCCCAGATCGTGCACCGCCGCCACCACCGTGCGCCCTGCCTCGCCGCGCGCCTTCAGCCGCGACATCGCGTCCAGCGCATGGCGCGGATCGAGCCCCGCCGTCGGCTCATCGACCAGCAGATACTCCGGGTCGCCGACGATCGCCCGCGCCAGCATGGCGCGCGCCAGCTCGCCGCCCGACAGCGTCGTCGCCTGCTGATCCTTCAGCGCCGTCAGATCGCACGCGACGAGCGCCGCGCTCACCTTCGCCTTCTCGTCCGGCGCCACGTCGCCGAAGAACGGCAGCTGCGGCGTCAGGCCCAGCGCCACCAGACGCTCCACGCTGATCGGCCATTCGGCGCGCGGGTTCTGCGGCAGATAAGCCCGCCGCTTCGCCAGCCCGCGCGGCGACAGCTGCGCCAGCTTCGTGCCGTCCAGCGTCACGTCGCCTGCATCGGGTTTCAGCAGCCCGGCCAGAACGCCCATCAGCGTCGACTTGCCCGCCCCGTTCGGCCCGATCACCGCCGTGAAGCTGCCGGGCGCGAAGGCGGCCGAGACGCCCGCCAGAATGCGCTTCTTCCCGCGCGTCAGCTCCAGACCGCTCGCGACGAGGCCGCTCATGGCGCGCGCCTCCGCATCGAAAGAACCAGAAACAGGAAGAACGGCGCGCCGATGATCGAGGTGATGACGCCCAGCTTGATCTCGGTGTTGTAGGAAATAAGCCGCGAGGTCACGTCCGCCGCCAGCAGCAGCACCGCGCCCAGCAGCGCCGAGGGCACCAGCACGCGGCCCGGACGATAGCCGACAAAGGGCCGCACCAGATGCGGCGCGACCAGCCCGATGAACCCCACCGCGCCGGTCACCGCCGTCGCCGCGCCGACCGCCATCGCGGTTCCGGCCAGCGCCGTCAACCGCACCCGCTTGAGGTTCACGCCAAGACTCTCGGCCTGCGCCTCACCCAGCGCCAACGCATCCAGCGACGGGCCGATCAGGAACAGCATCCCGCAACCGACAGCCATGAACGGCAGGCCCAGCCAGACATGATCCCAGGTCCGGTCCGACAACGATCCCAGCAGCCAGGTCGTGATCTCGAACGCTGCGTAGGGGTTGGGCGCCAGGTTCAACGCCAGCGCCAAGCCCGCCCCTGCAACCGACGACACCGCCGCGCCCGCCAGAATCAGCGCCAGCGTGCCCCCGCTGCGCGACAGCGCGAAGGCCAGCGCCGCCGCGATGAACCCGCCGACCAGCCCCAGCAGCGGCGTCGCCAGCGCGAAATGCGCCGTCAGCCCGTAATAGATCGCGATCACCGCGCCCAGCGCCGCGCCCGTCGAAACGCCCAGCAGGCCGGCTTCGGCCAGCGGATTGCGCAGCAGACCCTGCAGCACCGCGCCCGAAAGCCCCAGCGAGGCGCCGACCGCGACCGCCAGGATCAAGCGCGGCAGACGCAGCTCGCTGACGATCAGCCCGGCCAGCGTATCGTCCGGCGCAGACAGCGCGGCGATCACGTCTGCCGGCGGCAGCCACACCCGCCCGGCCAGCAGCGAGGCCAGCGCCATCGCGACCAGAACCACGAACAATCCGATATTGAGAAGCCGTCCGCTCATCGCCACGCGAAGGGCGGCGTATCCAGCCCCTTCCCTTTCATCTCGGCGAACGCCTCGGCCAGCACCGTCACCGCCTCCGCCGAATACGGCGTGCCGCAGACATAGGCCCATTGCGGCACGGTGACGGTGCGATCGGCGTAGTAGCTGCGCGCCAGCGGGTGACGCTCCGCCTGACGCCGCAGCCCCGGCGCATCGGCGCGATCGACGCCCTGCACCAGAACGTCCGGCGCGGTCTCAATCACCGCCTCGGCGTCGAATTCGGCGAACTGGCTGACGCCATCCTCCGCGGCGACGTTCACCGCCCCCGCCGCGACCAGAATTTCGTGATAGAGCGTGCCGACGCCCGGCGCATAACCACCGCCGTCCCACGCCGCGACGCGCAGATGCGTCGGGTTCCGCGCCGCAGCCGCCAGCCGCGCATCCATCGCTGCGATCAGCGGCTCGGCGGCGTCCTTCGCATCCAGCACCTCGGCCAGCGCTCGCGTCACCGCGCGGATCGCCGGAAACGATTCCGGCGTTTGGGCCTCATAGACAGGAATGCCAAGCCGCCGCAGCATCACCTTCAGCGCGCCGGTCGTATAGACGCCGGTGACGACGAGATCGGGCCGTTGCGCCAGCACCTCTTCGGCCTGTCCGTGATTGACGCCCACCCGCTCTGCCTCCGCGACCATCCGCGAGGTCAGCGGATCGCGATTGAGCCAGGTGACAGAGGTGATCCGCTCCGGCGGCAACAGCGCCAGAACGATCTGGTCGGCGCATTGATTGAGCGACATCACCCGCAGCGGATGCGACGGCGGTCTGGCCGCCGCCGCATCGTGCGGAGGAAGGGATGGCCCGGCCGCAAGCTCCGCCGCGCCGGCGATCACGCCGGCGGCGATGAGGCTCAGGCCGAGCGCCCGCACTCAGAAGCCTGCGCGCAGGCCGGCATAGAACGCCCGGCCCGGCGAGACATAGGTGAAGACCTCTTCGTATTTTTCGTCGAACAGGTTCTCGACCCGGGCATAGACGCGCACCTTGTCGGTCAGGCGGTAATCGCCACCCAGATTGACCAACGTGAAGCTGTCCAGCTGCGCCGGATACGGTCCGAAATTGGTGAAGTTCGAGTCCGTCATCTGCCCGTTGTAGCGCACGGTCAGCGTCGCGCTCCACCGATCCTCATCCGCCAGATAGGACAGGTTGAAGCTGCCCGAATGCTCCGGACGGCGCACCTCCTCCACACCGGACTGCTTGGCGTCCAGCCAGGTATAAGTCGCGAAGACGCGCCAGTTGGCGTCGATGATCGCCTGTGCAGACACTTCCACACCCTTCTGGGTCGAGTCGGTCGCCAGATTGATCGGGGTCGAGGGGAAGCCGACGGTCGCGATCTCGTCGGTCAGCGCGTTGTCGAAATAAGTGACGTCGATCTTCGCATTACCGTTCAGGAAGCTCTGTTCGATGCCCGCTTCCCAGCCTTCCGAACGCTCCGCTTTCAGATTCGGATTGCCCGTGAAGAAATCGGGGAAGAAGCCCCACAGTTCGAACACGCCCGGCGCCTTGATGCCGCTGCCGCCGGCGGCGTGCAGCCGCGTGCCGCTGTCGAAGGCATAGCTCGCCTGCACGCGCCACGTCGTCGCGTTCCTGAAGATGTCGTTCTCGTCGTAACGCACCGACGCGCCGAACCCGAACGCATCGCCCGCCAGAAGATCGTACGAGGCGACGAAGCCGGTGTTCAGCAGCGCATGGCCTTCCACGACATTGCCCGAGTAATAGGGCGTTGTGTTGCGGAAGGTTTCGCGCTTCCAGTCGATCGCGCCGGTCAGCGTGTGCTGCAGATCGTCTGTGCCGAAGGTATAGGCCGTCACATAGGACGCCTTCACCCGGCTGCCCTTGTAGGAATAATCCTGAAGCCCGCCCGCGAAAGTCTCGCGGTCGCTGTCCACGCCCTGCAGGGTCAGCGAGTGCGTCCACGCGCCGTCCAGCAGCTTCAGGTCCGCGCCGACCAACCCCATCAGCGTGCGGTTCTGGTAGAGCCCGTCGCCGTCGATGATGAAGCCGTTGAGCGGATCGGCCGGCGCATAGAGTTGCTTATTGGTATCGGCCTCGGTGAAGGCATAGCGCGCCAACGCTCTCAGCGTCAGGACATCGCTCGCTTCGTATTCAAAGCGTCCCGACAGCGCGAAATTCTTGCCCCCGACATCGCGCGATCCGAAGCGCGCGGTCGGCGAGCCTTCGGTCGAGTTGTAGGCGGCGCTGATCGCGTAATCGAGACCGCCCTCGTAGCCGCCATAACGCAGCGTCGAGGCGAAGCTCGAGAACGAGCCGCCCTCGATACGGCCGCGCAGGCCCTGCGCTTCGCGGCCCGAAGCCGTGCGATACGAAATCACGCCGCCGATCGCGTCCGAACCGTAGAGCGCGCTCTGCTGGCCGCGCAGCACTTCGATGCTCGCCACGTCGTCGGCGATCAGCGTCGCGAAATCGAACTCGCCCTGATACGGGTCGCTCGCCTCGATGCCGTCGATCAGCACCAGCGTGTGGTTGGCTTCGGTGCCGCGCATGCGGATCTGGGTCACGCCGCCGACCCCGCCCGAGCGGTTCACCGACACGCCCGGAATGTCGCGCAGCACGTCCGAGACGATGCGCGTCTGGCGCAGGTCGAGATCCAGCGCCGAGATGACGGTGGCGGAACCGCCATACTGCTTCTGCGGCACGGGCTTGGCGCGGCTGGCGGTGACGATCACTTCCTCGTCGCTCTTCGCCTCTTCGGCGACGGCCTGCATCGAAAGAGCGGCGCCCAGCGCCAGGGTGGAAACGGAAATCAGCAGTCGCATCGGGATAGTCCCCCTCAGGGCGTCTGAACGACCTGACAGGGGCCTCCGCAAACGCGGCCCGGCCCCACGCAGACGGACGCCTGCGCGCCCGCGTGAAACCCGGTGCGGCCCCCGCCGCTTCGTCGCTCAGACGGAATCCCGCGCCTCGGGCTTCTCCTGGCCCAAAGCAAAGAGCGACCCGCGCCGGCCGGTCTCCTGGCTCGCGGGTCGTCATGCGATGCGCGGCCTTCCCAGAACGAAAAACGTTCCAGTGGCTGCGATCCGGAAACCCGGATCACGAAGCGCATCGCACTCGCCGCTCACAGTTGCAGGGACAGCCGCAGATTTGGGGTCGCCCCCGCACTGCATTCCCGTCGAGCCCTCTCGGGCACCGGTGCGAAATCATGCGGACGCGAACGTCCGCGACGCGCTCTCTACGCTCTGCCCGCGCGCGCGCCAAGTACCTTCAGCGCACCTGACGCGGCGGCATGGGCCGTCGCGAAACATGCCTGCAGCAGATAGCCGCCGGTCGGAGCTTCCCAGTCCAGCATCTCGCCAACCGCGAAAACGCCCGGCAGCCGCTTCAGCTGAAAGCCCTCGTCCACCTCGTCCCGGGCGATCCCCCCGGCGCTCGAAATCGCGCGCGCAAGGCCCTGCATCGCCGTCAGCCGCACCGGCGCCGCCTTGATCCGCGCCGCCAGCCCGTCCGCCCCGCGCGGCAGATCGCCCGCCTCGCGCATCAGGTTCACCGCCACCGGCGACAGGCCCACGGCCTTGCGCAGCACGTTGGACAGACTTTGTCCCGCCATCGGCCGCCTCAGCCGGGCGGCCAGCGCCGCCTCGCTCATCTCCGGCCGCAGATCGACATGGATGTCCGCCGCCCCGTCCCGCGCGATCGCCTCGCGCAGCGCCGCCGACAGCGCATAGATCGCCCCGCCCTCAAGGCCATAGCGCGTCACCATCGCCTCGCCGCGCTGCGCCATCGCCCCGAACCGCAGCGTCACGCCGTTCAGCGGCGCGCCCGCGAACCGCCCCGCAAAACGCGCGCTCCATGCCACATCGAACCCGGCATTGGCCGCCCGGAACGGCGTCACCGCGACGCCCTTCGCGCGCAGCGTCTCCGCCCATCCGCCATCCGCGCCCAGCCTCGGCCAGCTCGCCCCGCCCAGCGCCAGCACCGTCACGTCGGCCCGCACCGCCTCGCCGCCCGCGAAGCGCAGCGCGCCGTCGCGATCCCAGCCCTGCCATGTCATGCCGGGCCGCAGCGTCACGCCCAGATCGTTCAGCCGCGCCAGCCAGGCGCGCAGCAAGGGCGAGGCCTTCATCGCTTTCGGGAACACCCGTCCCGAGCTTCCGGTGAACGTCGCCGCGCCCAGCCCGTCCGCCCACGCCCGCAAGGCTTCCGGCGGAAAGGCGCGAAGGCTCGGCTCCAGCCAGTCCCGCGCCGCGCCATACCGACCGAGAAAACCCGCCGGCGGCTCCGAATGCGTCAGGTTCAGCCCGCCGCGTCCCGCCATCAGGAACTTGCGCGCCGCCGACGGCATGCGCTCGAACACGCACACGCGCATCCCCGCCGCCGCCAGCCTCTCCGCCGCGAACAGGCCCGCCGGTCCCGCCCCGATCACCGCCGCGAACGGCCGCGAGGTTGACGCTTCGGTCATCTGCTTTCCCTTGCGGACACTTGCATTTCGCGCGTCATGGGTCTCTCGTTCGCCGCATTCATTACAACGACGAGGAAACGCAAGTCATGTCAGAAGCTTGGATCATCGACGCGGTGCGCACGCCGCGCGGCATCGGCAAAGTGGGCAAGGGCGCGCTGGCCGACATCCACCCCCAGCAGCTCGGCGCGACGGTGCTGAAAGCCCTCGCCGAACGCAACAACATCAAGACCGAAGAAGTCGATGACATCATCTGGGGCACCAGCTCCCAGCGCGGCAAGCAGGGCGGCGATCTCGGCCGCATGTCGGCGCTCGACGCCGGCTATGACGTGCGCTCGTCGGGCGTCACGCTCGACCGCTTCTGCGGCTCGGGCATCACCTCGGTGAACTTCGCCACCGGCATGATCATGTCGGGCCTGGAAGACCTCGTCATCGCGGGCGGCACCGAGATGATGTCCTACACCGCCTCCACCGCGAACCCCTCGGCCGGGCCGCAGCTGATGGACGGCGGCAATCCGCGCCTCCGCGCCCGCCATCCCCAGTCGCATCAGGGCATTTGCGGCGACGCCATCGCCACGCTGGAAGGAATCCCGCGCGAGGCGCTGGACGAGCTCGCCTATGTCAGCCAGCAGCGCGCCGACGCCGCCATCAAGGGCGACCACTTCAGGAAGAGCCTCGTGCCGGTCTATCGCGAGGACGGCTCGCTCGCCCTCGACCGCGAGGAATTCCCCCGTCCCCAGACCACGCTGGAAGGCCTCGCCGCGCTGAAGCCGTCCTTCGAAGCGATCGCCGAAGTGCCGATCGATGCTGACGGCACCACGCTCGCGGGTCTGATCCGCAAGGTCTATCCCGACCTCAAGATCAAGCACGTCCACCATGCCGGCAATTCGTCGGGCGTCGTCGACGGCTCGGCGGCGCTGCTGCTCGCCTCGCCCGACTATGCGAAGAAGCAGGGCTGGAAGCCGCGCGCCCGCGTCGTCGCCACCGCCAATGTCGGCGACAGCCCGACGCTGATGCTGAACGCCCCCGTCCCTGCCGCCCGCAAGGTGCTGGAGAAGGCCGGCCTCACGCTCGACGACATCGACCTGTTCGAGATCAACGAGGCCTTCGCGGTCGTCGCGGAAAAATTCATCCGCGACCTCAAGCTCGACCGTAACAAGGTCAACGTGAACGGCGGCGCGATGGCCCTCGGCCACCCGATCGGCGCCACCGGCTCGATCCTCATCGGCACCGTGCTCGACGAGCTGGAGCGCCGCGACCTCAAGCGCGGCCTCGTCACCATGTGCGCCGCCGGCGGCATGGCCCCCGCCATCATCATCGAGCGCATCTGAACCTTCGCACCAGCCGGAAAAGCGCCGTCGCAGCGATGCGGCGGCGCTTTTTTCATGGCGTTGAATCCAAGCCTTCACGTGAGATTTTCGTAAAGCGCATCGAAGCGTAATCGATCCGCCAAACGCCCGCGCAAGCCTGACCGCTCCATCCGAAGGAGGGTCACATGAGTCGCGAAGCGCAATTCCCCAGTTCCGACACGACCGAGCGCGGCGAGCGCATCCGCTACGCCGAGGCGCTCGCTGTCTTCGAAGATATGCACCGCGCCCTCAAAGGCCGCCTCGCCGAAACGCCCGAACACCGCGCCCTTGAAGGGCTCGACGCGGCGCTGGCGCTCGTCGCCTCCAGCACGCATGCCGGCCATCTCGATCTCGACGGCTTCTCGGCCTTTCGCGGCTCCGTCGAACTGCTCAACGACAACACCCCCGAAGCGCGCGCGCTGCAGCTCTTCGAAGGCGCGCTCCGCCAGATGATCGCTTCGGCGTCCGATTTCGACGACCTGCCGGATGCCGATGAGCACGACGACGAGGACGACGGGATCGCCGCCGCCGATGGCCGCGACGGCGAGACGGCGGACGGCGCCGAAGATGCGGCCGTCATCGTCACCGTGTACGACGCCGGCTCTCAAGCCGCGACCGTCCTCGATGACACCCCCGCGCAACAGGCCGCGCCGGACGAGCCGGCCCACGACACAGACGCGCCCGGCGCGCCTGATGAAACGCCCGGCGAAACGGACGCCGCGCCCACGCCCCGAGCCGAGGCCGACGCCGCGCCGGCCGAAATCCGGCAGCGTATCGAAGATCTGGAAGCCGAGCTCGCCGCCGCCCGCGCCCACCAGGCGGCCTGAAACCCCGCTCCCGCCTCAGGCCCGCGCCGCGCCGCGGGCCTGACGGCCAAGCTCCAGGCTCAGCGCCACGAGGCTCACCGCCATCAGGATGCCCGCCAGCGCGAAGGCCGCGCCGGGAAAATAGATCGGCGCCCCGGCCTCGGTGAAATGGGCCAGGGTCTGCGTCAGCATCACCGGCCCGAACACCGAGCCCAGCGCCGTCATCGAGCCCATCACGCCCTGCAGCGCGCCTTGCTCGGTCGCCGCCACCCGGCGGCTGATCAGCGCGTTGATGCTGGGGAAGATCAGCGCCTGCAGCGAGACCAGCGGCTGCACGATGAACACCATCCATCCGAAGGGAATGAGCGCATAGGCGATGCAGCCGCCGATCGCCACGCTCATCGCCAGCAGAGCGGTTCTGCCCTCGCCCAGCCGCGCGATGATCGGGCCGGTCAGCACGAACTGCACCAGCGCCATGAACGTGCCCGTGCACATCAGCGACAGCCCGATCATCGAGGACGACCAGCCGAACTTCGCCTCGGCATAATACGACCAGGTGCCGGGATAGACGTTGAAGGCCAGCGAGAACAGGAAATAGGTCAGGATGATCCCGATCACCCCGCCATAGCGGCCCAGCGCCAGCAGCCCGCCCAGCGGATTGGCGCGCCGCCATTCCAGCTTCCGCCGCCGCTCCACGGGAAGCGATTCCGGCAGCACCAGATATCCGAAGATCAGATTGGCGGCGCTCAGGCCCGCCGCCAGCACGAACGGCGCACGCGGCCCCAGCTCGCCGACCAAACCGCCCAGCGCCGGGCCGATGATGAAGCCCAGACCGAACGCCGCGCCCAGCCGGCCGAACATCTTGCCGCGCTGCTCGGGCGGCGTGATGTCGGCGGCGAAGGCGTTGGCGGGCGCATAGACCGCGCCCGCCACCCCGGCGATGGCCCGGCCCACGAACAGCCACAGCAGCGTCGGCGCGACGGCCAGCAGCACATAGTCGGCGGCGAAGGCGATCAGCGACAGGAAGATGATCGGCCGCCGCCCGAACTGGTCGCTCAGCGCGCCCATCAGCGGCCCGAACAGGAACTGCAGCGCGGCATAGGTGATGAACAGCCAGCCGCCGATCCGCGTCGCATCGGCCAGCGACATCCTGCCGACCTCCATCAGCAATTCGGGCATCACCGGCATGATCAGCCCGAAGCTGATCGCATCCAGCAACCGCGTGCAGAAGATGAAAACAAAAGCCCGCCGGGCCTGCTGCACGTCCATGACCCGTCCTTCGCAGAAGCGTTCGGAACCAGCTCTACCAGTTTTCCGCACGGATTGGATCGGAACCGTCCGGCTTGTCGTCCCCGGTCCCCCCGCCTTAAAACGCCGGGCCTCACCGCGCCGGAGCCCCGCCCATGCTCACCCCGTTCGGTCCCGACATCTGGCTCGCCGAAGGCGCGCAGCCCGTCGCCGTCGCAGGCTTCCGCTATCCCACGCGCATGGCGATCATCCGCCTCGCGGATGGCGGCCTTTTCGTCTGGTCGCCTGTCGCCCTCACCGAGGCCCTGCGGAACGCCGTCGCCGCGCTGGGTCCGGTCGCTCATATCGTCGCGCCGAACACGCTGCACGATCTCCATATCGCCGCCTGGAAACAGGCGTTCCCGGCGGCGCGGCTGCACGGCCTGCCCGCCCTGATCAAGGCGAGGAAAACGATCGCCTTCGACGCGGAGATCGCCGACGCGCCCGCCCGGGAATGGGCCGAAAGCGTCGATCAGGTGATCGTCACCGGCAACCTCATCGCCACCGAAACCGTGTTCTTCCACAAGCCCAGCGGCACGGTGCTGTTCACCGATCTCATCCAGCAATTTCCAAAGGGCTGGTTCACCGGCTGGCGCGCCGTCATCGCCCGGCTCGACCTCATGGTGACGCCGCAGCCCACCGTGCCGCGCAAATTCCGCGCCGCCTTCACCAACCGCCGCGCCGCGCGCGCCGCGCTCCGGCGCATCCTCGCCTGGCCGTGCCGCAAGCTCGTCATGGCGCACGGCACGCCCGTCGAAGCCGAAGGCCGCGCCGCCATCGCTCACGCCTTCCGCTGGCTCATCCGCTGACGGCGCCGGCGCGCTTGCCGCGCCCTCAGGGACCGCTGCGATTGTCGTAGATATCCGGCTGCCCGTTCTGGCGGTCCTCCTCCATCGGACGGCGCACCGAGCGGCCCGCACCCGACCGCAGCGCCGAGGTATCTTCCGTCAGATCCGCCACCGCGCGCGTCCGGGCGATATCCGCGCCCATTCCGTTCATCCGGCGATTGGGGTCCAGCGTCTCTTCCCACACCAGATAATCGGCCAGCGAGGCATGCTGCTCGCCGCCTTCCAGGCTCGCGCTCTTCTGATAGCCGTCCGACGCCTTGCCCCCGGCCGATGCGGCGCGCGAGGGCAGAAGCTTCTGCGGCACGGGCAGTCCGGCGGGAACGACGCTGCCGTCGCCGGCCTCGCTCACCTCGCTCAGCCGTCCATCCGCGCCGACCGAAACCTGAAACCCCGCCGGCACGATCACCTGCTCGCCGGTGACGCGCGAGGTCACTGAAATCTCGCCCTGATCGGTCAGGAACAGGCTCGACCCGTCCGCCGCCACGATCACGAAAATCTCGGTGCCGCGCACGCCGATGGCCGCCTTGGGCGTGTTGATCTCCACCCGCTCCTCGGGGATCGCGCCCGAGATCCAGCGGAACACGCCCTTCACCACGCTGATCGACGACGAGCCGCTTTCCGGTCCGGCATACGTGAATTCATCCACCACCGCGCTGGCGTTCTCGCCCAGCGTCAGCTCCGACCCGTCGGCGAAACTCACCAGCAGGCCCGACGCCGCGCCGGTCTCCAGCGCCTCGTCGCGCACCACGGGGTCCAGCTTGCGGGCGTCCAGCCGCGCCGCATCCGGCGGCGTGCGCCACGCGGCGTTCTGCACCTCGGCGATTTCGCCGACGGTCTGCGCGGCGGCCAACGGCGCCAGAGCCAGCGTGGCGGCCAGAAGAAGGGGCAAAGAGCGGATCATGGCATGCGCCTCAGAACGAGAAGCTGGCGCCGGCGGTCAGGGACCAGTTGGCCCACACCACCTCGCCGGAGAAAAGCGACGGATCGTCGATCACCTGGCCGCCGCTCGCGCCGAAGGTCAGCGCCGTCGCATCGCTCAGCGCCCAGTCGATCGAAGCGCCGATGCGCCACACCGTCCGTTCGGGGCGGAAGCGGAAATCGATCGTGTCGTAGTCGTTGGTCGTGCGGCGCTTCACCGATGCGAAGGCGCGCAGATCGACCGCGCCCAGATCGCGCTGGTATTTCAGTTCGCCGTAATAGACATCGCCGTTGGAATTGGTCGCTTCCTTCACCGCCGCATCGGCGAAGAAATCGTAATAGGCGTTCTTCTCCCACCACGACCACGAGGCCAGCAGCGAGATCGTCGAGGCCGCATCCAGCTGATAGGCGGCCTCGCCTTTCAGCTCCAGGCGGTCGCCGGGCTTCACATACTCCTCGTCCCTCAGCTGCGTCACCGTCTCGTGGCGATAGCGCAGTTGCAGCGAGACGAAATAGCGCTCGGTCAGATACTGCGCCCGCACCAGCGCGGTCAGCTGGTCGCCCGGCTCCAGCATATCGCCCGATCCCGCGAACGGCTTGTACTGGCCGCGCACGTTGAACCCCAACGCCGTCGTCAGCGTCCATTCCGGCGACAGGAAGAAGCTCGCGCCCGCCGAGGCGTTGGTGTTGAAGCCCTCGCCATAGCGCGCCAGATCCACCAGATCGGGATCGGCCAGCGTCAGCGTTTCCCTGTAATCGATCGCCGACTTGCCGGTCGGCAGGTTGAAATCCAGCGTGAAGAAGGGCTGCCAGCTCTTCGCCCCGCTATAGCTCAGCGTCACGCCCGCGATGGAATCGCTCAGCCCCGAATAATCGGCGTCGGTTCCGAAATAATCGGCTTCGGCGAAAATCCACGCCGTCTTCAGGCTCACATCCGCGTCCCAGCCCGGCGCGATCGCATAGGTGCCCACCCAGGTCAGCGGCGTCACCATCTGCCAGCCCGACAGGTCCGATCCGTTCAGGTCGTAGAAGCGGATCGTCGCCTGCTGCACGACTTCCGTTCCGTAAAGCTGCGCGGCGGCGGCGGGCAGACCGCCAAGCGCCGAGCCGGCGACCAGGGCCAAGGTCAGGCGTCGAACAGGAAAAGACATGGGAAAAGCGAACCCCGGCAAGCGATTGGCGGTCTGTTTATGCCGCATCGGCCCTATCTTGAACATGGGCGCTGCGTCGGAATTGGGGCGGCGTGACGACGCGGGCATGACGCCCCCTTAACCCTCGCGCGTCGATCTGCTAAGCCCGCCCGCCTCAACGATATTCATCACCATCCAAAAACCTGGGTTCTGGGGAGAGAGACATGGAAATCAACGCCAATATTTCGGCCGTCGTCACCGGCGGCGCGTCGGGTCTGGGCGAAGCCACCGCCCGCGCGCTCGCCAAGAACGGCGCCCGCGTCGCCATCTTCGACATGAACGCCGACAAGGGCGAGAAGGTCGCCCGCGAGATCGGCGGCATCTACTGCAACGTGAATGTGACCTCGGAAGAGAGCGTCATCGAGGGCTTCAAGCGCGCCCGCGACGCCAACGGCCAGGAGCGCGCGCTGATCAACTGCGCCGGCACCGGCAACGCCTTCAAGACCGCCTCGCGCTCCAAGGACGGCACGCTCAAGAACTTCCCGGTCGATCAGTTCGACCGCATCATCCAGATCAACCTGGTCGGCACCTTCCGCTGCATCGCCCACTCCGCCGTCGGCATGCTGACGCTCGACCCGCTCTCGACCGGCGAGCGCGGCGCGATCGTCAACACCGCCTCGGTGGCGGCTGAGGACGGCCAGATCGGCCAGGCCGCCTATTCTGCCTCGAAGGGCGGCGTCGTCGGCATGACGTTGCCGATCGCCCGCGACCTCGCGCAGGAAGGCATCCGCGTGAACACCATCCTGCCGGGCCTCTTCAACACCCCGCTGATGCAGGCCGGCGGCCCCGAGTTCGTCCAGAAGCTGGGCGCGCAGGTTCTGTTCCCGTCGCGCCTCGGCGATCCGTCGGAATATGCCGGCCTGGCGCTGGAGATGATCCGCAACCCGTACTTCAACGGCGAAGATGTCCGTCTCGACGGCGGCATCCGCATGGCCCCGCGCTAAGGGCCGGGGGTGGAGGGCGCGCCGCGCACCCAGGCCTGGATCGTCGGCATCGCCGCGATCCTCCTCGCGCTGCTCGCCCTCATCGGCATCTGGACCACTGCGCCCGGCATCGAGCGCGACCTTGAGACCCGCGCGGCCGCCTCACTGGCCGCCGCCGGCATTTCCAACGCCCACCCGGCCGCCCATGGCCGCACGCTTACCCTCACCGGCCCCGCCCGTGACGCGGCCGCGGCCGACGCCGCCCTCGCCGCCGCGGCGGTTTTCGGCGTCCGCCGTGTCGAGGCGGCGTTCGGCGCGCCGCCCTCCGCGCCCGGCGCGCCCCCCACCTAACGCTTCCAAGCCGAATGGGACGGCGCGGCCCTCTCATTGTCAGGCTTCATGCCCGCCCTCGAA
>JAPUEF010000141.1 GCA_027492655.1 Alphaproteobacteria bacterium | reverse complement strand
GCGAGCGTTTGCCGGGCGTGCCGATCGTCACCGAGGTCACCCCGTCGGCCGCGGTGAAGGCCGAGAGCGACATCTGCTGCACCTCGTCCAACGCCGTGGACGTGGTTGAATCGCTGGGCGTGCCGCGCGTCTTTATGATCCCCGACCAGTATCTGGCGGCGAATGTGGCGCGGCAGACCGATGTGGAGGTTCTGACCTGGGCCGGATCGTGCGAGGTGCATGAACGCTTCACCGCCGACGACGTGAAGGCGTTCCGCAAATCGCATCCCGGGGTGATCGTTCTGGCCCATCCCGAATGCCCGCCGGAAGTGATCGCCGAAGCCGACTTCGCCGGTTCGACCAGCGCGATGATCGGCTATGTCACCGACAAACGCCCCAAGCGCGTGGTGATGGTGACAGAGTGTTCGATGAGCGACAACGTCGCCGCGAACCTGCCGGACGTGGAGTTCGTGCGGCCCTGCAATCTGTGCCCGCACATGAAGCGCATCACGCTGCCGAAGATCCTGCATTCGCTTCAGACCATGACGCATGAAGTGCTGGTCGATCCGGCGGTGGCCGCGCGGGCCCGGCAGGCGGTGGAGAACATGCTGCGCGTCGGCCCGCCCAAGGCGCGAACCAGGGCCGCGTAACCGCCATGCGCGAGATCGAGATCATCGACGCGGGGCCGGCTCTGGTGGTGGGCGCCGGCCTTGCGGGGCTGTTCGCGGCGCTGAAGTTCCAGGTGCGGCCGGTGACGATTCTGGCCGGCTCGCCTATCGGCTCGGGCGCCTCGTCGTTCTGGGCGCAGGGCGGCATCGCGGCGGCGATGGGCGCGGACGATACACCTGCCCTGCAGGTCGCGGACACGCTGGTGGCGGGCGCCGGCATCGTCGACGAAGCCATCGCGCGGATCGTCACCGAGGAAGCAGCAGCGCGGATCGAGGATCTGGTGAAGCTGGGTGCACCGTTCGACCGCGATGCGGCGGGCGGCTTGGTGCTGGGCCGCGAGGCCGCGCACAGCCGCCGCCGGATCGTGCGCGTGAAGGGCGATCAGGCCGGCGCGGCAATCATGGAGACGCTAGCGAAGGCCGTGCGGGCGCGCGGCGACATCAAAGTGATTGAGGGTCTGCGCGCGACGCAGCTAATTATGGTGGACGGGCGCGCGAGGGGCGTGTGGGCGCGCGACGCCAACGGCAAGCTGTTCGCGGTGACGGCCGACGCGGTGCTGTTCGCGCTGGGCGGTTCGGGCGGGCTTTACGCCGTGACGACCAATCCTGTGACGGCGCGCGGCCAGGGCATCGCCATGGCGGCCAATGCCGGCGCGGTGATCGCCGACCCGGAATTCGTGCAGTTTCATCCGACCGCGCTGGATGTGGGGCGCGACCCCGCGCCGCTGGCGACGGAAGCGCTGCGCGGCGAAGGCGCTGTTCTGGTGAACGACAGGGGCGAGCGTTTCATGCCGGCGGTGGATCCCGACGCCGAGCTGGCCCCGCGCGACGTGGTAGCGCGCGGCATCTTCCGCGAGATCAAGGCCGGGCGGCGGGTGTTTCTGGACGCCACGAAGGCCGTAGGCGCGGCCTTTCCCGAACGCTTCCCGACCGTGTTCGCGGGATGCCGCGCGGCGGGGATCGATCCGCGGACGGAGGGTATCCCCGTCGCGCCTGCGGCGCATTATCACATGGGCGGGATCGCCTCGGACGCGCAGGGGCGCTCGACCCTGACGGGGTTGTGGGTGGCCGGCGAATGCGCCTCGACCGGGCTGCATGGCGCGAACCGGCTGGCCTCGAATTCTCTTCTGGAGGCGATCGTCTTCGGCGCACGGGCCGCCGCCGACATGGACGCGACGCCGATCCGCACCGGACACTTCGAGCTGCCCGAGCCGCCCACCGTAGTCGTGGCGGACGAGGCGGATGGTATCGCGAGGCTGCGCCAGACGATGACGCGCCATGTCGGCGTGGAGCGCGATGCGGACTCTCTGGCCCACGCCATCGCCGAGATCGGCGTGATCCGCAGCGAGGCCGAGGGCGAGACGCTGATCGCGGCGACCGATACGGCGCTGCTGATCGCCGCCGCCGCATGGGCACGCACCGAAAGCCGCGGCGGGCATTTCCGCAGCGATTTCCCCAATGCCGATCCTACCTGGGCGCGGCGCACCTGCACCACGCTGAGCGCGGCGGAAGCCGTGGCGGCCGAGGCGCTGGGCGCGAGCGTCAGGGCCGCGTGAGACTGACATGACCGATACGTCGAAGGCCGCTCTGGAGCCCCTGCCCGATCTGCTGGTGGAGCCCGCCGTGCGCGCAGCGCTGGTGGAGGATCTGGGCCGGGCCGGCGACATCACCACCAATGCGACGATCGGCGCGCAGGATCGGGCGCGCGTGGCGATCGCGGCGCGCAAGGCCGGCCGGGTTTCGGGACTGGACTTTGCCCGCCACGCCTTCCGCGCGCTGGATGGCGACGCCGATTTCAGGATCAGCATCGCCGACGGGCATGCCTGCGCGCCGGGGGCGGTGATCGCCACTATCTCGGCGCGGACGCGGGCGCTGCTGTCGGCGGAGCGCGTGGCGCTGAACTTCGCCGGGCGGCTGTCGGGTATCGCCTCGCTGACCGCCTCGTATGCGGCGGAGGTTGCGCATACGAAGGCGCGCATCGTCGATACGCGCAAAACGACGCCGGGCTGGCGCGCCTTCGAGAAATATGCGGTGCGCTGCGGCGGCGGCGCGAACCATCGCTTCGGGCTGGATGACGCGATCCTCATCAAGGACAATCACGTCGCGGCGGCGGGCGGCATCGCCGAGGCGATCCGGCGGGCGCGCGCCCATGCCGGGCATATGGTGAAACTGGAGATCGAGGTGGACTCGCTGGCGCAGCTGGAGACGGCGCTGGCGGAGAGGGCCGATCTGGTGCTGCTCGACAATATGAGCTCGGCGCAGCTGGCGGAGGCAGTGCGCCTGACCGCCGGGCGCGCGGTGCTGGAGGCCTCGGGCGGCGTGACCTTGTGGTGGGCCCGAAATAGCGGGGAGTGGGGGTTCTTTCTTATCTGCGTGGGCGCGCTGACGCACCGCGCGCCGGTTCTCGATATCGGGCTGGATTTCGAGGCGGCGCTTTAGACCCCCTCACCAGGGCGGCTCGGCGCTTTTCAGCGTCCAGCCGGGGCGGCCGAGTTTGCCGATGTCGGCCTCGGTGACGTCCGCGAGGGCCTTGTAGAGCTTGAACTTCACCGGCTTGCGGCCTTCGGGCAGCAGGGCGATGACGGTCTCCAGCGGCGGGCAGCCGGGCTGGCCGCAGACGATCTCGTTGACCATCACCACGTCGTTGTCGCCGGGCGCGAAACGCGCTTCGGCCCAGCCCTGCACCCGCATCTGCAATTCGACCGTGTCGGCGAGGCCGAAATTGCGGATGCGCTGGATCATGCGGTGTCGTCGTGGAGGCTGCGCCGGAAAGTCTCGGGCGTGAAGATCGCGCCGATGATGAAGCAGATGGCGGCGACGGCGATGGGATACCAGAGGCCCGCGAAGATATCGCCCGTCGCCGTGATGATCGCGAACGAGACGAAGGGCTGGAAGCCGCCAATCAGGCCGTTCGAGATGTTGTAGGGCAGCGAGAGCGAGGTGTAGCGGATGCGCGTGGGGAAGAGCTCGACCAGGAACGCGGCGATCGGCCCGTAGATCATGGCCGCCATGAAGACGAGCCAGGTGAGGATCGCGATGGCGAGCGGCCAGTTCATTTTGGCGGGGTCGGCCTTGGCGGGATAGCCTGCCTGCAGCAGCTGCGCCTTCACGGCGGCTTCCACCTCGGGCGTATAGACGCTGGCGTCGATGGAGGGGCCGACTCCGACCTGGAACGACGTGGGCGCGCCGGCATCGGTGTTGATGGTGAAGAACTGAACGCCGCCCTTGGAGAGCAATGCGCGTAGTTTCTGGCAGGGCGTGACCGGCGTGCCGAAGACAACGACGCCGCAAGTCGCGGGATCGACGATGACGGTGGCAGGCCGCGTCTCGTTCGCCGTCATCAGGTCTGGATTCACCGCGCGGGCGAGGATGTGGAAGGCGGGCTGGAAGGTGAGCGCGCCGAGCAGGCAAGCGCCCAGCATCAGCCATTTGCGGCCGATACGATCGGACAGCCAGCCGAAGAAGACGACCAGCGCCATGCCGACGACGAGCGCCAGGGCGAGCAGCATGTAGGTGTCGAGATAGCCGACCCCCAGAACATTCTGCATGTAGAGCATCGCGTAGAAATTGCCTGTGTACCAAAGCACGCCCTGACCGATGCACGCGCCGGCGAAGGCGATGAGCACGATCTTGAGATTGGACCACTGGCCGAAGCTGTCGCGGATGGGGCGTTTCGAGCCTTTCCCCTCTTCCTTCATCGCGCGGAAGACCGGCGACTCATTCAGCTTCATGCGGATGTAGAGCGAGATCCCCAGCAGCACGAGCGAGATGAGGAACGGGATGCGCCAGCCCCATTCGCGGAAGGCTTCCTCGCTCATAGAGGTGCGGCAGGTGGCGACCACCGCCAGCGACAGGAAGAGACCGATGGTTGCCGTCGCCTGTATGTAAGAAGTGAAATAGCCGCGCCGTTTCTGCGGGGCGTGCTCGGCGACATAGGTGGCCGCGCCGCCATATTCGCCGCCAATGGCGAGGCCCTGAAGCAGGCGCAGGATCAGCAGCAGATAGGCGGCGGCTATGCCTATATCCTCGAAGGTCGGCAGGAAGCCGATGCCTGCCGTCGCGACGCCCATCAGCGAGATGGTGACGAGGAAGGTGTATTTACGGCCGACCAGATCGCCCAGCATGCCGAAGACCAGCGCGCCGAGCGGACGGACCATAAAGCCGGCCCCGAAGGTCGCGAGGCTGAGGAGGAAACCGGCGGTTTCGTTGCCGGCGGGAAAGAAAAGCTGACCCAGCAGCACCGCTAGCGTGCCGTACACGAAGAAATCGTACCATTCGAAGACCGTGCCCAGCGACGCCGCCGTCACCACCAGCCGCAGTTCACCCGGCGGCACCTCGTGCGCCCTGTCGGCCCCCGTGTCGCTCATCCCCGTTCCGCCCTTTGATTTTTGCCCCGCCCGCGTGGTCTAAGCAGGCCGGATTCTGACTTCGCCGGAGAGTGGCGGCATGAACGCGGCCCTGCAAGAACTGCTTCAACAGCTCGACCTTGAACGGATCGAGGACAATATCTTCCGTGGCTGGTCGCCCATCGAACGCGAGACCCGCGTGTTCGGCGGCCATGTGATGGCCCAGGCGCTGATGGCCGCCTGCCGCACCGTCGGCGACGACCGGCTGTGCCATTCCTTCCACGCCTATTTCCTGCTGGGCGGCGATCCCAAGGCCCCCATCGTCTATGACGTGGACCGCACGCGCGACGGCGGCAGCTTCACCACGCGGCGCGTGGTCGCCATCCAGCACGGCAAGCCGATCTTCCATATGGAAGCCTCGTTCCATGTCCACGAGCCGGGCTGGGAACACCAGTTCGAGCCGCCGGCGGTTCCGACGCCGGAATCGCTGCCCTCCGAAGACGAATGGCGGGCGCAGCAAGCCAAGAGCATGCACCCGGCGATGGTGCCGCATTTCCTGCGCGAGCGACCGATCGAGCAGCGCGAGGTCGATGCGGTGGACGAGATGAATCCGCCCAAGCGCCCGCCTTACAAGAATGTGTGGATCCGCTCGAACGGCGCACTGCCGGACGACCCCAAGCTGCATCAGTGCCTGCTGGCCTATGCCTCGGATCATTCGCTGATGGACACCGCCACCCTGCCCCATGGCCTATCGTGGATGAGCGGCGTGATGATGGGCGCCAGCCTGGATCACGCGATGTGGTTCCACCACGATCTGCGGCTGGACGACTGGCTGCTCTATACGCACGATGCGCCGGTCGCGGCGGGGGCGCGGGGCTTCAATCGCGGCCTGATCTACACGCGCGACGGCAAGCTGGTCGCCAGCGTGGTGCAGGAAGGGCTGATGCGTCCGCGCAAGCGCCGCAGCGAGCGCGAAGCGGCCAAGAGCGCCGACAAGCCGCAGGAATAGAGGCAACCTGAACGTCGCACCGCAAGGGTACGAGGCGCGGCGCGCTAGACGAGGCAGCCAGCCCAGCCGCGAACGCGGTACATCAGGCGGCGGCTGGTCGGCGACATGGCGGTGCGGCCATGCAGAACGCGCGTGTTATTGAGCAGCAGTAATTCGCCCTCGCCCAGCCGGAAGCGATGTTGGGGCGCCGGATCGGCCAGCACAGCATCGAGTTCATCCATGGCGGCCTCGTCGGCGGGATCGAGCGCGCCATGCCGCGCGGCGTCTTCATCGATCTGGCGGCGGTAATAGCGCATGACGGGATCGGCGGCGGCGCCCGCGATCACGGCGTGGCGGTCATCGCCGAACGGCACGGTCGGACGGCGCAGGCGCGCCCGCGCCGCGTCCGACAGCGCCGCCGCGATGTCGCGCACCGGCGCCAGAATGGTTTCGCCGCCATCCGGGTCGGGCGAGGCCATCTGGAACATGACGAGTTCGTGCGGGACCGGCTGAAAGGATGAGTCGGTGTGCAGCGCCAACGCCTGATCGGTCTGGCTGTAGCGCGTGCCGTCAGCCTCCTTCGCGAAGGCTTCGGGGTTGATCATGATGCGCGCGGTGCTGAGGCGGGCATCGGGGTGCGCGGGATGCGGTGGCCCCAGCGCGACGATGAGTCGGGCGAGCGCCTTTCCCATACGCTGATCGTCGCTGAAATTGGTTAGGCGGACGTAGAAGGGGTAGCGCGTCAGGTCGCGGGCGACGGCGGGGGCCAGCGCGAAAAGATCGTGCTGAAGATCGCTCATTTTCAGCGGGTTTTCAGCGCGAGAAGATAGGCATAGCCGCGTGCAACCTCGCGATAGGCGAGCGTGCCCCTGCCCGACGCCGCAAGGCTGTCGAAATGGGCTTTCACCTCGGGGCGGAAGCGAACGTGGAACTGGTGCAGCCATTTGCCCAGCACCCATTTGAACCAGCGCGGCAGGCCCTTCTGGTCGCCGAAATCGACGACATGGAGCGTGCCGCCCGGCTTGAGCACGGTGAGCGCATGGTCCACCGCCGCCTGCCAGTCGTCCATGATGGAGAGGGCGTAGGAGAAGAAGACGCGGTCGAATTTCTCGGTGAGACCGAAGAGTTCCGGCGAGAAATCCTGCGCCAGCGCGACGCGAAGCGGGATTGTGACGCCCGCCTTTTCGACCGAGGCGTTGGCGGTTTTGAGCATTTCCGCCGAGGCGTCGAAGCCGACGAACCGGGCTTGCGGGTAGCGTTTCGCCATGAGGATGAGGTTGCGGGCGGTGCCGCAGCCGGCTTCGCAGACGACTTCGCCGGGCTGCGCATCGATCTCGCCGATCAGGGCGTCGCGGCCGAGCAGATAGTATTTGCGGGAGGCGTCATAGACATGGCGCGTCCAGCGATACATCCGGTCCATCGCCGGATGGGCGTCTTTGGCCGTGGTCACGCGATTTTCTCGTAGATGTGGAAGCCGCCATAGATCGAGGAGCGGTCCTGACGATGGAAGTCGTGGCTCTCTTCGGGGAGATAACGCCACGCCGCCAGGATGTCGGCGGGGAGCTTGCGCTCCAGCGGCGAGATTTCGCCGGCGGTGCGGAAGATGACGCGGCCATCCGGCCCGGCGACCCGGGTGATCTCGCGCCAGAGTTCGGTGATCTGCTGCTCGTTCATCCAGTCCTGCGCATCGAGGAGGACGAAGCGGTCGAAGCTGTTCTCCGGCTTGGCCGCCAGGAAGTCGGTCATGATGACGTGGTTGACGTCGATCCGGTCGGTGCGATCGCGCAGGAGCGCGAAGGTGTCGGCCTTGAGATAGTCCGGCACGGCGTCGCGCTTTTCGGTGTCGTAACGGCGCGAGAAGGCCTGCCAGGCGAAGTAATTGTGCGTGATGGGGAAGTCGCAGGCCATCTTCTCGATGCGGCCGCGCAGCATGGCGGCGGTCTGGCCGCCCTCGGCGCTGCCGGCGAGCTCGTCGAACTGCTGGGGCGGGATGCTGAGCATGTAATAGACGGTCGGGCGGTTGGCGACCCAGCGCACGAACCACGACTTGAAGACACGAGCCCAGTCGCGCTCGAAGATCTCGCGCTGCTCGTCCTGGGTTTTGGCTTTGAGGATCTTCGTGGTGTCGAGGCCGTAGAGCCACGACATCCAGCGCATCATGCCGATGAACTTGCCCAGCAGCGCAAAGCGGTAGAAGCCGCGCCTGAACATGGAAATACGCTTGCGCAGGCGCAGGGCGCCCATGCGGCCGTTCCAGTATTTCCGAGTCTCTTCATCGAGATGCGGCTCGACGTTCGCACGGTACATGTCGATGTTGGCGCTGCTGTCGCCGATCGCGAACATGCGGAAGAACGATTCATAGTCGGGCGCGTGCTTCACCGCCGCGATCTTGAGGCGCGTGAGGGCCAGGTGATTTGGGTTCAGATCGACCGCAGTGATCGACTTTGGCCCCACGGCCAGATAGTTGAGGATATTGCAGCCGCCGGAGGCGATCGTGATGATCCGCGTTTCGGGGCCGATCCGCATGGCCCGGATGTCCACATCCGGGTCTTCCCAAATCTGATTGTAAACGAACCCCTGGAACATGAACGTAAAAAGCCGTTCGAGCATCCCACGCTTGGTGGTCCGCGGCGAGGTTTCGGCCGCTTTCTTCAGAAGTTCGTTGGCCATCGGCTCGCGTTCGGGCGGGATTCGGAGCCGTGGTTCTAAGGGTCTGGTTTCGTGAAGGAAAGTCGAAAGAAGGGCGGCAAGCGCCCGGCCCATGCGGAACTGATGACCCGGCGTCCGAAGGCGGCCCCGGCGCGGCCCGCGACGCCGAAGCCGGCCAGGCCGGAGCCGAACGACGAGCTGCTGCGGGCGCTCAAGGCCTGGTTCTCGAAGCGCGAAGGCGGCGAACAGGCCTCGGACGAGGCGCTGTCGGCGGTGGCGCGCGATGGGCGCTGGAAGCTGAAACAGGCGCTGGACCGGGTGTTCCGGCACTATGCCCGGCTGAGCTGGCTGCTGGAGCGGCACGGCGCGCCGGTTTCCGCGGAGTGGATCTGGGCCGTCTCTGCCGTCGTTCTGGATGGCAGCGGACTGGAGGAGGTGGCGCGCAAAATTGCCGTCACGACACCCGACATCTCGAAAAATGCCGGGCTGCTGGGGCGGATGAGCAAGGACGGGATCGACCATCCCGATATGCCGAATCCTGTTCGCCTGGAAATGCCCGCTTCGATCTATGATTATTTATCAAAGACTTATGGCGGAAACCTTGAGTCAGAGTCGAAGGCGCTGAACGTCGCCGCGCCGACAATGCTGCGGGTGAATTCTCTGAAGACATCGCGTGAAGCCCTTGTCACGGCGCTTGAGGTTGCCGGGGTGACGGCACGTCCCACGGCGCTGGCGCCGCTGGGGCTGACGGTGCGCGGCAGCGCCGATCTGGCCGCCACGGATGCCTTTACGTCCGGTCAGTTCGACATGCAGGACGAGGGCTCGCAGCTGGTCGCGCTGGTCGCCGATGCGCGTCCCGGGCAGCAGGTTCTGGACTTCTGCGGCGGCGCGGGCGGCAAGTCGCTGGCGATGGCGGCGACCATGGAGAATCGCGGACATCTCGTCACGGCGGACACCAGCGCCAAGCGGCTGGCCCGGGCGAAGCTGCGGATGAAACGCGCGGGCGTGGAGAACGCCGAGCGGGTGCTGCTGACCGGGACCGACAGCGACCCGTTCCTGAAGAAAAAGGCGGGCTGGTTCGACCGGGTTCTGGTCGATGCGCCCTGCTCGGGCACCGGCGCGTGGCGTCGGCACCCGGAGGCGAAATGGGCCGGGGCGCTGGATCTTGCGCGCCTGACCGCGCTGCAGGACGCGATCCTGAAGCGGGCGGCCCTGCTGGTGAAGCGCGGCGGGCGGCTGGTCTATGCCACCTGCTCGATCCTGCCGCAGTAGACTCGCGAGCGGGCCGAGGCCTTCCTGAAGGCGCATCCGCATTTCCGGCAGATCGAGGCGGCCGAGGCGTGGCGGGGCGTCAGCGCCCTGCCCTATCCCGGCCGCGATCCGGCGATGCTGCAGCTGACGCCGTTCCAGCACGGCACGGACGGGTTCTTCGCGGCGGTCTTCGAGCGGACGGCCTAACCCGCCAGCCAGTGCCACATCAGCCGGCCCGGAATGAAGCTGGTGAAGCCGGCCACCAGAAGCGCGCCGATATACATGCCGACGACATGGCGGCGGTGGTCGGCGAGGCGGCCGCTGCGCGCCGAGCTGATGACCTGCCAGATGCCGAAAGCGGTCAACGGCACGAAGAGGTGGATATAGCTGAGGCTGCCGTGGTTGGCCTGCCGGATGAACAGGGTGGAGATCGCCGTGACGCCCATCAGCACCAGCCAGAGCTTGCCGAGGTTGCGATGGGTGGGCGTGCCCTTGCGGCTCAGCAGCACGTAAAGGCCCAGCGGGATCGCCGGGATGACCGTGGCCAGATGGATGACGATGGCGATCTTCTTCGCCGACTGGGTGACGGGGGTAAGGCCCAGAGACATCTTCGCGATAGCCGTGAGGGTGATGAGTCCGAGCAGGGTCGCGGCGGCGATGAGGCCGGCGCGCAGGGCCGGGCTGAGGGTGAAGACGGCTGGCTGGGCGGCGGCGTTCATGATGGTCCCCGTGGTCGATGGGGAGAGGCTGAACGAGGCCCGTTCGCCGGCAAGCGCGGCTACGCCAGCGGCGCCATTCCTTCGTGAACGGCGCGGATTTGCGCGCTGCGCCATTTCGCGAAGCGCGGACGGGCGCTAAATCTGCGCCATGACGCCCTTCGCCGCCCGGATCAGGACGATCCTGATCGACCTGTCGATCGCCGCCGCCATCGGCGCGGTGCTGGCGCTGCTGGGGCCGTTCGGCAGCTTCGCCATCCCCTTTCCCTTACGTCTGGCCTATTGGGTGCTGCTGACGGTGGGCGGCTATGTGATCTACCGGCCGGTGATGGCGACGGCGGAAGGACTGGCCGAGCGGCTGGACCTGCCGACCGGGGCGATGTGGGCGGCCGGCTGCCTGGTCGCCAGCGTCCCGATGAGCGTGCTCGTGTGGCTGGCGGACGAGGTGAACGGCGCCCTGCGCACGCCGTCGTTCCAGCTGGCGGCCCTGTATTACGGCAATGTGGTCGTGATCGCGGGAATCGTGACGCTGGTTTACTGGATCACCCATCAGCGCCCGCCGCTCGATCCGGTTCCGGCCAGACCGCCGGCCCAGCCAGCCGCTGAAGCGAGCGCGGCGGCGGTTCGGTTTCTGGAGCGGCTGCCGCCCGGCGCGGGGCGCGATCTGGTCGCGCTGGAGATGCAGGACCATTACGTGATGGCCCATATGCGGGCCGGATCGCACATGATCCTGATGCGGATGCGCGACGCCATCGACGAGCTGGCGGGGATCGACGGGGCGCAGGTCCATCGCAGCTGGTGGGTGGCGCGGGACGCCGTTCAAGGCGTGATCCGCGACGGCCGCAATCTGAAGTTGATGCTGCCGCGCGGGCTGGAAGCGCCGGTGGCGCGGAGCCAGGTGGCGGCGTTGCAGGAGGCGGGCTGGCTGGGCTGACGCCGCCTAGCGCCAGGTGGAAACGCCGAAGCGGATGAGGAGATCGCCGGAGACCGGGCCGATGAGGCGTCCGCGTCCCCGGAAGGTCAGCGCCGCCGCGATGAGACGCCGCTCGCGCAGCAGCGCCTGCGCCCGGCGAGCGGCATGGGCGAGACGGTCCCAGATCGCCTCGGCTCCCTCCTCCAGCGCCGGGACCGGCAAACGCGCGAGAGCGGCGGCTTCGGCGGCGGCCGGCCCGTCCAGCGGCGTGAGGACGGCGGCGCGATCGAGCGCCGGACCGCCGGCGACGGCCAGCGTCGCATCGAGCGGGCCGATGAGGCCGGCGGCGAGTTCCCACACCGGGGCCTGGCCGACAAGGCCGGGCGGCAGGGCCGCGCCGGGGCCGAGATGAAGATGCAGCACCTCGCCCGCCGCGATCACCGCCCAGTCCAGCCCGGATGCGGCGAGGTCGGCGGGCGTGGCCAGATCGGCGTCGGCGCTGGCGAGAAGCGCGCCGCCGCCGGGAAGAACGCGGGATACCGTCATGGCGCGTCAGGTTCGCGACGGCGATTGCGCCGTCAAGGCCCGGCTGACATAAGCCGCCTCATGTCCATCGTCACGACCGGGACCGATCAGACGATCGCGCCCGAGGATTGCCACGATATGCCGGCCCTGCGCGGCCAGATCGACCGCGTGGACCGCGCGCTGCTGAAGCTGATCGGCGAGCGCACGGGCTATATCGCCCGCGCCGCCGTGCTGAAGGGCGACCGGAACACGGTCCACGATTCCGCCCGCATCGAGGATGTGGTCGCCAAGGTGAAGGCCCGCGCCGCCGAGGCCGGCGTGCCGCCCGCCCTCGCCGAGGCGGTGTGGCGGGAGCTGATCGCGCAGTCGATCGCGTTCGAGTTCGTGGCGTTCGACGCGAAGGCGTGAGCGAGGCCGACGCGGCCTGCGTCAGGCGGCGAGTTCGGCGTCGATTTCCGTGCAGACGTCTTTGAAGGCGGCGGCGAGCGCCGCGAGGGCGGCGGCGCGCCCGGCAGCGTCGGCGAAATTGAAGTGCTCCACCACGGCGGCGGCTTCCGCCGTCTGCCAGGCGCCGATGCCGCGCGCCGCGCCCTTGATGCCGTGGGCGGTGTCTTTCCAGGTCTTGGCGTCGCCCGCCGCGCCCAGAATGTCGATGAGCTGCGCGACCTGACCGCGGAACAGGCGCAGCACCTCGTGGATGAGGTCGTGGTCGCCCGCCGTATAAGCGTCGAGATGGTTGAAATCGATCGCGTGCGCGTGGCCGGCGGTCATGGCGAATGGCTCCCTTGTATGGGAGCCTAGATCAGCAACTGCTTAAGCGGCGTTAACGACGTTGTGACGTGTTTGTGACCGCCCGGCCCTCAGACCGAGACGACCTGGCGGCCGCCTTCGGTGATCTTGCAGACCAGCCAGTCGGGTTTCAGGGGATTTTCGAACCACGGCTTGGCCCAGCCATTGGCGATGCAGGCGCGGATGATCTTGGGATCGACAGCCTGACCGTCGCCGTCGAAGAGCGGCAGCTTGCCGCCCGGCTGGCCGAGCGCACGTTTCAGATAGCTCTTCTGAGCGGCCGTCGGCGCCCACAGCGCCCGGCCATCGTCCATGACAGACATAAGCAACCCCACCTGATCGCAGTGCGGACGGTCTGACGCCGCCGCAATTAACGCCTACGATCGCGTATTGGTGTTAAGATTGACTCAAGGCAGCGATATCGGCAATGCCCGAGTCGGGGAGCGCGGCATGGAATTGAAAGACGTGACCTCTATGCACATCCCGGCGCAACCGTCCGGGTCGCAGGCGAGCGCGCCCTTCAATGACGAGTTTCCCGAACCGCAGCGGCGCTATCAACTGCGCCAGCCGGGCAAGCGCCCCTATGTGATCGCCGCCATCGTCAGCGCCTTCTGGGTGGGATCGGCCGCCGCGTTCGCGTTCGGCTGGCTGGGCCTGGACGGTTTGCTGTCGCTGGACTGGCCGTCGCTGACCGGCCTGCTGTTCGCCACGATCTTTCCCGTCACCTTCGTGTGGTTCGCCGCGCATCTGGCGCGCCGGTCCGCCGGATTGCAGATGGCGAGCGAGGATCTGGTGCAGATCGCCGCGCGCCTGACCGAGCCGGAAGGCCATGCGGGCCGCGAGATCACGCGGCTGGGCCGCGCGGTGCGGCGCGAAATCGACGCGCTGAACACCGGGCTTGAAGGCGCGCTGATCCGCGTGCGCTCGCTGGAAGGATCGATCGCCGAGCGGCTGAGCGCGGTGGAAGAGACGGCGCGCAATCTGGAAGAGCGCGGCGATGCGCTGCGCGCCAGCCTGCGCGAGGAGCGTGAGAATCTGGCGAGCGTGGCGCATACGCTGTCGGCCGATACCGACCGGATGGGCGAGCATCTGAAGCAGCGGGCGCAGGCGCTGCGCGAGAATGCCCGGACGACGACCATCGAAATGACCGCAGCGCAGGACGCGGTGGATGCGCGCATCGCGCTTCTGGGCGAGACCTTGCGTCAGGCGGCGCAGACGGCGCAGGCCAATGCGCAGATCGCCGAGCGCGGGGCGGCCTCGCTGTTTTCGGCCGCCGAGGCGCTGGACGGACGGCTGGAGGCGTATCTGCAACGCGGCGAACGCCAGCGCGGCGCGTTGAACGAAGCGGTGAGCGCGCTGAAGGCGGAGACGCAGTCGCTGGAAGCCTCGCTGGGGCGCAATCTGGATGCGCTGGGCGGGATCGGCGTGGCGCTGTCGGAACAGACGCGGCGCGCCGATCAGGTGGCGAGCGACATCGCACGGCGGGGCGAAGCGGCCTCGGGCTTCCTGGGCGCGCGGGCCGATGCGATCGCCAGCGCGTTCGCGCTGCAGGTGGAGAAGCTGGAAGCCTCGGCCAGCGCCGCCGAGACACGGCTGAAGGCCGCCGGCGCCGCCGCCGAGCAGGCGGCGGAGCGCGTGCGCACGACCTTCGAGCTGGCCTCGCAGGGTGCGGCGCAGGCCTCGGAGCAGACCGGGGACGCGGCGGCCTCCGCCATGACCGCGATGAGCGCGGCGCTGGAGGCGCTGAACGTGCGCACCGAAGAAGCCCGGGCCGCTGCGGCGCGCGCGGTGGCGGAGCTGAAAGCCGAGGCAGAGGCGCTGCCCGCGCTGCTGGCTGAAAAGCTGAAATCGATCCGCGCCGAGGAACTGGCCGCCGTGGGCGCGCCGCCGCCGGTGGACGCCCTGCCCTCGCCCGACAAGGTGGACGGCGCGCATGGCGAGCAGCCGGTGGAGCCCTCGCCCGCAGACGGCGCATCGAGGCCGGAATGGTTCGGCTTCGCGCGGCGTCTGGCGGGCAAGATCCGCCGCGAGCCGGAAGGACCGCAGGGCGCGGACTGGCGGCTGGCGACGGCGCTGGCGAATGTCGATGACCGCGATATCCCGCGCGCCGCGACACGCGCCGCAGCGCCGCCGAAGCAGCCGGTGGATCTGCATACCGAGGCGCTGCATGTGGTGGAGAAGCTGCAGGCGCTGGCGATCGATCTGGACCGCGCGCTGGGCGACGATCCGGCCCCTGACATGTGGCGGCGCTATATCAACGGCGAGCGCAGCATCTTTACGCGGCGGCTGGTCGCCTCGATCGGGCGCGAGGGCGCCGAGCGGATTTCGCAGCGTTATGCCGCCGATGCGGAGTTCCGCCATCACGCCGACCGCTACATGCAGGAGTTTGAAGGCCTGCTGGACGATGCGGCGGCGCGCGATCGCGACCAGATCCTGGTCGAGACCTTCCTGACCTCGCAAACCGGGCGGTTGTATCTGCTGGTGGCGGCGGCGACGGGGCGGCTTTAGGGGCAGGCGGTTTCGTTTACGGCGTGATGGCGCGGTTCAGCCAGGCGATGAGATTCTGGACGACCTCGTCGCGGTTGAGTTCGTTGAACATCTCGTGGCGGCCGCCGGGATAGAATTGCGTCTCGACCTGCTTCACGCCCGCCTCGCGATAGCGCTGGGCCAGCAGGTTCAGCAGCGCCAGCTTGCCGTTCAGCGGATCGTCTTCCCCTGCGAGAATGAGGATCGGCAGGTCGGCGCGCACCGTGTTCGGCGCGGCGGCGCGGGCGGCCTCGGCGAAGATCGTGGCGAGGCCTTCGGGCCTCACCGTGAAGCCGCAGAGCGGATCGGCGATATACTAGTCGACCTCGGCGGCGTCGCGGCTGAGCCAGTCGAACGGGGTGCGGGCGGGCTC
>JAPUEF010000140.1 GCA_027492655.1 Alphaproteobacteria bacterium | reverse complement strand
ACCGCTTCCAAGCCGACTTGGACGGCGCGTCCCTCGCTTTGTCCGGCTTCATGCCCGCCCTCGACGCGCAGGAAAGCCTCATCGCCCACGCCCGCGACCTCTTCCCCGGCGCGCGCCTGACCACCGACGCCCTGCGCGTCGCGCCCAATCCCCCGGCCGAGAACTGGCCCGAAGCGGCGATGGGCGGCCTGAAGGCGCTGAAGGCCCTCGCCCGGGGCCGCCTCACCATCGAGGGCAGCACCGTCACCCTTTCCGGCATCGCCGCCAGCGAAGCCGCCCGCGCCACGGCCAGCGACCTCCTCGCCGGCCTGCCCGAGCCCTACACCATGCTCGCCGATGTCGATGTCGGTGACGCCGCCCCGCCCGCCGCCGCCAAGACCTACCGCTTCGGCGCGGCCTTCGACGGCCAGCGCCTCGCACTGTCCGGCGCGCTCCCCTCCGCCGCCGCCCGCGACGCTCTGGCGGCGGCGCTCGCCAAGGCCCGCCCCGGCCTCGTCCTCGACGACAAGACCGCGCTCGACCCGGCCGCCCCGGACGGCGCCTTCGCCGACGCCATCGGCGCGCTCATCGGCCCCTTCGTCGCCCGCGCCGAAAGCGGCCTGCTGACGATCGAGAACCGCACCGTCCATCTCGCCGCCGTCGTGAAATCCGCCGACGGCCTCGCCGCGCTCACTGCCGCGCTGGCGAATATTCCCGCCGCCTATGACTGGACGGCCCAGCTGAACATCGCCGGCGCGGCCCCCGCGCCCGCCACCGCCTCCGACCCCGCGAACCCCGCCCGCGCCTGCCAGAGCGCCATCGCCGAGGCCCTCGCCGCCGCCCCCATCCGGTTCGCCTCCGCCGCGTCCACGCTGCCCGACAGCGCCGAGCCGCTGGTCACGACCCTCGCCGGGATCGCCGCCACCTGCCCCGAGGCGCGGCTTGAGATCGCCGGCCACACCGACGCTTCCGGCAACCCCGCGAAAAACGTCAAGCTCTCCGAAGACCGCGCGGCGGCGCTGGAAGCCGCCCTCATCGTCCAGGGCGTCGATGCTGCGCGCCTGACGGCGAAGGGCTATGGCGCGGCCCGCCCCGTCGCCCCCAACGACACCGACGCGAACAAGGCGCTCAACCGCCGGATCGAGGTTATCGTCAGGCCATGATCTATCTGATCCTCGAAATGCTTTTCCTGCTTCTCATCGCCGCCGTCATCGGCGCGGTTGCGGGGTGGATGCTGCGCGGCCTCCGGCACAACAAAGCGGGCGACGAGCGCATGGCCGCCGTCTGGTCGATGCGCCTCAGCGCCGCCGAAGCCGAATACGAAGCCAAATCCCTCGCCGCCGAGGCCGCCAATGCGCGCCTCAAGGCCGATCTCCACGCCGCGCAAACCCGCGTCGGCGCGCTGGAAGGCGACGGCTCCAAGCGCATCGCCGAAATGGAATCGGTGCTGAAGGCTCAGGTCCGCGCCGCCGAAGCGCTCGCCGCCGAGCGCACCCAGGCGCTGGAGCAGCTCCGCATCGCCTTCGCCTCCGCCAACGAGGAATCGCGCCATCGCATCGCCGCCGCCGACGCCGAGGCGCACCGCCTCGCGGCCGAACTGGAAGAGGCCTTGCAGGAAGCCGCCCGCGTCCGCGCCGAACAGGCCCGCCTCGCCGAGATGGAGGGCGACCTCGCCGCCCGCCAGTCCAGCGTCGATGAATTGCAAAGCCGCATCGCCGAACTGGAAGCCTCGCTTCAGGCGGCGGCCACCGCCCGCTCGCGCGCGACGCGCGGCCTCGCGGCGGGCGAGGACGATCTGCAGGCGATCCCCGGCCTCGGTCAGGTGATGGCCAAAGCCCTTCGCGCGCAGGGTATCGTCACCTACCGGGCGCTCGCCCTGATGACCCCGGAGGAAGCCCAGCGCCTCGGCGTCACGATGGGCAACACCTTCGCCGAACGCGCCCGCCGCGACGACTGGTTCGCCAAAGCCCGCGACCTCCACAAACAGCAAACCGGCGAAGACCTCTGACCGCCCGTCTGTTTCCGTTCGGGAAGGGGAAAGGCCGGCGCACCGGCGGAAGCGGCGGAAGCGGCGGCGAACTTACTGCGGATTCGACTTCAGATACGCGATGATGTTCTCGCGCTCTTCCGGCTTCTTCAGGCCCGCGAACGCCATCTTCGTGCCTTTGACCACCTTCATCGGCGCTTCCAGATAGGTCGCCAGCAGCTCCTCGGTCCAGGCCGGGTTCGCCGCGCCGAACTCCTGCATCGCCTTGGAATAGGCGAAGCCGTCGATGGCCGCAGGCTTGCGCCCGACGATGCCGTTCAGCTCCGGGCCGATCTTGTTGGCCGCGCCGGGGCCGATCTCATGGCAGGCGGCGCATTTGGCGAACGAGGCCTTGCCCTTTTCGGCGTCGCCTTCGGCGGCGGCAGGCACGACGAACATCATCGCGGCGGCGATCAGAACGGAACGGCGCATGGATCTCTTCCCCGAAAGACGAATGCGCCTCTCCTACGCCTTCGTCCTGCGCCGTCAAGACGCCCGCGCCGGCGCTCGGTGCCATGCTACCGCCGGCAGGCCTTATCGAACAGATAATCGGGCCGATCGATGGTCGCCGCCGCGAACCCCGGAACGCCGACGAGCCGACGCGATGCGAATACGCGCCTGCGGCCGTCGCCCTTCCACCGCCCCGCGCCTCAGCCTATCGTCCGCCGATGCCGCAGCCGGAAGCCGCCTTGTTCGTCACCTGCCTCGCCGATCTGATGCGGCCGGAAGTCGGCTTCGCCGCCGCCGCGCTCATCGCGCGCGCGGGGTTTTCGGTCGTCGTGCCGCCTCAGGGCTGCTGCGGCCAGCCCAACTACAATGCCGGCGACAAGGAGGGCGCACGCACCCTCGCCCGCGCCGCCATCGCCGCGCTCGAACGCTTTGAAACCGTCGTCGTCCCCTCCGGCTCGTGCGGCGGGATGATCGCGAAGCACTATCCGCATCTCTTCGACGCGGACGATCCCTGGCGCGCCCGCGCCGAGGCCGTCGCCGGACGCACGCTGGAGCTGACCCAGTTCCTGGCGCGCCATCCGCTGCCCGATGCGCCGAAACGCCCCGCCGGCAGGATCGCTTATCACGACAGCTGCTCGGCGCGGCGCGAGATGGGCATCCTCGCCGAACCGCGCCAGCTCATCGCCGCGCATACCGCGGGCGAGATCGTCGAGATCGCCGACGCGGAAGCCTGCTGCGGCTTCGGCGGGCTCTTCTGCGTCAAATATCCCGAAATCTCCGCCCGTATGGCCTCGGAAAAAACCGCCGCCATCGCCGCCAGCGGCGCCGACATGCTGGTCGCCGCCGATCTGGGGTGCCTCCTCAATCTCGGCGGCACGCTTCAGCGCGAAGGCGCGCCCATCGCGGTGAAGCATATCGCCGAGCTTCTGGCGGGCGAGCCATGACCGCGCTCGACTTCAAGGCCCGCGCCCACGCGGCGATGAACGACGCCAGGCTCGCGCCCGCGCTCAAGCGCATGAAGTCGCATTTCCAGATGGGCCGCGCCCTCGCCGCCCAGCGCTTCCCCGATTTCGAGATGCTGCGCGACCGCGCCGCCGCCATCCGCCGCCGCGCCATCTCGGCCATGCCCGATCTGCTGGAACGCTTCGAGGCCAACGCCACCGCCGCCGGGGCCAGCGTGCACTGGGCCGCCGACGCCGCCGAAGCCTGCGCCATCGCCGCGCGCATCTGCCGCGACAACGGCGTGAAGCGCGCCATCAAGTCGAAATCGATGGCGACCGAGGAAATCCACCTCAATGCCCATCTCAAACGCGAAGGCGTCGAGCCGGTCGAGACCGACCTGGGCGAATACATCATCCAGCTCAGGGGCGAGCGGCCCAGCCACATCATCGCGCCGGCGATTCACCTGTCGAAGGAAGACGTCGCCGAAACCTTCCGCGCCGCCCATGCCGATCTCGCGCCCGATCGCGACATCTCGGGCCGCAGCGAACTGGTGCGCGAGGCCCGAATCAAGCTGCGCGAAGCCTTTCTCGCCGCCGATGCCGGCATCACCGGCGGCAATATGCTGATCGCCGAGACGGGCACGATCCTGCTCGTCTCGAACGAAGGCAATATCGACCTCACCGCGACCGCGCCCCGCGTGCACATCGCGGTCGTCGGGATCGACAAGATCGTGGAGAGCTGGGACGACGCCGGCATCGTGCTGCGCGTTCTGGCGCGCTCCGCGACGGGTCAGGACATGTCGTCCTATGTCACCTGCCTCACCGGCGCGGCGGCGCAGGACGAGGATGGCCCGAAGCAGTCGCATATCATCCTGCTCGACAATGGCCGCTCGGCGATGCGCGCCTCGAACAAGGCCGAGATGCTGGCCTGCATCCGCTGCGGCGCCTGCCTCAATCACTGCCCCATCTATGCCGCGACCGGCGGGCATGCCTATGGCGGCACCTATTCCGGCCCGATGGGCGCGGTGCTGACGCCGCTTTTCGACGGCCTCAGCGAAAACGCCGACCTGCCCTCGGCCTCCACCTTCTGCGGCCGCTGCGAGGCGGTCTGCCCGGTGCGCATCCCGCTCCCCATGCTGCTGCGGCACTGGCGGGAAGACGCCTTCGCCGCCGGCATCCCGCCGCGCGGCGAGCGCTGGGGCCTTGGCCTCTGGCGCTGGGCCGGCCGCGCACCCTGGCGCTACCGCCTCGCGACCCGCATGGCCTCGTGGGGCCTGCGCACCCTCGGCTGGCTCCAGCGCGGCCGCATCCGCCGCCTCCCCCTCGCGGGCGGGAACTTCACCGCCAGCCGCGATCTGACGCCGCCCGCCGGCGGCACCTTCCAGTCCCGCTGGCGGGGCGAACGATGAGCGACAGCCGCGCCGCCATCCTGGCGCGCCTGCGCGCGGCGTCGCATCCCGCGCCCGCCCCCGTCACGCCCTACCGCCCCCCTCCGTCGCAGGATTTGACGGCCGGATTCATGGCCCGCGTCACGTCGGTTCTGGGCACCGCCGAGCGCCTTCCCTCACAGGCCGAAATCCCCGCCGCCACCGCCCGTTATCTCACCGGTCTGGGCCTCCCGCCCGCCGCCGCCATCGCCGCCGAATTCGCCGGGCTGGACTGGTCCGCCGCCGCAATCGCGGCGCTGCCGCCGCCCGAAAAGGCCAGCGTTTCCGCAGCCGTCGCCCGCGCCCCGGCGGCCAGCGCCGAAACCGGCACGCTGCTCCTTTCCAGCCGCGACCCGCACGGCCCCTGGCCCGATCTCCTCGCCGACACCTACATCGCAATCCTCTCGGAAGCCGACATTTCCGCCACGTTCGAAGACGCCGTCACGCGCCGGGCGGGCAATCGCCTGCCCCGCTCGCTCCACGCCGTCACCGGCCCGTCGCGCACCGGCGACATTGAACAAACGCTGGAATTGGGCGCTCATGGGGCCGTCAGGCTGCACGTCCTGATCGTGCCTTAGGGAGGCCTCATGTTCGCTCTCACCCGCCGCGCCGCGCTCACCGGCCTCGCCGCCGCCTTCGCTTTCGGCGCGAAACTGCGGGCTTTTGCAGCCTCCACCGCAGTCAAGGCGACGAAAATCGTCAACACCGTCACCTCCGAACCGCGGGACGGCGGCGGCGCGCCCACGCCGATCGCCGAAGGCCAGGATCTGCCGCCCGAAACCACCATCACCACAGCCAGGCAAAGCGCCGCCGCGTTCACCTATGCCGACGGCGCCGTTCTGGTCGTCGGCCAGCGCAGCGCCGCCACCCTGTCGGGGGCGGAAAACCGCGCCTTGATGACCAAAGGCGCTTTCCGTGTCCGCGCCTCCGGCGTCGCCAGCGCCGCGCTCGCCAGTCCCCTCCTCGCCATCGAGGCCCGCAACGCCGAGTTCGTCGTCGCCGTCGCCGACGGCCAGACCATTTGCGGCGTCGTCGCGGGCGAAATCACCTGCACCTCGATCAAGAAAGGCACATCCGCCAGGGTCGGCGCGGGCGAAAGCATCGCCTGGGTCTCCGGCTCGTTCGGCGGCGGCGTCACCAGGGGCATCTTCCAGACCGCCGACATCGCGGTCGATCAGGGCATCGAGGCCGCCGCGCTCGCCTGGACGCCGGCCGTCGCGCCGCCGCCCGCCCCGCAGTAATCGCCCGCCCGGCATGGACTTTCCGGGGGGCCGCCGCTATCTCCCCCGCCCATGGCCGACCAGAGTCTCATCCGTAACTTCTCCATCATCGCGCATATCGACCACGGTAAGTCGACCTTAGCTGATCGTCTGATCCAGCAGACCGGGGCGCTGTCGGCGCGCGAGATGAAAGACCAGATCCTCGACTCGATGGATATCGAGCGCGAGCGCGGCATCACGATCAAAGCCCAGACCGTCCGCCTCGACTACAAGGCGTCCGACGGTCAGACCTACATCCTGAACCTGATGGACACGCCCGGCCACGTCGACTTCGCCTATGAAGTCTCGCGCTGCCTCGCCGCCTGCGAAGGCGCGCTGCTGGTTGTGGACGCCAGCCAGGGCGTCGAGGCGCAGACGCTCGCCAACGTCTATCAGGCGCTCGACAACCATCTGGAAATCGTTCCGGTCCTCAACAAGATCGACCTGCCCGCCGCCGAGCCCGAGCGCATCAAGACGCAGATCGAGGACGTGATCGGCCTCGACGCGCAGGACGCGCTGGAAATCTCCGCCAAAACCGGCCTCGGCATCGACACGGTGCTGGAAGCCATCGTGAAGCGCCTGCCGCCGCCGAAAGGCGACCCGGCCGCGCCCTTCAAGGCCCTGCTGATCGACAGCTGGTACGACCCCTATCTCGGCGTCGTCGTGCTTTTCCGCGTCGTCGATGGCGCGATCAGGAAGGGCCAGAAGATCCGCATGATCGCCACCGACGCCGCCTATCAGGTGGAACGTCTCGGCGTGTTCCGCCCCAAGATGCAGATGTTCGATACCATCGGCACGGGCGAAGTCGGCTTCTTCACCGCCGCCATCAAGCAGGTCGCCGATACCCGCATCGGCGACACCATCGTCGATGAACGCAACAAGGACGCAGCCCCGCTGCCCGGCTTCAAGGACGCCCAGTCGGTCGTCTTCTGCGGCCTCTTCCCGGTCGACGCCGCCGAGTTCGAGGATCTGCGCGAGGCCATCGCCAAGCTGCGCCTCAACGACGCCAGCTTCACGTATGAGATGGAAAGCTCGGCCGCGCTCGGCTTCGGCTTCCGCTGCGGCTTCCTGGGGCTCCTGCATCTCGACATCATCCGCGAGCGGCTGGAGCGCGAGTTCAATCTCGATCTCATCACCACCGCGCCCTCGGTCGTCTATCACATCCACCTGCGCGGCGGAGAGCTGCTCGAACTTCACAACCCGGCCGACATGCCGGACGTGACGCAGATCGAGAAAATCGAAGAACCCTGGATCAAGGCGACGATCCTGGTGCCGGACGAATATCTCGGCAGCGTCCTCAAGCTCTGCGAAGACCGCCGTGGCCGCCAGATCGACCTCACCTATGCCGGCAACCGCGCGATGCTGGTCTACGCGCTGCCGCTCAACGAAGTCGTCTTCGACTTCTACGACCGCCTGAAATCGGTCAGCCGTGGTTATGCCTCGTTCGACTACAACATCACCGGCTACGAGGAAGGCGACCTCGTGAAGATGTCGATCCTCGTCAATGCCGAGCCGGTCGACGCGCTCTCGATGATCGTCAACCGCCAGCGCGCCGAAAGCCGCGGCCGCGTGATGTGCGAAAAGCTGAAGGATCTCATCCCCCAGCACCTCTTCCAGATCCCGATCCAGGCCGCCATCGGCGGCAAGATCATCGCCCGCGAAACCATCCGCGCCCTCCGCAAGGACGTGACGGCCAAATGCTACGGCGGCGACATCTCCCGCAAGCGCAAGCTCCTCGACAAACAAAAAGAGGGCAAAAAGAAAATGCGCCAGTTCGGCAAGGTCGAAATCCCGCAGGAAGCCTTCATCGCCGCGCTCAAAATGGATGAGAATTGACGGCGACAAGGCGCTGCGTGCCGGGCATCCTTAACGGGGCTTTCAGCACAGCCGTCTTATGATGGCGGCATGCCCGCGCAGCCTGCCGCCCTTGACGACCAATTTTTCAAGCTGGCGATCGCCGCGACGGTATTCTCGGTCGTACTTCTGACCGGCTATTTCGCGTTTATGGTCACGCTCCCCTACGACCGTTTAGGCTATCTGGTCGGACGGGACTTCGTGAACACCTGGATGGGCGCGCGTATCGCGGTGCATGGCGATCCCGCCGTCTGGTTCGATCTCCTGTCCTACAATACCGCCCTGCAGGAGACGTTCCGACGGGGCTTTCCCCTGCACAATTGGTCCTATCCGCCTCATCTGCTGCTTTTTACGTGGCCGCTGGCGTTTACGCCCTATCTCACAGGCCTCTTCCTATGGACCTCAGCAGGCTTCGCCGCCCTGCTGGCGGCTGTCTCACCCTTCGAGCGCCGCCCCCCGCGCCTCATCTTCATCTGCCTCGCCCCGGCCGTCGCATTGAACGCCTTCGCAGGTCAGAACGGGATGTTCACGGCGGCGCTGATGATTTTTGCGCTGACGAATCTCGACCGTCGTCCGATTTGGGCTGGCATCGCCATAGGGTGTCTGACGATCAAACCGCAGTTGGGCGTTCTTATCCCGTTGATGCTCATCCTGACGGGGCGCTGGCGCGTTTTTGCGTCAGCCGCCGCCACCACGCTGACGCTCGCCGGGCTGACGGCGGCAGTCTTCGGTCCCGACATATGGCGCGCTTACCTTGAAGTGGCATTGCCGATCCAGAAGATCATTCTCGACAAGATGACCGGCATCGCAGCGCCGATGATGCCGACGCCCTTCCAGAATATGCGGGTGATCGGAATGCCGCCGGAAGTATGTTGGGCCGTGCAGATCGGCCCGTCGCTGGCGGCTGTGAGCGCCGTGATCTGGACATTCTGGCGAAAGCGCGATCCCGATCTCTCGCTGGCCTTGTTCGTTACCGCCGCCTTTGCGGCGATCCCCTACGCTTTCAACTACGATATGGTCGTATTTGGCTGGGTCGTTATGCTCGTACTGACGCGCGCCGACTCGACCGTGCTGGACCGCCGCCTGGCGATCGCGGTCTGGCTGCTGCCGGTCGTAACCGTCATCCTCGGCTTGCTTTATATCCCGCTTTCTTCGCTTATCCTGCTCGCATTCGGCGCACGGCTCGTTCAACGCCTGTTTGAAACATCGCGAGACGAGGACGGGAGCCAGACCCTGCTTGCCGTGTCGAACGCAGAACAATCCCGACCGAGCCCGCGCCAGGGAATTCTCGTCCCAAGGACGTATATTCACACGCAAGGTTCGATGGCCCAATAGCGGCCTCGCGGGCCGTGGCAAACGGGCGGCGCCAATCTCGGGTACGCTCCTGCCCACACGCCTCGTCTTCAAAGTTCTGTGGCGCACCGAAAGCCACGATGCAGACGGCCTCTCTCATGGAGCCCAATCGCATGGACAAACAGCCGATGCTTCCTCTCACCGAACCGCGCCTTGTCGATGCGCCCGCGATGACCCTGGCCGGTCTCAAGATGCGTTATCCGTATGACGGCACCGCCGCCATACCCGCGCAATGGCAGCGCTTCGACGCGATGGAACATGAGGTGCCGGCCCGCACGGGCAACGCCTCCTACGGCGTCTGCATGAACGACGACGGCGGCCGCTTCGACTACATCGCCGCCGTCGAGGTCACGCCCGCAGCCGCCATCGGTGGCGCGTTCACGCGTATCGCCCTCGCGCCCGCGACTTATGCCGTCTTCGCTCATGGCGGCCACATCACCGAGATGCGCGCGACATTCGACGCCATCTGGAACGGCTGGTTCCCGAAATCCGGCCGACAGTTCTCCGGTGCCCCGCTCTTCGAACGCTACGGCCCGGAATTCGACGCCGCCACCGGCCATGGCGGCTTCGAGATCTGGATCCCGCTCAAGGCCTAGCGGTTCGGCAAACCATTCTTCGTCCGCTCGGCGCGGATCATGTCGGCGCCGTCGATCACGCTCTGGCGCACATCGGCGAGACCCTTGCGGTTCGCCTCAAGCACGGCGGCGCAATCGGTCTTCGACGTAAAGCCGTTCTCGGCCTCCGCGTCCCAGTCGAGCACCTTCTGCAGCGTCGCGGCGAGCGCCGGCGGATCGCCGAAGGCATATTCGTTGATCGGCCGCCCCACGCTTTCCGACAGCGCCCCGAACAACGGAGCTTCATCTTTCTGCTTCTCAGCATCGATGCAGCTCAGGTGAACGCGATAGCGAAGCTGCCCGGCATAGAACCAGAAGACCGCCTCGTCCTGCCGCCCGGCGCTCATCAGCGACGCCGCAAGCTGGTAGTATGTCGCGGGGTGCTTGCCCGTGATGCCGTCCCGCATCTCCTCGATCGAGGCGGGTTCTGCCGCGCGCGTCGGCGAAGTTCCAACCGTCAGCGTCGCCGCTATGCAGGCGATCCTGATCCATGTCGTCATAAGGCCCTCCTTTCACCGGAACCGAATTCCACCGGGTGAATGCGGCCATTCTGCGCCGAAGACATACTGCTAATGTCGCCGGCGGAATCTTGGGAAAGCAGAGGCGACGTGGCGAGGACAGGAACGACGCACTCCCACGTCCGGAGGGCCGCCCGCATCGCCGCATGGGCGGGACTTCTATGCCTCGTCGCCTGCACGAGCACACCCGATCAACCGTTGCCGCATCTCACGCCCGCCGCCGAGCGCATCTTTCACACCGACCCACGCTGGCTGGGCGGCGATGGCGCGATCTCCGTCGATCTGGGCGACGACCGAACGCTCTGGCTTTTCGGCGATAGCTTCGTGGATCCGTTCGCGCCCTATGCCCGCCGCGACGCCGCCTTCCCGCGCAACACCATCGCCGTGCAACAGGGCGGCGACCCGCTCACCGCGCAGATGACCTTCGTCTGGCGCAGCGACGGCGGCGCGCCCTCCGCCTTCTTCCCGGGCACGAAGACCGAATGGTACTGGCCGGGCAGCGGACTGGTGCTGGAAAGCGGCACGCTCGCCATTTTCCTACATCGCCTGCGCGCCACCGCTGACGCGCCACCGTTTGGTTTCGAAAGCATCGGCTACGCCCTCGCGCTTATCGAAAACCCTGAAGATCCGCCCGGCGCATGGCGCGGACGTATCGTGCCAGGGCCTGCCTTGCCCTTCGATGCCCTGCCCGGTGCGGCGCTGGTCGCGGAGGACGGCGTCGTCACCGTGCTCGCCACATCCAGGAAAGACGGCGTTTCGGCGGGAATGCTGGTCCGCTACGCGGCCGCCGATCTCGCCGTCGGCGATCTGCACAACGGGACATGGTGGTCCGGCCAGGCCTTTGTGCCTGTTGCATCGCTCGGCGACGCCGGCCCTGGCATCATCATTCCCGATGCGGGGGCGGAATCCTCGCTCCAGCGCATCGCGTGCGGCTATCTTCACGTCGCAAGCCAGGGTTTCGGCGCATCCGTGATCGCCGCCCGCACGGCCCCGACCCTCACCGGCCCGTGGAGTGAGCCGCAGCCGCTATTGCACCCGCCGGAAGCCGACGCCCCACGACCTTTCATCTATGCAGGACGCGCCCATACCGGCCTCAGCGCGCCCGCAGGCGCGCTCGTCGTCACCTATGTCGCGAATAGCTTACGGCCGGATGATTTGCTGGCAGAGCCGGGCGAAACCGCCCTGTACTGGCCGCGCCTCGCCGTGGTTGCGACACCCGCCTGCCCGCGTCCGGCAATCTAGTTGCGGGCAATAAAGCGCAGGCCCGTATGGGTTTCGCTGATTTTGGCGACCTTGGTGTCCTTTAGCCCGGCGTCACGCGCCGCGAAAATGACGGCGTCGCCCTTCAAAACGCCCTTCTCATAGATCAGCCACAACGCGCCTTTCTTCGGCATGGCTGCCGCCAACGCCGCCAAGGCCTTTACGTCGAGCTTCGCCACCATCGCCAGCGTCACATCCGCCGCGATCGCCCTTGGGGCTTTCGCGTACCGCGCCGAGCCCTCCGCCACAGCCGCCACCGCCTCCGGCACATCGCCGATCAATGCGACGTTGACGCCCGGATTCAGACCCAGCTTGTCGGCGAGCGACGGCGGATGGTTGATCGCTTTCGCCCACGCGGCCGCCTCCTTCTCGCTCATGGCGATACGGTAGGTCTCACGCCCGGCCGTTACTGTCAGCCCGGCCGCCCCGGTCTCTGCCTTTAGCCCGGCAAGCGCCAAACTCGCCCGCACCGGCGGCCCGATGGCCAACATCTCGCTGTCGAGGTGGACGCGCGCCTCGGCGGTGGTCCCGCCATGCGTCACGGCGCTTTTCGTCTCACGCCCCATATCAGCGGCGATCGCGCGTCAGGAGCGCCAGCGGGACACCAATGGCGAAGGCGGGCGCCCAGACAGGCAAAGTTAAACCGCGCGCAACGATTTCGGCTGTCTGCGCCGAGCGATCGACCGCCCAATCGCGCACATGCGCCAGCCAGTCTGCGCTTGCGAGGTTCAGATAGAAGCCGATCGGCTGGAAGGCCCATGCATGGGCCTTCCACGACCAATAGGCGTCAGCGCCCAGCGCGATGAAACCCACCGCCAGGAAAACCCAGGCGATCCCGTTCAGGATCTCGCGCACAGAAACTGCGCCTTGGTTTCAATCGTCGTAGCGCGAGCGCTTCTGGAACAGCAGGCCCAGCAGGACGCCGATCACGCCGAACACGGCAAAACCGGGGAAGCCGAGAATGCTTTCAGAAACCGACGGACCCGGGTTGGGGATCGTTTCCGTCACCCAGCTGCGATAGCCTTCCAGCGAGCCGGCATGGATGGTCGACCACAGATCGGACAAGGGCAGCGCGTGGAAGCCCTGGCCGAGTTTGATCGAAGAAATGACGTCATAACCGAGCACCAAAAGACCGGCGACGATGAAGATAACGGCGATCAGCCGGAAAACGACCATAACGAGCTTCCCCGAAGGTGCGCCGCCATCCGGCGCGGACGGGAAACTACAAGGCCGGCAAGCCATGCGCAATTGAAGCCGGGTGGAAGCGTTAAACCGTCACGTTCCTCCAGCCAGCGAGCCTTTCCGGGCGGAACGACTTGTCAAATGCCCAGAACCCCCCTAGAGGCAAGCCCCTCGCGGACAGGTGGCCGAGCGGTTGAAGGCGCACGCCTGGAAAGTGTGTAGACGTTAATAGCGTCTCGCGGGTTCGAATCCCGCCCTGTCCGCCACGCAGTCTTGCCGAGAGCAGGCTGCTCTGCACTGCCGAGATAGAACCGCAGAACCCGCCACTTTCCGGGAGCGTGAGCGGTATTGCGCGCCACAAAACGACGGCGACGCGAGGATGTAGCCTCAACTTCGGCCGTCCTGCTCTGTCGGCCAATTCGGCAGTCCGCTTTCGGTCGCCCCCCGAGCCCGTTCGACCGAACCAATTGCGCGCGTTGCTGACACGACGAACCCGCTGCGTCGAAGTTGACAACTTAACTCCGACGAGGCGCGATTGCGCCCGACGCGCCGTCGTCAGGCCGCAACGGTCGCGGCATTCCACGCCGCCCACGCGGCTACTCGAAACTCTCGCAGCGTTCGGCGCCAGGTGAGATGGCGAGCGTTGTAGAACGTGTTGTAGAGGGCGGCGTGAGTGGCGAGGAATCTCTGCGCTGAGCCTTGCGATTTGAACCGTCGCATCTTGCGCTCTCGGACGCGGATGGGGAGATGAGAGTTCTCAGCCCGATTGTTCTCTCGCAGCCGGCCGGGGCGATGCCGATCGGCGCAGCCGAGGACAGGCACCGCCGATTTATACGAATAGAGCCCATCGGTGACGATGGCCTCCGGATGGACGCCGTGTTCTTCAGCAGACGCTTGAGGAGCTTGATCGCTGCCGCCTTGTTGCGGCGCTTTGAACGAGCATGTCTAGAACTTCGCCTTCGTCATCGACGGCGCGCCAAAGATACATCCTCACGCCGCGAATCTTCACGACCATCTCGTCGAGATGAAAACGTCCCGTCGGCTTGGGGCGGCGCCGACGGAGGTTCCAGGCGAACTGCTTTCCGAACTTCAGCGCCCAGACGCGAACCGTTTCGTAGCTCAACTCGATCCCGCGCTCGGCGAGAAGCTCCTCAACGTCCCGGATACTGAGCGAGAACCTGTAGTAGAGCCACACCGCGTAGCGAATGACGTCCGGCGGAAACCGATGACGCTTGAATGAGATCGCTTTCATCGCCCTGCCCCACAGAATTCGTGACGCATTGTCACTCCACAGAGCAAAGTTAGCATTAGCCTGTCAGCACCCGCGATGTTCCTGACCACCGTGGCCGAGAACGCGACCAAGCCGGGCGAACCGCCGGGCTGTCTGCTGCTTCAGGGCGGTCTCGCGGTCAGCGAGGACAACGCCGATATTCCGCAGGAGATGGCGCGCTGCCGCGCGAGTTCGGAAATGGTGCTGCGGACGCGGATCGAATGCGGCGCACAGAGCGGCGAACTGGCCGAGGGAGCCGACCCGGCGGCGCTCGCTCGCTATGTCATGGCGGTGTCGAACGGCATGTGCGTGCAGGCAGCATCCGGCGCGAGCCGCGAGCAGCTTATGGAGACAGGCGAACTGGCGCTCGCAGCTTGGCCAGCCAAAGCAAAACCACGCGCACCACGACGCAAGTCTGCTTAGCGATACGCGGCGCATGCGTCCGGACCGGCTCCGCCAGGCGACAGGATGGACCGTGGAAGCAAAGTTAGCATTGAACTGACGGCACCGCCATCCCGTCAGCGCGGGAATCGCCTGCAAGTGCGGCTAACTGATCTGGAAATAGGGGGGCACACACGTGGTGACGATCGCGGTGCATTCGCTGTGTTGCCGCACACGTCGACCGGACCTAAGCATCGGCGATGTGACTTGATCTTGGATATTGACGCTCTGCGACGGATTGCCCGAAATCGGACGGTTATTCGATACAGGTGGCAGCGCTGATCACTTGCCAGCACCCGGTCTCGGGGCAATGCTGATCGCGATGAAGTCACATACGGAAAATCACGATGGAGGTCTTCATGGTTCCAAGGTCGAGCTGATTGAAGCGCAGCTTCGTGTTGGCGCGTTTTCGCCGCACCGCCACGATACCTATACGATCGCTGTGACGACAGCTGGGGTGCAATCGTTCAACTATCTGGGGCAGCGTTGGCAGTCGCGGCCCGGGCAAGTGGTGGTTCTGCATCCCGACGAAGTGCACGATGGATACTGCTGCGATCAGACAGGCTTCGCCTATAGGGCGGCCTATCTACCGCCTGCCCACATCCAGACTGTGCTTGGAGGAGCCGCGCTGCCGTTTCTGGCCGAAGGGGTTCAAACCGACGCCCGTCTGGTCACCTCAGCGCTTCGCCTGATCGCAATGTGCACTGCCGAGGATGATCTTTTCGGCTATCAGGCCGCACTCCATGAGTTAGTGTCTGCAATGCAGCGATGTGAGGGCCGCCCTCCGCCAGCCAAGCGGAATATCAATCGCGAGGCCGTGATGCGGGTGCGCGAATTTCTGGACAGCGTTCCGGCACCCGGGACGAACCTCGATCAACTCGAAGAGCTCGCCGGGTATGACCGCTGGCAGTTATCGCGCGACTTCCGTGCACTGCTGGGAACAAGTCCATATCGCTATCTGCAATGCCGCAGGCTTGAACGAGCAGCGCAGCTGTTGCGCAGGGGGCTAGGCATGGCTGCAGCTGCACATGATGCTGGATTCGCAGACCAGAGCCACTTTGGCCGTATCTTCAGGCGCACTTTCGGGACCACGCCTTTGGCCTGGCATCGGACCAGGCTGCCGCGCACAATCATTCTATAGGCCGGCTCCGTCTCCGGTTAAGCCGCCGGAATGACC
>JAPUEF010000139.1:11897-15799 GCA_027492655.1 Alphaproteobacteria bacterium | reverse complement strand
CGTCGAGCGCCGCAACCGCGCGCTGATCGCGTTCTGCCTCCTGACCGGCGCCCGCGCCGATGCCCTGGCCACCGTGCGCCTGAAGCACGTCGATTTGGATCAGGGCCTGTTGATGAACGACGCCCGCGACATGCGCACCAAGGCGTCAAAGACCTTCCCGACCTGGTTCTTCCCGGTTGACGGCGAGGCGCGCGAGATCGTCGCCGAGTGGATCGCCCACCTCCGCACCTCCCTCAACTGGACCGACGCCGACCCGCTGTTCCCGGCCACCAAAGTCGCGGTCGGGGCCGTATCGCGCCGCTTCGAGGCAGTGGGTCTGACCCGCGACTGCTGGTCCAACACCACGCCGATCCGCCAGAACTTCAAGGCCGCGTTCGAGAAGGTCGGCCTCCCTTATTTCAACCCGCACTCGATCCGGAAAACCCTTGGCCAGCTTGGCGAGCAGCTCTGCCGAACGCCGGAGGAGTTTAAGGCGTGGTCGCAGAACCTCGGCCACAGCGGCGTGCTGGTTACGCTCACCAGCTATGGCGAAGTCGCCCAAAGCCGCCAGTCCGAGATCATCCGCGACCTGATGCGCGGTGAAACCAGCGCGGATGACATGACGGCGGAAGACCTTATCCGCGAACTTCAGAAGCGCATCGCGAAGGGCAAGGGCAGAGGCTGATTGCCATCGGTCGTCTCAAGTCGCTCGATAGTGTGGGCACAAATGTGGGTCCGCCCATAGGGCGAACTCACATAATCATTCAAAATCAAATAGATAGGCTAAAAAATCTGGCGGACAGGGTGAGATTCGAACTCACGGAGAGCGTTAACCCTCGCCGCATTTCGAGTGCGGTACCTTAAACCACTCGGCCACCTGTCCGCGGCCCGTTCAGGGCGTTACCCCCGGCGGAAGGCGCGTCACATAGCCGAACGTCGCGACGGCATCAACAGGACTTTCGCGTCTATTCGCCGGTTATGCGCGTCGCCTTGAAGAATGCGCCTGCACCCTGGGCCAGCCGCTCGGCCAGGAACGGCCCGATCGCCGCCATCGCCGGGTCGAGCGCGAAGCTGGCGTTGATCGCCAGCAAACCCGATCCCGCCATGCCCGGCGCGGCGTCGGGATCGCGCACGAACAATTCGTAGGTCACGGCGTCGGCGATTCCCGCCTCGGCGATATCGCGCATCAGACCGCTGACCGCCTCACGGTCCTTCAGCGGGTACCACACAAGGTAGACGCCTGCCGGAAACCGCTTCCATCCGGCGCGCAGCGCCGTCGCAAGGTCGGCGAACTCGGTCTTCTTCTCGAAGGGCGGGTCGATAAGGATCAGCCCCCGCCGCTCGGGCGGCGGCAGCAGCGCCTTCACCGCGCCATATCCGTCCCGCGCCTCCACCCGCGCCTTGCGATAAGGCCTCAGCACATCGGCCAGGTGCGCCGCTTCGTCCGAATGGAGGTCGCAGGCGATCAGCCGGTCCTGCGGCCTCAGCGCCCGCGCGATCATCAACGGCGACCCCGGATAGCGACTGAGGCCCCCGCCCGGGTTGTCCGCACGGACCGCCGCAAAATAGGGCTGAAGCGCCGCCGGCGCGTCCGACGCCTCGATGATCCGGGCGATTCCGTGCCGGTATTCACCCGAGCGCTGCGACTGATCCCCCGAGAGATCGTATCCACCCCGCCCACCATGCGAATCGAGCACGAAAAGCGGCTTTTCCTTGGTCTTCAGATAGGCCAGCAGCGCCATGAGTCCGGCATGCTTGAGGACATCTGCGTGGTTCCCGGCGTGAAATCCGTGCAGGTAGTTCATCGCCGCCCCAGATTATCTTTCAATGACAAAGGCTTACAAGGATGACGGGGAATTAATGGCGGGGTCATTTTAAGGCAATGCGACCGTCCCTATGTTTTCTTTCGTCACGGAGCCCACAGCACCGGACAGCAGACTAGGCAGCCAGGCCGTCCTGCATACAGGGAGCCCCGACCCTCGCAGGACCGCCCGACCGCCACTGGCTCCCCCCGCCAGGTCTGTTAAATGAATACGGGGCCGGTGCCATCCCCCTCGTGCACCGGCCCCGTTTCATTTTGCCTCGGGCGTTGATGAAATCCCGCTGCATAAAGCCTTAAATCGACTCTGTTTTCCTTGACAGCAGGGGGGCCTCACGTCTATCTGCCCGCCTCCCGGCGGACCAGAAGGCCCTTGGGCCGCGCGTTTGCGCGGGTCGCCGATCCATTTTCCAGGGCTGCGCCTGACGGCGTGCCTGCGTTCGAGGCGGTTTGCGATGTATGCGGTGATCAAGACGGGCGGCAAGCAGTACAAGGTCGCTCCCGGCGAAATCGTGAAGGTCGAAAGCCTGAAGGGCGACGCCGGCACGAAGGTGCAGTTCGGCGAAGTGCTGCTGTTCGGCAACGGCGAAGGCGTGTCGAAGGTCGGCGTGCCGTTCCTCTCGGGTGCGTCGGTGGAAGGCGAGATCGTCGACCATGGCCGCAACGAGAAGATCCTGGTCGTGAAGAAGAAGCGCCGCCAGAACTACCGCCGCAAGAACGGCCACCGTCAGCACTTCACGCGCGTGAAGATCCTGTCGATCGCCGCCTGATAGATACGAGAGTTAGGAGAGCACGATGGCTCACAAGAAAGCAGGCGGTTCGTCCCGCAACGGCCGCGACTCAGCCGGCCAGCGCCTTGGCGTGAAACTGTTCGGCGGCCAGGTCGCCGTCCCGGGCAACATCATCCTGCGTCAGCGCGGCACCCGTTGGCACGCCGGCGAAGGCGTCGGCATGGGCACCGACCATACGCTTTACGCCCTCAATGAAGGCGCCGTGACGTTCAAGAAGGGCTGGAAATCGCGCCAGTTCGTCTCGATCACCCCGGTAGCGAAGGCCGAAGCGGCCGAATAAGGCGCGTTCCATATAGGGGCCGCCGGACTAGGGCGGCCCACGATGCGAGGGAGATGGGCCGCCATCTCCCTTTTGTTTTGCCCTCGCGCAACTTGTCCTTGGGGGACATGCCATGAGCGCGATCGAAGCGAAGTCCATCGAGTTCCCGCCCCAGCCCGCCTATGACGCGGGCACGCTGGCGCTGAAAGGTGCCCGCGTCACGCTGCGCCGTCCGGTGATGACCGATGCGCATGACGTGTTCGCCGGCATGAACGATTTCGACGTGGTGAAAAACCTCAGCCGCGCACCCTGGCCCTATACGCTGCACGATGCGGTCTCGTGGCTGGACGGCGTTGAGAACGGCGGCGGCCCGCGCATGGCTTATCCTTTCGCCATTGTAACTGGCGGCCGTCTGATCGGGACAGTAGGCATCTCCAATCACGGCGACGCGATCGAGCTTGGTTACTGGATCGCCCGCGACTCATGGGGCCGTGGCTATGCTACGGAAGCTGCGCGCCTTGCCGTCGGCTTCGCCTTTACCCATCTCCAGCTCAAGGAACTCGAGGCCGGTCACTTCGTTGACAACGCGGCGTCTGGCCGCGTTCTGACCAAGCTCGGATTCGCCTACACACATACTGTCGCAAGGTTTTCAAAGGCCCGAGATTGCGACGTCGACTGCCGCATGATGATCCTGCCGCACGCCCGATTCGCGGCGGGCCAGAACGACAGCGAAGGAGGAACGGACCATGGCGGTTGAATACGCCCCGAGACCCTTACCCGTCGCCGGGAACCTGGCGACGAAGCGCCTTGTCCTGCGCCCCTTCCGTCTCAGCGACGGCGCGGCGGTGGAAGCGATGGCCGGCGACTTCGACGTCGCCAAGATGCTCGACGTCGTCCCCTTCCCTTACCCCGAAGGCGCGGCGGCCAAATGGATCGCCACGCACGAGCAAGGGCGCGCCGCCATACGCGCCGGCCGGGGCGCGCGCGTCCCGGCCCGCGCTCTGACGGCGGCCGCCGCTGGCAGCCGCGCGAGCGCCGGCGGCCGGCAGGCGGG
>JAPUEF010000139.1:0-11887 GCA_027492655.1 Alphaproteobacteria bacterium | reverse complement strand
GACCGGCTGCGTCGGGCTCAACCGCGAGACCGACGGGCTTCTGCATCTGGGCTACTGGATCGGCAAGCCGCATTGGGGTCAGGGCATCGCGACCGAGGCGGCCCGCGCGGCGCTCGCCTTCGCGTTCGACGAGATCGGCGAGCTTGAGGTGAAGTCCGGCCACTATGCCGACAACCACGCCTCGGGCCGCGTGATGACCAAACTTGGCTTCCGTTACGCCAAGGAGAGCATGCGCTTCTCCAAGGCGCGCGGACATGCCGTGCGCTTCCTGGATACGCGCATGAAGCGCGAGAATTTCAGGAGATAGGCTGACGGCGGCGGCGGTCCGGGATGGGGCCGCCGCTTTCGCCGTGCTAGAGACCCGCCCATGAAGTTCCTCGATCAGACCAAGATTTACGTGAAGGCCGGCGATGGCGGTAACGGCGCCGTCTCGTTCCGCCGTGAAAAATTCATCGAATTCGGCGGCCCCGACGGCGGCGACGGCGGCAAGGGCGGCGATGTCTGGATCGAGGCCGTCGATAATCTCAACACGCTCATCGACTATCGCTACCAGCAGCATTTCCGCGCCGGACGCGGCACCAACGGCATGGGCCGCCAACGCTCCGGTCCCGGCGGCGCCGACATCGTCCTGAAGGTTCCCGTCGGCACCGAAATCCTCGATGAAGAGGGCGAAGAGCGGCTGCACGATTTCACGCATGCCGGCGAGCGCATCCTCTTCATGCGCGGCGGCAATGGCGGTTTCGGCAACGCCACTTTCAAAAGCTCGACCAATCGCGCGCCGCGTCACGCCAATCCCGGCCAGATCGTGGAAGAGCGCACCATCTGGCTGCGCCTGAAGCTGATCGCCGACGCAGGACTTGTCGGCCTGCCGAACGCGGGGAAGTCCACCTTCCTCGCCGCCACCAGCGCCGCGAAGCCGAAGATCGCCGACTACCCCTTCACCACCCTCGCGCCGCAGCTCGGCGTCGTCGCCGTGGACGGAGCGGAATTCGTGCTCGCCGACCTGCCCGGCCTCATCAAGGGGGCGCATGACGGCGTCGGCCTGGGCGACCGCTTTCTCGGCCATATCGAACGCTGCCGCGTCGTGCTGCATCTTATCGACGGCACCGACAGCGCTATCGTGAAGGCTTACCGCACGATCCGCCGCGAATTGGAGCTTTACGGCCAGGGCCTCGCCGATAAGCCCGAGATCATCGGCCTCAACAAGATCGATGCGCTCACCCCGGCCGAGGTGAAGAAGAAAATCGCGGCGCTGGAAAAGGCCAGCGGCGTGAAGGTTTTCGCGCTCTCCGGCGCGACCGGCGACGGCGTCAGGCCGGTGCTGCGCGACATGGCGAAACGCATCGGGCGCGCCACCCGCGCCGAAGAGCAGGCTGCGGCGCCAGCCGCGCCCTGGCGGCCGTGAACGCCCGGCTGACCGAGGCGCGCCGCATCGTCGTCAAGATCGGCTCGTCCACACTGGTCTCGTCTGAAGGCGAGCCCAAACGCGCGTGGCTGGCAGGCCTCGCCGCCGACATCTCGGACCTCAAGGCGCGCGGGGCCGAGGTCATCGTGGTCTCCTCCGGGGCGATCGCGCTTGGCCGCCGCCGGCTGAAGCTCGCCTATGGGGCGCTGCGTCTGGAAGAAGCGCAGGCCGCCGCCAGCGTCGGGCAGATCGCCCTCGCCGAAGCCTGGACCGAGGCGCTCGCGGCCAAGGGCATCACGGCCGCGCAGATCCTGCTGACCCTCGACGACACCGAAGAGCGTCGCCGCTATCTCAACGCCCGCGCCACCATCGGGGCGCTTCTGGCTTTGGGCGCGGTGCCTGTCATCAACGAGAACGACACGGTCGCCACCGCCGAAATCCGCTTCGGCGACAATGATCGCCTCGCCGCGCGCGTCGCCGCGATGGTGGGGGCGGACTGTCTCGTTCTGCTGTCGGACATCGACGGGCTCTACACCGACAATCCGGTGAAGAATTCCGACGCCGTCTTCCTGCCCGAAATTCCCGAGATCACGCCGGAGATCGAGGCGATGGCCGGTCGCCCCGGCAGCGACATGGGCTCGGGCGGCATGATCACCAAGCTGCTGGCGGCGAAGATCGCGACGGCGGCGGGCTGTCACATGGCGATCGCGCTCGGCCAGGCCGACCGTCCGCTTTCGCGTCTCGCCAGGGGCGAACGCGCGACCTGGGTTCCGGCGCGACAGAATCCGGCGGCCGCGCGCAAGCAGTGGATTCTGGGAACGCTCAAGCCCGCCGGCACTCTCACCGTCGATGCCGGCGCTGAGAGCGCCCTGCGCGGCGGCAAGAGCCTTCTGCCCATCGGCGTCACCGCGATTTCGGGTAGCTTCGCGCGCGGCGACGCGGTCAGCGTGCGCAATCCGGCCGGCGCCGAGATCGCGCGCGGGCTTGTGGCGTACGATTCCGACGAGGCGCGCCGTCTCACGGGCCGCCGCTCCAGCGAAATCGAAACGGCGCTGGGCTATCCCGGCCGCGCTGCCATGATCCACCGCGACGACCTAGTGGTGATCTGAGATGACCGCGCGCGTTCTCGACACATGGACAAGGCCCGATGGACGCAGCCGCGCCCGGCTCTTCCAGCGCCCGGACGGGTTCTACAGATATACGCTTGAAGCTCTGATCTACGAGGAACGTCCCATCGTCGCGGAACAGGGCTTCGGCGACTGGCGCACGACGCACCGCTCCGGCCTGATCGCCGGTTTCGCCGCGGCGCAGACCGCCGTGCTGTCGCAGCTTTCGTGGTTCGCGACCGACCAGGAGGCCGCAGGATAACGCCATGACCGCCGCGAACGAGATTTCCGACATCGCCGCGCTGAGGGCCGCTTTGGGCCGCCGGGCGCGCATGGCGGCGAACGCTCTGGCGAAGCTCGACGCAGCCGCCCGCACCCGGGCGCTCGAAGCCATCGCCGCCGCCGTCCGCGCCGCCGCGCCGGACATCTTGAAAGCCAATCAAGCCGACATGGCCCGCGCCGCCGATCTTTCCGGCGCGATGCGCGACCGATTGCTTCTGAATGAGGCCCGCGTCGCCGCGATGGCCGATGGCGTCGCCGCCATCGCCGCCATCCCCGATCCGCTGGGCGCGGTGATCGCCGAATGGGAACAACCCAACGGGCTGAAGTTTCAGCGCGTGCGCGTGCCTGTCGGCGTTATCGGCATCGTCTATGAAAGCCGACCCAACGTCACCGCTGACGCCGGCGCGCTCACGCTCCGCTCGGGCAATGCGGTGATCCTGCGCGGCGGCTCGGAGAGTCTGGAATCGAGCCGCGCCATTCACGCCGCGATGATCGCCGGGCTGAAGGCGGCGGGCCTGCCCGAAGACGCGATCCAGCTCGTGCCGACATCCGATCGCGCCGCCGTCGGCGCGATGCTCACCGGCCTCGACGGGGCCATCGATGTGATGATCCCGCGCGGCGGGAAAAGCCTCGTCGCCCGCGTCCAGGCCGAAGCGCGCGTGCCGGTGCTGAGCCATCTGGAAGGCCTCAACACCACCTATATCCACGCCGACGCCGAGATCGCGAAGGCGCGCGCCATCGTGCTCAACGCGAAGCTGCGCCGCACCGGCGTCTGCGGCGCGACCGAAACGCTGCTGATCGACGACGCCGTTCTGGCGACGACGGGCCGCGCGGTGATCGCCGATCTTCTCGACGCCGGTTGCGCCGTCCGGGGCGACGCCGCCATCCGGGCGCTCGACGCGCGTGTGACCCCGGCTTCAGAGGCCGATTTCCGCACGGAGTTTCTGGACAGCATCATCGCGGTGAAGGCCGTCGCGGGCGCGGATCAGGCTATCGCCCATATCGCCGCACACGGCACGCAGCACACCGACGCCATCCTCACCGAGAATCGCGCGGTGGCCGAGGATTTCCTCGCCCGTGTCGACAGCGCCATCGTGCTGTGGAACGCCTCCACCCAGTTCGCCGACGGCGGCGAATTCGGCTTCGGCGCCGAAATCGGCATCGCCACCGGCAAACTGCATGCGCGCGGCCCCGTCGGCGCCGCAGAACTCACCACGTACAAAACTTTGGTGCGCGGCACCGGCCAGACCCGGCCCTGACGCCGCATCGGGCTTTTGCGCAGGCCCAATCGACCTCGCCGTCCCGAAAGGCGAACGGGGCGCCGGTATTCGGCGGCCCGCCCGATCGTAACCTCCGCGATCAGCTCTTCTTGCAGGACGCTTCGGCTTTGTCGCGCGCCGCGTTTTCCGCAGCGATGAAAGCCTTCAGCTTGGCGCGGAAACCGTCCTCATCGTCCTTCGGGTTGACGCCGGTCTTCTTCACGCCCTTCTCGACATCGCTGGCCGAGCCGCTGCCCTCGACGCGCGCGGTGAGGAAGATCACCTTGTTGTCGCTGTCGAGCGCGCTGTCGAACGCCTCCGCCACGCAGCCGCAGTCATAGCCTGCGGCGGTGAAACGGGCATTCTTGCCCTCGCCTTCGCACCATGCCTTCACCTTCGTCGCGAATTCCGACGAACCGCAGGCCGACAGCGCCAACCCCGCGCCGATCACGGCCAATACACTGAACCGAACGCCACGCATGCCATTCTCCCCGGATGGAATTTTCCCGCCCGAGGGGTCGCCTTTTACGGTGAGTTCGGCAAGCCCTGCCGCAGCGTATGGGGCGAATTGCCGCCCTGCGCGCCGCGCTGACCTTCACATGAAAAGGCCGCCGGAAATCCGGCGGCCTGTCCAGCGCAAGAGGCTGAAAATCAGCCCTTCTTGCATTCCTTGCCGATACGCTCGTTCACCTTGTCGCCGGTTTCCTGCAATTTCTGCAGCTTGTCGGTCAGCTCCTTGGGATCGATGTCCTTCATCGCATCCGCTGCCTTGGCCGGGTCTTCCTGAGCGACCATCATCTTCAGGAAGAAATCCTTCACGTCGCCGGGCAGCTCGGCATCCATGATGCCGGCGGCGCAGCTGCAATCGACCTTGCCGACGCCAGGCATATCGCCGCCTTCCTTCTCGCAGACGGCTGCGAACTTGCTCTTGAATTCCGAGCCGCCGCAGGCCGCAAGGCCAAGAGCCGCCGTCACGGCCGCAAGCGCCGTCAGTTTACCGAAACGCATGTGTCGTCCCCCTTTTGGATCAGAATCGCGGCGTCTATGTGCCACGGTTCGAGGCCGGGCGCGCGGGCATTCCGGCATCGCGGGCCGCGTTTGTTTGACAAACTGACGACGCTGGGCCACCCATGGAGGCGTAATCTCCGTTTCGAGCATAAAGCCGCCCCTCCGATGTCCCGCCTTCTCAAGCGCGCTTCTGCGCCGCCTCAGCGGTTGCGCGTGGGGCTGTTCGGCGGTTCGTTCAATCCGCCGCATGTCGGGCACCGGCACGCCAGCCTCATCGCCCTGCGCCGGCTTAAGCTGGACGCCGTCTGGTGGCTGGTGACGCCCGGCAATCCGCTGAAAGACGCCCGTGCGTTGGCGCCGCTGGCCCAGCGGCTTAAGGCGGCGGTCGATATCGAAAACCACCCGCGCATCCATGTGACGACGCTGGAGAGCGAGATCGGCACCCGCTACACCGCCGATACGCTGCGCGTGCTGACGCAGCGCTTTCCCGCCATCAATTTCGTCTGGATCATGGGCGCAGACAATCTGGCGACCATCCACAAATGGCGCGCCTGGCAGGCGATCTTCCGCACCATGCCGGTCGTCGTCGTGGCGCGGCCCGGCTATGCGATGAAAGCGCTATCGTCGCCCGCCGCGAAACTGTTCGCCGCCGACCGCATCGACGCCGACGACGCCGCGCTTCTGCCGTTCATGGCCCCGCCGGCCTGGACCTATCTGGACGAACGGCTCGATCCCACCTCATCCACCGCCATCCGCGCGCGCGGCCTTTGGCCTGTGGGCGGGGCATGATAAATCACCAGACGGACTGACCGACTTTTCCTGAGGATCTGAACCCTGACCGCCAAGAAAACACCCGCCGCGAGGAAGAAGGCCGCGCCGAAGACCGGTGCGACCAAGACCGGCGTGACCAAGACCGCCGAACGCAAGGCCAAGCGCGCCGCCAAGACGGCTGCCGCGCCGAAGGAGGCCGAGGTCGCCGCGCAAATCAAAAAACCGGCGAAGAAGAAGGCCGCAGGGCCGAAGCCCTACGCGCCGCTGCTGAAAACCCTGCTGGCGCAGCTGGACGACGACAAGGCCGAGGAGATCGTGACCATCGATCTGGAAGGCCGGGCCGACTATGCCGACATGATGATCGTCGCGTCGGGGCGCTCGGCGCGCCATGTCGCCTCGATCGCCGACCATCTGGCCGAGAAGGTGAAAGCCGAAGGCTATGGCCGCGCCATCGTCGAAGGCGAAAAGACCGGCGACTGGGCGATCATCGATTGCGGCGACGTGATCGTTCACGTCTTCCGCCCGGAAGTGCGCACCTTCTACGATCTGGAAGCGATGTGGTCGAAGGTCGCCGCGCAGCGCGCGCAGGTCTGAGGCCTTGAAGCTGCTGCTGCTCGCCGGAGGCCGCGCCGCCTCGGCTCCCGAGACCGCAGCGGCGGCGGATTATCTGAAGCGCGCCGCGGCGGCGGGCCGCAGGCTGGGCGTCAAGGACGCCGCGCTCGTCGAGATCGACGAGCGCAAGGGCAACTGGCTGGACGCAGTGCCCAAAGGCGGCGTGCTGATCGCCCTGGACGAGCGCGGGGCGAATATGTCGTCCGTGGAACTCGCGAGCCTGCTCCGTAAACACCTTGAGGGCGGCGTGCCGGCGCTGGCCCTCGCCATCGGTGCGGCGGACGGCCTGCCCGCCCCGGTGAAGGCCGCCGCCCGTGACACCATCGCCTTCGGCCGCGCGACCTGGCCGCACATGATGGTGCGGGTTATGGCGGCCGAACAGATTTACCGGGCGGTCACGATCCTGACCGACCATCCCTATCACCGGGTCTGAGGCGCGATTCCCGGCCGGCCTTGGGGTGACACGGTGCCGCCCCAATCTTAGGTAACGCTCACATCCATCGGAACCCGACGCCCATGACCGCCGCCGCCCCGCCCCGCCCGATCGTGCTCGCCATCCTGGATGGCTGGGGCCATAGCGAGCGCCGCGAGGACAATGCCCTCGCCGCCGCGAACATCCCTAATTACCGCCGCATGCTGGCGGACGGCCCGTGGAGCTTCCTCGCCACTAGCGGCCCTTCGGTCGGCCTGCCGGTCGGCCAGATGGGCAATTCCGAAGTCGGACACATGAATATCGGCGGCGGCCGCATTGTGCTGCAGGAGCTGGACCGCATCGGCAACGCCATCGCCGACGGCACGCTGGCCACCAACCCCGTGCTGCAGGATGTGATCGCGAAGACCCGGGCGGCCGGCGGCGCGCTGCATATTCCGGGGCTGCTGTCGCCCGGCGGCGTCCACAGCCATCAGGACCACATCGTCGCCCTCGCCAAAGCCGGCGCCGCGGCGGGCCTGAAGGTCTGGCTGCATCCCTTCTTCGACGGCCGCGACGTGCCGCCCAAAAGCGCGCTGGAGTTCCTGGCCCAGACCCGCGCCGCGCTGCAGGCCGTCGAGGGCGTCGCGTTCGGGTCTGTCGGCGGGCGCTTCTACGCCATGGACCGTGACAAACGCTGGGACCGTGTCGCGCTGGCCTATGACGCGATGGTCGACGCCAAAGGCCCGCATGTCGCGACGCCCGAAGCCGCCGTCGAGGCCGCCTATGCCGCCGGCATCACCGACGAATTCGTCGTGCCCGCCGCGATCGACGGCTATCCCGGCATGAAGGACGGCGACGGCGTGCTGATGGCGAATTTCCGCGCCGACCGTGCCCGCCAGATAATGACCGCGCTGCTCGACCCGGCGTTCGACGGCTTCCCGCGTCCGCGCCGCGTGCGCTTCGCGGCGGCGGCCGGCGTCGCGGAATATTCCAGGGCCATCGCCGCGCTGATGCCCTCGCTCTACGCCCCCGAAGACGTGCCGAACGCGCTGGGGGAAGTGCTGTCGAAGGCCGGCCTGAAGCAGCTGCGCATCGCCGAAACCGAGAAATACGCGCACGTCACCTTCTTCTTCAATGGCGGGCGCGAGCTGGTCTTCGATGGCGAGGAGCGCATCCTCATTCCTTCGCCCAAGGTGAAGACCTACGACCTCAAGCCCGAGATGAGCGCCTTCGAGCTGACCGACGCGCTGGTCGAGGCGATCGGCTCGGGCAAGTTCGACGTGATCGTCGTGAACTACGCCAATCCCGACATGGTGGGTCATTCCGGAATTCTGTCCGCCGCCGTGAAAGCGGTGGAAGCGGTGGATCTTTGCCTGGGACGCCTGCGCACGGCGGTCGAAACGGCGGGCGGGCTGATGCTCGTCACCGCCGATCACGGCAATGTCGAGCAGATGAAAGACCCCGTCACCGGCGAGCCGCACACGGCGCACACCACCTTCGACGTCCCGTTGGTGATGGTGAACGCCGCAGCGTTGGCTCGCCCCGTCGCGCTGGCCAGGGGCAAGCTGGCCGATATCGCGCCGACCATTCTGGAGCTGATGGGGCTTGCGAAGCCCGCCGAGATGACCGGACATTCTTTGCTTCAGGCGGCGGAGGCGGCGCGCGGTGCGGCTTAGGGGCGTTCTTGCGCTGACGCTTCTGCTCGCTGCGCCGGTCGCAGCCGAGGAGAACGCGCCTGCCCGCAACCCCGAAGATCTGAAACGCCTGCAGGACGAGATCGCCGCCACCGCGCAGCGCCGCGCGGACGACGACGCCGAACGCAAGGCGCTCTCGGCGGAGCTGGAGACGCTGCGCGCCGAATCCGCCGCCATCGCCGCCGAAGTGCAGACGCTGGAGCGGGATCTGTCGCGCGCCGAGCAGCGCATCGCCGAACTGGGCGCGCGCGACGCCGACCTGACCGGCGCGCTGGACCAGCGCCGCGACCGCATCGCGCCGCTGCTGGGCGCGCTGCAGCGTATGCGCCGCGACCCGCCGCCGGCCCTCGCCGTGTCGCCGGATGACGCCGTCGCTGCGGCGCGCGGCGCCATGATGATCGCCGCCGTCGCGGAGAAGCTGGAAGCCGAAGCGACCGCCCTCGCCGCCGATCTCGCGGCGCTGGGCCGCACCCGCGCCGATCTGACGACGGAACGCGACAATGCCGTCCGGCGCCAGGCCGAGATCGAGACGCGCCGCACGGAACTTGCCGGCCTTATCGAGCGGCGTCAGGCGACGGTCGCCCGGCTGGCCGACGGCGTTCTGAACGCCGACACCGAGATCGCCCAGCTTGAGGCGCGGGCCGCCGACATGACCGAGCTGATGGCCTGGCTGGAGGAGAACGAGCCCGCCGCCGACGCCGGTTCCACGGAACCGGCCGACGGCCCGGTGCAGGTGGGCGACGCCGCTCCCTTCACGGCCATGAAAGGCCGTCTGCGCTGGCCCGCCGCCGGCCGTGTCAGCACCGGCTATGGCGAGACCGGGCCGGATGGCCGCGCCATGCAGGGCGTCAGGCTGAGCGTGCGCGACGGGGCGCAGGTGACGGCCCCGGCGGATGGCGAAATCGTGTTTGCCGGACCCTTTCAGGGATATGGCCGTCTCTTGATCCTTAATCCCGGCGAGGGCTATTTTGTTCTCATCGGCGGACTTGCGCGGCTGGACGCGGTTCAGGGTCAGCACGTCCTGGCCGGCGAACCGCTGGGACTTGGCCCCGCAACCGGCGACAACGGCGGCGCCGCCATCTATGTAGAGCTGCGCAGCAACGGCGCGCCGGTAGATCCGGCGAAATGGTTCGAGCCGCAGGGCGCGAACGGATGACGGATCGGTTTTTGAGCGTTTTGCGTTCGGGATGCGTTGAATCCCGGTTTGAAATCGAGGCGATCGTACGATGAAGAGCACCTTTCTCGCCGGCCTGATGGGGATGACCGCGGGCGTCGCCGCCACGGCGCTGATGGTCAATTTCGGTCATGTCGAGGCCAGCTCGGAGACCTACCGTCAGCTCAATCTGTTCGGCGACGTGTTCGAGCGCGTGCGCGCCAACTACGTTCGCGAGGTCGATGACGCCGATCTGGTGAAATTCGCCATCAACGGCATGCTGACCTCGCTGGACCCGCATTCCAGCTACATGGACGCCAAGGACTTCACCGACATGCAGGTGCAGACCCGCGGCGAGTTCGGCGGCGTCGGCATCGAAGTCACCATCGAGAACGACTTCGTGAAGGTCATCTCGCCCATCGACGACACCCCCGCCTCGCGCGCCGGCATCAAGGCGGGCGACTTCATCACCCATATCGACGGCACGCAGATTCGCGGCTTCACGCTGAACCAGGCGGTCGAGAAGATGCGCGGCGCCGTCGGCACCGACGTGAACCTGACCATCGCGCGTCCCGGCGTCGACAAGCCCCTGGACTTCAAGCTGACCCGCGCGCTGGTGAAGGTCGACAGCGTGAAGTATCGCGTCGAGGCGAACGACATCGGCTATATCCGCATCTCGTCCTTCAACGAGCAGACCGAAGCCGGCGTCGCCGCCGCCTTCGCCGCGATCGAAAAGCAGACCGGCGGCAGACTGGCGGGCTATGTGCTCGACCTGCGCAACAATCCGGGCGGCCTGCTGGACCAGTCGATCTCGGTTTCGGACTCGTTCCTGGAACGCGGCGAGATCGTCTCGACGCGCGGCCGCGACCCGCAGGACGTGCAGCGCTACACCGCCCGCACCGGCGACGACACCGGAGGCAAACCGGTGGTCGTGCTGGTGAACGGCGGTTCGGCATCGGCCAGCGAAATCGTCGCCGGCGCGCTGCAGGACCAGGGCCGCGCCACCGTCATCGGCACGCTGTCCTTCGGCAAGGGCTCGGTGCAGACGATCATTCCGCTGGGTTCGGGCGAAGGCGCGCTGCGCCTCACCACGGCGAAATACTACACCCCGTCGGGCCGCTCGATTCAGGCGCACGGGATCGAGCCGGATTGGGAAATCCACCAGAAGCCCAAGGACAGCGACGAGGAAAAGGAAATCGAGAGCCGTCGCCGTTCCGAGGCGAGCCTGCCCGGCCATCTCGATGGCGAAGCCGCCGGCGACGGCCCGGCCGAGGAGCGGACCAAGGGCGTGGTCTATCCGGCCGCCGGCGACAAGACCGAGGACTTCCAGCTCGATTACGCGATCAAGTTCATCCACAACGGCATGAAGCCGCTGGGGATCGAGCAGAAGAAAGTCGTCGCGGCGGCACCTGCGGAAGATCCGCTGGCCCCGACCAAGACGCCGTAAGAGCGGCCTCCTTCGAGGTTTTCATAACGGGCGGCGCTGAACGGCGTCGCCCGTTTCGCTGTGCGTTAACCTCCGTAAACCCTGCATTAACCGCGCCCGCGCGATGGTCGGCGCATGGCTGTCATGGCGATTTTCCGGAACGCGCGCCCGTCGCGCCCGCCTGCGGCGCGGCCGCCGGGGCGCATTGTGATCATCGCCTGGGCGCTCGCCATCGTCGCCGTCGGCGCGGCCGGCGTCTCGAACATGATGGGGGGCTCGTCCTATGGCGCGAGCGCTCTGGTGACGACCGGCACGGCCGCCGCTCATGTCGAGCCCAGGACGCAGCCCGAAGCGGCGCTGATCGATCCCGCCGAATTCCGCCGCCCCGCTCCGGCCCCGGATGGGCGTCCGCGCGTCGCGATCATCGTGCGCGGGCTTGGCCTGTCGCAAAGCGCAACCAGGGAGGCGATCGCCGATCTGCCCGCCGATGTGACGCTGGCCCTCAGCGCCTATGGCCGCGATCTGCAGCGCGACGCAGACGCCGCGCGCGCCGACGGGCATGAAGTCTTCCTCGACCTGCCGGTCGAACCCCAGGGTTATCCGTCCAACGACGCCGGGCCGCAGGCATTGCTGAGTTCGCTGTCGGCGGAAGAGAACAAGGCGCGGCTGGAATGGTCGCTCGCCCGCTTCATCGGCTTCCCCGGCATCGTGATCGCGCCGGGCAGCCCCGCCTTCGATACCGCCGCGACATTGACCCCG
>JAPUEF010000138.1 GCA_027492655.1 Alphaproteobacteria bacterium | reverse complement strand
CCCAGCCCGCGCAGCTGAGCTGCACGTCCGTGTCTATGTCTTGTTGCCGTGCGGAGAGTTTCTCCAGCTCGGCGAGCGACGGCGCGCCTCCGCCAGCTCCTGCGGCGTATAGACGCTCAGCGGCAACACCAGCAGCTCGGCGCCTGCGACGATCCTGTTCGGATTGTCGCCGATCTTCTGGCGGTTCAGATCCCACAGGATCGGCCACAGCTGAACATCGCCCAGCTCCCGCCCTGCGATCGCCGACAGCGTGGTCTTCTCCGGCCAGATCACCTTGCGCCCACCGGTGATGACCGTTTCGTCCGTGACGATGGGCTCGTTTCCCGCTGGCGGCGGCAGTTCATCCGCCGCCCACGAGCTCGGGGGACCGATGAGACTGACGACGAATTGCTGCGCGCCCAGGATGATCGTTCCGATCGCCGCGCCCTCCGAGACGAGCTGCGAGATCGTGACGTAATTGTTCTCCAGCGGGAATTTCAGTCCCGTCAGCACGCCCTTGAATCCATTGACCCGCAGCTGGGCATAGGTTTCGGCCATCGCCTCCTCGATCGCCTTGAGAAAGACCGACCGCGAATAGCCCGCCGTGCCGATCCGCGCCCGCAGCGTGCGGAACAATCCGAATTTCGGACTGAGCGCGGCATGCACACGCTCGTGCAGAAGCACCAGCGCCTGCTCCGATGTCGGCCCCTGCAGCGAATAGAAAATGTCGCCGAACGCCGTCGTCCAGCCCTCGCCCGCCGCAAGCTGCGCATCGCCCGTTTCGGTCACCTTGCTCCAAACCGATCCCGCGCGCGGATCGGCGCCCACTTTCGGCAGCCCGATCGGTCCTTTCGGCTTGGCGACCTCCAGCCAGCTCGGCCGCGCGACGCCGGGCACGCGCGCCTGCGCCGTCTTCGCGCCCTTGCGCAGCAGGATCGCCATCACGACGGTCAGACCGCCCTGAACGACAGCGTCGGCGAAGGCCTTGGCCGACCGTTCGAGATCCGCCTCGGTGCGGGCCTCGATGCACTTGCCGAACTCCATCAGATTCCTGACCACGTCCACGATCGCCGGCCCGATCATCGCAGCGCCCAGCAGCAACAGCAGGACATCGACCACCTCGCCGATCCCGACGAAGTGCGAAGCCGCCCAAATCACCAGCGTCCCGACAAGAATCGCCAGGTTCTCGCCGGTCGTCAGCGCGTCGATCTGATGCGAGACCGCCGGCCCGAGATGGGGCTTGGCGCGATTGAGCGTCTCGCGAACCTTGTCTTCGCGAGACCAGTTCACGACGGGACCGGCGGGCATGAAAATTCCTGAATGGACGATTTTACGAAGGCGGGAACCTGCGCAGCGATTGCGGTGCGCTCAAGGCAGCAAAATGTCGCGAATGGCGGCGCCAAGGCGGTGCGCTGAAACGCCGCTCACCATTTCGCGCGGGCGGCGATGACGGCCCCGGCTGCAACCAGAACGGCGGCGACGGCGAGCAGCATCGTCGGTTCGGTCAGCCCGAAGGCCACCAGCAGCCCCGTCGAGACCACCGGCGTGGCATAGGCCAGCGCGCCCAGAAACGGCGCGTCGCCACGTTTCAGGCCTACGTCCCACAGGAAGAACGCGGCCCCCATCGGCCCCAATCCCAGGCCAAGGATCGCCAGCGCGTCCGGCATGGGCGGCCAGGCGAAGGCCGGCTCCGCCGCCAGATGTATGACAAGCGCCATCAGGGCCGTCACAAGACAAAAGCCGGTCAGGCTTTCGGTCGGCACGCCCGGCATACGCGCCGACAGCGCCGAATAGCTGGCCCAGATGAATGCCGCCACCAGCGCCATCGCATAACCGATCAGAACCTGCGGGCCGCCTCCGGCCTCCAGCCCTCCGGCCGCCAGCACCGCCACCCCGGCGAAGCCCAGCAGCGCGCCGGCCAACGGCGCATAACGCCGCGCGCCCGCGCCGCCGAGCCCGGAGAACACGACCAACAGCAGCGGCCACAGATAATTGATGAGATTGGCGGTCGCGACCGGCGCCGAGGTCAGCGCCACGAAATACGCGGCATGAAAGCCGAACAGACCATACAGCCCCACGGCCCAGGCGCGCGGCGACGGCGAGAACGCCCGGCGCAGGCTCTGCCCCGTCGCCAGCAGGAATGCGAACCCGACACAGGCCCCGATCGTGAAGGTCGTCGCCAGCAACAGGAAAGGCGGCGTCGCCCCGGCGATCGCCGTCATCGTCGCGGCGGCCGACCACAAGGCGATCGCGCCTGCACCGATCAGAGTGGCTTTGTTCAAGGAGGGTTCGCCGCCTCAGCTGGACATCGCAGCGGCGAACGCCGCACCGACCGGCCGGTTCTGCAATTGATCGATCAGCGCGATCGTATCCAGCGCCTCGAAGACATGGGTGATGCCGCCGGCGCCCGCCCGCGCGAACAGCGTGTATTCGTTCTCATAGGCCGCCCCGGTCGCGCGAAAGCGGGCGCGATAGACGAAGCGCACGGCGCTGGCGGCCTCGTCGCCCGCCTCGTCCAGAATCTCGACCGTGCAGTCCGGGAAATAGCTCTCCGCCCACACGGCGGCATTGAAGGCGATCACCGCCTCACGGCCCTTCATCGGACGCGGAAACGGCAGGCCCGCAGGCAGCGACCATTCGATGGCATCGGCGTAGAGACGGCTCATCGCCGCGACATCGCCGAATGCCGAAACCAGCCTGCCTGCGGGCGTCTTCGCCATGATCAGCCGGCGATGTATTGCGAGCCGTTCACCGTCAGCGTCGAACCGTTGATGAAGCCGGGATCTTCCACCAGGAACAGCACGCAGCGCGCGATTTCCTCGCACTCGCCAAGACGGCCCACGGGGATGGTCGCGACCACTTTGGCAAGCGCCTCCGGCTTCATCGCCGCCACCATTTCGGTGTTGATATAGCCCGGCGCGATGACGTTGACGGTGATGCCCTTGGCCGCGCCTTCCTGCGCCAGCGCCTTGGTGAAGCCGATGATCCCGGCCTTGGCGGCGGAATAATTCGACTGCCCGATCTGGCCCTTCTGGCCGTTGATCGACGAGATGTTGACGATGCGGCCATAGCCGCGCGTCCGCATGCCCTCGATCACCGCGCGCGAGGTGTTGAACACGCTGTCCAGATCGACATTGATGACTTCACGCCATTGCTGGGGCGTCATCTTGTGCAGGAAGCCGTCGCGCGTGATGCCGGCATTGTTGACGAGGATCTCCACCGGGCCGAGATCGGCCTCGATCTGCCTGATCGCCGCGCCGCACGCCTCGAAATCGCCGACATCGAACTTGTAGACGGCGATGCCGGTTTCGGCCTTGAACTTCGCCGCCGCCTCGTCATTGCCGGAATAATTGGCCGCGACCGTGTAACCGGCGGCCTTCAGGCCTTTCGAGATCGCCTCACCGATCCCCCGCGTGCCGCCCGTCACCAACGCTACCTTGGACATCGCGTCCTCCCTTTATGTCCGATCCCGTCGCGGCGTCGCGCTCAGCGCTCGACCGTCATCGCGATGCCCATGCCGCCGCCGATGCACAGCGTCGCCAGGCCCTTCTTCGCGTCGCGCTTACCCATTTCGTGCAGCAGCGTCACCAGCACGCGGGCGCCCGAAGCGCCGATCGGGTGGCCGATGGCGATGGCCCCGCCATTGACGTTCACCTTGGCCGGATCCCAGCCCATGTCCTTGTTGCCGGCGCAGGCCTGCGCCGCGAAGGCCTCGTTGGCCTCCACCAGGTCGAGATCGCCGACGCTCCAGCCGGCCTTCTTCAGCGCGGCCCGCGAGGCCGGGATGGGACCGGACCCCATGACCTTCGGATCGACGCCGACCGACGCCCACGATTTGATGCGGGCCAGCGGCGTCAGGCCGCGCTTTTCAGCCTCCGCCGCGCTCATCAGCACCACGGCGGCCGCGCCGTCATTGATGCCCGAGGCGTTGGCGGCCGTCACCGTGCCGCCGTCGCGCAGGAAGGCGGGCTTGAGGCCGCTGATCGCGTCATAGGTCACGCCGTCGCGGATGAACTCGTCGGTATCGACGATGGTGTCGCCCTTCTTGCCCTTCAGCGTGACGGGAACGATTTCGTCCTTGAACTTGCCGGCCTTGCGCGCCGCTTCGGCCTTGTTCTGCGACGCGACGGCGAATTCATCCTGCTGCTCGCGGGTGATCTGCCACTCGCGCGCCACGTTCTCGGCGGTCATGCCCATGTGATAGCCGTTGAAGGCGTCCCACAGACCGTCCTTGATCATCGTATCGACGAATTCCAGCGCGCCCATCTTCTGGCCGGCGCGCAGATACTGGGCGTGCGGCGCCATGCTCATCGATTCCTGGCCGCCCGCGACGACGATCGCGGAATCGCCGTTGAGGATCGCCTGCGCCCCCAACGCCACGGCGCGCAGACCCGAGCCGCAAAGCTGGTTCATATTCCAGGCCGGAACTTCGACCGGCAGACCTGCGCCGATCGAGGCCTGACGGGCCGGATTCTGCCCCTGCGCCGCAGTCAGGATCTGGCCGAGAATGACTTCGCTCACCTCGCCCGCCTCGACCCCGGCCCGCTTCAGCACCTCTTTCACCGTCGTCGCACCCAGCACGTGAGCGGGCGTCGCCCCGAAGCTGCCGTTGAACGAGCCCACGGCTGTGCGGGCTGCCGATACGATGACGACGTCGGTCATGGAAAAACTCCTCGTGATCTCGGGAACGCGGGGCGATGGCCCCGGTCAAGCGGCGGGCACAGTGGGCGAACACAATCGTTCTGTAAATATCGCGCTCGCGTAACTTTATGTCTGATCGATGACGAGGCGGGACCGCGTTACCGCAGCCGCGCGCTGCACGTCATGCTGCGCAACATTTCGCAGCGCGGCATCGAACTGGACACGCCCGGAGCTTGCGTTTAGCCTTTGCTGCAACGCATTAGAGTGTGCGGTGCAAAACGCGTCAGGGGGCGTTTATGTCTGGGAAAAAAGGGGGCGACGGCCCCATCACCATCAAGAAATACGCAAATCGCCGCCTCTACAACACGGCGACCTCCAGCTACGTCACGCTGGAGCATCTGCGCGACATGGTGAAAGAGGGCGTCGAGTTCTCGGTTTTCGACGCCAAGAGCGGCGAGGACATCACCCGCTCGGTGCTGGCCCAGATCATTTTCGAGGAAGAAGGCAAGCAGGGTCAGACCATGCTGCCGATCAGCTTCCTCAGGCAGCTCATCAAGTTCTACGGCGACCGTCTTCAGGCTTTCGTGCCGTCCTATCTCGAAATGAGCATGGAAGGCCTCGCCAAGAACGCCGAGAACGTGCGCCAGTCCGTGACCGAAGCGTTCGGCGGCCGCCTGAATTTCAGCGGCATGGAAGATCTGGCGCGCCAGAACGCCCAGATGTTCCAGCGCGCGCTGAAGATGTTCTCGCCCTTCGGCCGCTTCGGCCGCGAACAGGAAAGCGGCGACGCCGGCCAGCCCGAACCCGTCAAGGCCGCCGAGAGCGACGAGATTTCCGAGCTGAAATCGCAGCTCGACGCGATGAAGAAGCAGCTCGACGCGCTGGCGAACCGTTCGAAGTAAGGCGTCAGCCGGCGTTCTGCGTGTGCCGGTCCCAGGGCGGCGTCATGTCCGGCATGCCGTAATAGCTGCCCTGGAACTTGTCGGCGCCCAGCGCGCGCAGCAGCGCCGCCTCTTCCTTCGACCCGACCCATTCGGCCACGACCTCCAGATTGAAGGTCTTGGCCAGCGAAACCAGCGTGCGCACGAAAGCCTGATTGTCCGGCCGGCGCGCGATGCCCTTCACGAACGACCCGTCGATCTTCACGCAATTGATGTCGAGCGTCTGCAGGTTGCGGAACGAGGTATAGCCCGCGCCGAAATCGTCGATGGCGACGCGGCATCCGGCGGCGCGCAGCCATTTCACGAAGCGTATGCCTTCCTCGATGTCGTGCAGCGCCGCGGTCTCGGTCACTTCGACGGTCAGCCGCGACGTCACCGAACGGTCGCCGGCGATCACCCGCGTGAAGGTCTTCATCCACACCGGATCGCCGACGCTCATGCCCGACACGTTGATGGCCAGCTTCAGCGTCGGCGCGCGCTTCAACGCCACCGCCGCCAGTTCCAGGACGCGGCGGTCGAGATCGCGCACCAGGCCCAGCTCCTCGGCCACCGGAATGAAATCGCCGGCCGGCGCCAGCGTGCCGTCGTCGCGCAGCAGACGGATCAGGGCTTCATAGGATTCCACCCGTCCCGTCCGGGCGCAGACTAGCGGCTGATAGGCGATGCGAAAGCGGTCCGCCCTCAGCGCCGCGATGATCTCGGCGGTGATCGCCACCTTCTTCTTGCGCGCCGCCTCACGCTCGGGCGAGGCGTCATAGACGACCACGTTCGAGCGCCCGGCCTGCTTGGCCTGCGCCAGCGCATCCTCGGCGCGCATCAGCGCGACCTGCGAATTCTCCGCGCCCGACGGCAGCGCCAGCGCGCCGATGGAAATGCTCGCGGCGATGGAGCCGCTCGTGGTCGCGATCATGCTCGACTGGACCGCCTGCAGCAGACGGTCGGCCTGGGCCGGCATGGCCTCCGCATCGCAATCCAGCAGCAGCGCCGCGACCTTGTTGCCGCCGACGCGGCCGATCGCCCCGTCCGGCCCCAGCACCGCATGCAGGCGGCGCGTCGTCTCGGCGATCACGTCGTCGGCGACATCCAGACCGTAAGCGTCGTTGATCGCTCCCAGCCCGTCGATCGAGGCCATCAGCAGCGCCGCTTCGCTCTCGCAGCTCGACGCCCAGTCGATAGCGGCGTCGATGGCGTCGCGCATCTGGGCGCGATCCAGATGCGCGCTGCGCTCGTCGGCCTTGGCGTCGGCCACGGCCAGCGCCAGCGTCCCCAGCACACGTTCGACCTCGCCCTTGTCGTTGCGCAGGATCAGGCCGCGATCTTCGATCCCGACATACGAACCGTCGGTCGTCCGCAGCGCGTAGCGGCCCTGAAACGTCTCGCGGCCGTCGGCGCGCAGCTTGGTCTGCTTGTCGAGCGGCAACCGCGCGCCCGGACGCATCAGCGCCTGAATGTCGGCGCGCGATTTCGGCGCCCCGCCGGCAAGGCCGAACATCGCGCCCGGATCGCCGACCCAGGCGACCGTGTCGGTTTCGAGAATCCAGTCATAAGCGCACGCCGATGAGCCCGCGAGCGCCAGAGCCGCCCAATGCGGCTCGGACGCCTGACGAAGCGCTTCGATGGAAGCTGCCGGATTTACCACGACCTTGTGTCTTTCGCCTTGCGCGCACGCAGCATGGCGCGCGCGTCATTGCCCCACTCTCCCGCGCACTATGCCTTTGAAGAATTGAGAAAGACCGAAGCGAGCCTGAACAATCGGTGCACGAGGCGGCGCGGCGTCAGGGCTTCGTTCACCATGAACCGTCCGGCGCGATGCTTGCTCCCGACGAGCCTATGCGCGTCAGCGGTCCCATTTCGGCACATCGCGCCCGGCTCACGCCGGGCTGGACGTCGTATGGACGGCCTATCGTCGTCGTACAGACGGAATCTCCGCCGCATATTGCACCCACCCTCCCGCCGCAACAGCGCGGCGACGCCGCCTGCCTGACGCTTCTGATGGCGCAAACCTTCGGCGGCACCGACACGCGCCAAGGCGGTTACGCCCCGCAGATCGAGGACGATGCGCCGCTTTTCGTGCGCAGCGCCTAACCCAGCTTTTTTAGGATCGCGTCCAGCTTCGCCTCGATGGCGACAAGGCGCGCTTCCAGATCGTCGCGAGCCGGCGCCGCCTTGGGAACAGGCGTCGAAATCCCGGCCCGGCCAGCCACCATCTCCGGCGGCACATTCAACAGCGCCGCGATCACCGCCACATCCGCCGCCTTCAGCTCGCGCTGATCTTTCCAGACCTCGGCGATCTCGACCGCCCCCAGACCCAGCATCGCGCCCAGCGTCTCACGGGTGAGATGCCGCTGCGCCAGTTCGGCGTCGAACCACGCCTGATCGAAAAAGAGGGCCATGCAGGGAACCTAGATCGATTCCGGTGCGGGCGCGCCCCCTTTCCAGTCCACCCGCCGTCCGATAGGTCACGGGACATGGACCTGACACCCACAGCGCTCGATGGCGTCACAGCAGCCGTTTCGGCCAAGGCAGACCCGTTCCTGCGCGACCTGTGGTATTTCGCGATCCTCTCGCGCGACGTGAAAGCCGGCAAGGCGATCAACAAGACGCTGCTGGGTGAACCCATCGTCTTCGGCCGCACAGAGGCCGGCGAAATCTTCGCCCTGCGCGATCTTTGCCCCCATCGCGGCGTGCCGCTCTCCGCCGGCCGCATCGCCGACGGCACGGTCGAATGTCCCTATCACGGCTGGCGCTTCGGGCCTGACGGCGGCTGCCGGCTGATCCCCTCGCTTGCGGCGGGGCAGGAGATCGACCCCGGCCGCATCCGCGTCCGCCGCTATCCGACCGTCGAGAAAAACGGTCTCGTCTGGATCTGGATGTCCTCCGACGAGCGCTTCGCCGGCGAGCCGCCCGATCCGCCGCCGCAGCTGATGCTGGAGCCGCACCAGAAACCTGCCCTCGTCGAGCGCCAGCTTTTCCCCTGCCCCATCGACCACGCGGTCGTCGGTTTGATGGACCCTGCGCACGGGCCTTTCGTTCACAATATCTGGTGGTGGCGCACCTCGGGCTCGATCCACGAGAAGGCCAAGAATTACGGCCCCTCGCATCGCGGTTTCACCATGCTGCCCCACCCGCCCTCGAAGAATGGCGGCCTCTACAAGCTGATCGGCGGCAAGCCGGTGACGGAGATCGTCTTCGAACTTCCGGGTCTGCGCTACGAGCGCATCACCGCAGGCCGGAAGCGCGTCTTCGGCTTCACCGCCTGCACCCCGCTGACCGAAACCGAAACCGAGGTCACGCAGGTCTTCTTCTGGAACATCGGCTGGGCCGGTCTGCTGAAGCCCATCCTCCAGCCCATCGCCCGCACCTTCCTCGGCCAGGACCGCCGCATGGTGACGTTCCAGGCCGAGAATCTGAAATACGATCCGCGACTGATGCTGATCCGCGACGCCGACGTTCCGGCGATGTGGTATTTTCGCCTGAAGAAGGAGTGGGGCGCCGCGAAGGCCGAAAACCGCCCCTTCGTTAACCCCGTTCCAACGACGACCCTGCGCTGGCGCTCATAAGGCCTGCCGTTTGCTGCGACCGGTCTCGCGGCGGTTCAGGCGTCCCATAACGGGATGGCCGCGTCGCGCCGGAGCGGCGCATGGCGGACGGACAGGACCAGGGTGAGGCGGCGTTGCAGCCGATTCCGCTCACCGTCGCCGCCGAACGGCAGGAAGCCCCGCCGCTTCCGCGACGGGGCTTCGCCGTTCCGAAGATCGTCGACTACGTGATCGTCGCGATCTTCATGTACTTCACGCTCTAGATCGCTACTGGCTGACGTCCAGCGTCATGTCGAGCGACAGGGTAGAGTACGAATAGCTCTCGCGGTTGTGCTCGAAGCGAACGCCCGGCTGCCCGTCGATCGAATAGGTCGACCAGACGCCCTGCCGGGCCGTCTCCACCAGCTTGACGGTCACGTCGCCGGCCACGACCGTCGCGGCATACGCACCGGCTTCGTTCGTTCCGTCCGTCACCGTGCATGGCCCCTCATAGCTCGCGCCCGAGAGCTGCCAGTACGAACACTTTGCCGTCCAGGTTTCGGCGGCCGCCGCCGGAAGCAGCGTCAAAACCGCGATCGCGAAGACCATCGGTCTCATGGCGCTTCCTAACCCACCATCGGCGGCGCGACCCCAAGATCGCGCTTCGACGCCACGATGGTGATCGAGAATCCGGCGATCACGTCGATCACGCCCATGCAGATGATGATGAAGAAGGTCGAGGTGCCGAAGCCCTTGAACATCAGGAACTCGATCAGCGCCACGATCACCACCAGCATCGACAGCGCGTGATTGGCGATGGAGTTGGCCGTGGTGACGGTCGATTTCAGGATTTCGACGAACAACAGCACCAGCGAGATAACGATCAGCAGATCGCCGACCGTGAACTTCCAGGCATCGCCGGAGAACAAGGTGATCTCGATGCCGCGGGCGAGGAACTGCGCCGCCGCTGCATCGCCGGAGATCAGGACGATGACGTTGTAGATGACGACGCTCAGCGCCAGCAGCGGAAACACCTGAATCAGCATCTTGCTCCTCCCGAGGCGGCGCGGCGTGTCCGCGCGGCGGGGCGACTATAGCAAGCGCAGGCCCACATCGACTATCCCGCCCCGCCGGTGTTAAGAGCGCCAAGTGATGGCCGACACCGAATCCCTGCCGCCGCGCCGGCGGAACATCGTCCTGCGAAGCCTGGTGATCGCCCTGCTGGCGGCGGGCCTGATCGCCGTCGTCATCTGGCGCGACGAGATCGACTATCAGGCGATCGCCGACTGGGCGAAGAACCATTCGTGGTGGGAAACCGCGCTGGAGTTCATCGCTGTCCACGTCGTCGCGGGCCTCTTTTTCGTGCCGCGCCTGTTTCTTGGACTGGCGGCCGGCGCCCTTTTCGGCCCCATCTGGGGCAGCGTCCTCGCCATCGTCGGCGGCACGCTGGGGGCCTTTGTCGGCTTCGCGCTGGTGCGCTTCGTCAACGCCGACGCCGTGAAGCTGCGCGAAGCCCCCCGCATCGGCCCTCTGCTGGAGCGGGCGGAACAGCAGGGCTGGCGCTTCGTCTTCGTCGTGCGCCTGATCCCGATCCTGCCGCACAGCCTGGTGAACTACGTCTTCGGCCTCTCGAAGATATCGACCGGGGCGTATCTGCTGGGCTCGGCGCTCGGCATGGTCCCGACGGCGGTGATCTACGCCAATCTGGGCGACAGCGGACGGGGCATCGCGCAGGGGCAGTCCAACTACGCCCTTCTCGCGGCCTGGGGTTTCGGCCTGATCTTCGTCTCCTGGCTGCTGCCCAAACTCATCGCCCGGTTCTGGCCGTCCGAGTGACCGGCGGCCCGCGCGCCGCGCCGGCCTCAGACCTCTTTCACGTCGCCCGGCAGGCGGCGGCGCTTGATCAGCCACATGACGCCCATGATGTCGCGGATCGACACAAGCGCGCGGTCGATCACGCCGTATTTCGAGGCCCCGCGCGTCCGGGCGCGATGGCTCACATCGACCATCGCGATCCGGTGGCCTTCGCGCTTCATCAACGCCGGCAAAAAGCGATGGATATGATCGAAATAGGGCAAATCCAGAAACGCCTGCCGGTCGAACAGCTTGAGGCCGCACCCCGTATCGCGGGTATCGTCCTGCAGCAGCCAGCCCCGGAAGCCGTTGGCCAGCTTCGACGCCCACAGCTTGGCGCGCGAATCCTGACGCTTCACCCGCTGACCGCCCACAAGCTTCACCCCGCCGGCGCGATAGGCGGCCAGCAGATCGGGAATGTCGGCCGGGTTGTTCTGGCCGTCGCCGTCGAGGGTCGCAACCATCGTGCCCCGTGCGGCCTTCACGCCGGTGCGCACGCCGGCGCTCTGGCCCGCGTTCCGTTCGTGCCGGACCACCCGCAATTCGGGCACATCCGCCTTCGCCGCCTGAAGGATCTGGGGGGTCGCGTCGCTCGAACCGTCATCGACATAGACGATCTCGAAGGCTTCTTTTCCCCGGAGGGCCGCGACGATCTCGTCGATCAGGGGGCGGACATTCTCCGCCTCGTCCTTGACCGGGACCACGACGGTCAGCTCGGGGGCGGCGGATACGCTTTGGCTCTGCATGATGCCTAATATATAGACGGCGCAAAGGGCGGCCGCCGCGCCTTATAGGCGCGCCGCCCCCGATGGCGCAAACCGCATGTCCCCATGCGGAGGCAGAGGAAAGCCCCGGCCCGCATGTCGTCCCGAGTGACCGCCCTGGCGCTGTTCGCGCTCTATACCCTGATCTTCCTGGCGCCCGGATTCTTCACCCTGCCGCCGCTCGACCGCGACGAGGCGCGCTTCGCCCAGGCGACCAAGCAGATGATGGAGACCGGCGACCCGGTCGAAATCCGCTTTCAGGACGCCGCCCGCAACAAGAAGCCGGTCGGCATCTACTGGATGCAGGCGGCCAGCGCCTCGGCGCTCGGCGGCCCCGCAGAGGCCCCGATCTGGGCCTATCGCATCCCGTCGGCCCTCGGCGCGCTGCTGGCGATCTTTTTCACCTGGCTGGCGGGCGCGGCGCTGGTCGGCCGCCGGGCGGCGGCGCTCGGCGCGGCGCTGTTCGCGATCTCCATGCTGATGGTCGCCGAAGGCCATATCGCCAAGACCGACGCCATGCAGTGCGCCGCCATCGCCGCGATGATGGCCGGCCTCGCCCGCGCCTTCATCCGGCACACGGAAACCCCGGACGCCCCCGCACGCTGGAGCGACGTTCTTCTCGTCTGGATCGGCCTCGGGGTCGCCGCCCTCATCAAGGGGCCGGTCGGCTTGATGGTCGGCGGCGGGGCGGTGCTGATGCTCTGGCTGCTCGGCGGCGGCGTCTCCTGGCTGCGCAAAACCCGCCCCGGCATCGGCTTTCTCATCGCCCTCGTCGTCTTTTCGCCCTGGGCCATCGCCATCACCGTCCAGACCGGCGGCCAGTTCTGGTATGACGCGATCTGGGGCGACATGCTCTCCAAGGTCGCGGGCGCGCAGGAAAAGCATTCCGGCTTCCCCGGCTACTACTTGCTCCTCGTCATCCTCACCCTGTTCCCCGGCTCGCTGCTGCTGATTCCTTCCGTCTGGCGGACGGTCCAGGCGCGCAAGGCGCCGTGGGCGATGTTCCTCATCGCCTGGGTGGTGCCGGCCTGGATCGTCTTCGAGATCCTGCCGACCAAGCTGCCCCACTACACGCTGCCCATGTATCCGGCGCTCGCCCTTGCGCTCGGAGCCTTCCTCGCCGCCCGCCAGGCCGGCGAGCCGGACGCGACCCCGCGCTGGGCGGCCTATCTCAATCTCGGCCTCTGGACGATCTTCGCCGTCGCCATCGCCGCCATCTTCACCGCCGCGCCCAATTATTACTCGGGTTCGGGCGGGACCGGACTGATGGACATCGCCTTCACGATGGCGGTCATCGCCGCCGCCGCAGTGCTGGCCGTCATCACGCTCAGCCGGACCTGGCGGCTTTTTCTGCCCGCCTCCGCCGTCCTCGCCGCCCTCACCTATACGGGGTTGTTCGAGCGCACCTTCGCCGAAACGCAGGATCTCCACGTCAGCCCCCGCCTCGCCGACATCGCGCGCGAGCGCGGCGGCTGGACCCCGGGCGAACCCATCACCTCGGCCGGCTATCACGAACCCAGCCTCGTCTTCCTGACCGAAACCGGCATCGACCTCGCGCAGGACGGCGCGGCGGCAGCGCAGTTCCTCGCCGCCCACCCCGACGGCGTGGCGCTGGTCGAGAAGCGCCAGCTCGACGCCTTCCTGCGTCAGGCCGGCGCATCGGGCCTCAAGCTCGACCGCAAATGGACGCTGTCCGGCTTCAACTATTCGCGCGGCCAGCGGGTCGATATCAGCGTCTTCCGGGTGCGTCCGCAATGAACCTCGACCTTGAACGCGCCTGGCGGCAGACCCTCGCCATCGTCATCGCCGTCACGGCGCTCCGCGTCCTCATCCTCAACCTCACCGACCTCAATCTCGGCCCGGACGAGGCGCAATACTGGTTCTGGTCCACCGAACTGGCCGCCGGCTACTATTCCAAGCCGCCGATGATCGCCTGGATCATCGCCGGCTCCACCGCCATCTGCGGCGACGGCGAGGCCTGCGTCCGCACCGCTTCGCCCCTGCTCTACGGCCTCGCGGCGCTCTTCGTCTTCGGGGCCGCCCGCCTCCTCTACGGCGTCCGCGCCGCCTTCTGGTCGGCGCTGTTCTTCATCCTGCTGCCGGGCATCTCGCTGTCCGCCGCGCTCATCACCACCGACGTGCCGCTGCTCTGCTTCTGGGCGATGGCGACCTATGGCCTCGCCTATATGCTGCAGAAAGCGCCCGCCGAGGCGCGCCTCGCCGCCGCCCTCACCGGCGTGGCCCGCCGCCGCGCCCAGCGGTCGAAAGATGCCGGGGCCGAATTACTGCTCGGCCGCCGCGGCGCATCGGTCTTCGACCGCCGGGTCCGCGCCCATGTGCTCGGCCTCAACGGCCTCATTCTCATCGTCGCGGCCCTTGTCGTCTTCTCGCCGAACATCGTCTGGAACCTGCATCACGGCTTCGCGACGGTCTCGCACACCGCCTACAACGCCGGCCTCGGCGGCAAGATGTTCAACTTCGACCGCCTCGCCGAGTTCTTCGGCGCGCAGTTCATCGTCTTTCACCCCATCCTGATGGGCGTGATCCTGGCCGGACTGATCGTCGGCCTGCGCCGCGCCCGCTGGCCGCAGGCGAAGAACGACGACATCGTCCTCCTGGCGATCAGCCTGCCGGTCATCGCGATCGGGCTCACCATCGGCTTCCTGTCGAAGGCCAACGCCAACTGGGCCGCCCCCGCCTATGTCGGCCTCAGCATCGTCGCCGCCGTCTGGCTGCTGCGGGTGGAGGCGAAGCGCTGGATGATCGCCACCATCGCGGTTTCCGTCGTCGTCGCCGCCGGCCTCTACACCGCCGCCGTCTCGCCGCGCTTCATCGACATGATCGGCCAGAGCAACGCCTTCAAACTGTTGCGCGGATGGAACACTCAGGGGCCGGCGATCGTCCGGGCCGCGCGCGAGGGCGGCTTCGAGGCCCTGCTCGCCGAAGACCGCGAGGACATGGCCTCGATGCTTTATTACACGCGAGCCAGCGGCCTCCCGATCCTGATGTGGACACCCGACAAGGCGCACCCGACCGACCATTTCCAGATGTCGAAGTCCTACGCCGGCGCGCCCGATCGCGTGCTTTTCCTGACGCGGCGCGACGATTCCGGCGATGTGACCGCGCACTTCGCGACGGCGCAGGAGATCGAGATCAACTCGATCCGCATCGGCCGCAAGAAGGGCGAGGATGTCTTCCGCACCTTCCACCTGATCGACGCCTCGGGCTTCAGGACAAGATAAGGCGCGGCGGCCTCGCGCGCCGCGCCTGCCGACATGACTTGCTCTTCATGCAAGGCGGCGAGTCATCTTGTTGACGACGCTAAAACTTCGCGTAGTGTCGAATGGCTTTTTGGATTCGTGTGAGGGGAGAAAGACGTCTGATGACGTCGCGCACGAACGGCACGAACGACACGCTGGTCTCACATGACGGCACATACGATCTTCGACGCCTCCGGGCGCAAACAAGATCGCTCCTCTCAGACCTCCGCTGAACGCGACATAGACACGGCCAGCCCCAGGCGGGCGGCGCGCGGCTCGGCGGCATTGCTGGGGCCGGCGCCCGCCGCCATCTCCGCCCCGTCGCCGACGGCGCTGCGCCGGGTCAACAAGTTTCCCATCGGCCCGGCCTCGCGGGCTTTCAAGGCGCGCTTCTATCCCGAGGCGACGCAGGACGACTGGAACGACTGGCGCTGGCAGTCGCGCCACCGCATCCGCGCGCTGGCCGAGCTGGAGCGCATCTTCAAGCTCTCGGACGACGAGCGCACCGCCGCTGCCCACCACACCGGATCGCTCCCCGTAGGGATCACGCCGTATTACGCCTCGCTTATGGGTCTCGACGACCCGATGGAGCCGCTGCGCCGCACCCACATCATGGTCGGCCAGGAATTCCTGAAGATGCCGGGCGAGGAAGACGACCCGCTCGGCGAAGACCACGACATGGCGACGCCGGGCCTCGTCCATCGCTATCCGGACCGGGTGCTGTTCCTGACAACCGGCTTCTGCGCCACTTATTGCCGCTATTGCACGCGCAGCCGCATGGTCGGCAATGCGGGCGGCGAGTACCACTTCTCCACCGCCGAGTGGGAAAAGGCCCTCGCCTATATCGAGGAACACACCGAAATCCGCGACGTGCTGCTCTCGGGCGGCGACCCGCTCTCGATCGGCGACGACAAGCTCGACTACCTGCTCGGGCGCCTGCGCAAGATCAGGCATGTCGAGTTCGTGCGCATCGGCACCAAGATTCCGGTCGTCCTGCCCCAGCGCGTGACCCGCGACCTGATCCGCGTGCTGAAGAAGCATCATCCGCTGTGGATGAGCCTGCATTTCACCCACCCTGCCGAATTCACGCCCGAAGTCACCGAAGCGACGGCGCGCCTGGCCGATGCCGGCATCCCGCTCGGTTCGCAGACCGTCCTTCTGAAGGACGTGAACGACGATGTCGGCGTGATGAAGAACCTGATGCACGGGCTGCTGATGCGCCGGGTGCGTCCCTATTATCTCTATCAATGCGACCCGATCAGCGGCTCGGCGCATTTCCGCACCCCCATCGACAAGGGCGTCGAGATCATCCGGGCGCTGCGCGGTCACACCACCGGCTATGCCGTGCCGACCTTCGTGATCGACGCGCCCGGCGGCGGCGGCAAGATCCCGGTGAACCCCGACTATGTGATCGGCCGCGACGGCGACGATCTGGTGCTGACCAATTACGAGAACGGCCGCT
>JAPUEF010000137.1:2682-16473 GCA_027492655.1 Alphaproteobacteria bacterium | reverse complement strand
GCGGAAGAGCGCGCGGCGATCGAGAAATACTCGCCGTATCAGAACCTGAAAGACGGCGTGACCTATCCGCGCGTATTCTTCCTCACCTCCACGGCGGATGACCGCGTGCATCCCGGCCATGCCCGCAAGATGGCGGCGCTGATGGAAAGCAAGGGCTATCCCTTCCTGTTCTACGAGGAGCTGGAAGGCGGCCACGGCGCGGCGACGAACCAGAAGCAGCGCGCGGCCCAGCTGGCGATGCAGTATGTCTATCTCGCCAAGCAGCTGGGCGCGCATTAGCGCCCGGCGGTCCGCCGATCTTCATGGCCGGGTACGACCCGGCCATGAGGAGGCGATCGCTACTTTTCAGCCTGCGCCGGATAGCAGAAGGCGGCGGAGGCGAGATCGAAACTGAGGCCTGAGCCCTGCCGGATGTCGCCGAATGCGACATCGGCATTGTCGGTGAAGATCAGCAGCGCGAGCTGCTTGCCGGGCGCGATGATGTTGCGCATCTGCACGCCGTCGACCGAGCCGCGCCGTTCCACCAGCTTCACCTTTTCGGCGCAGCCGGCCAGCGGCGCATCGTAGGCGAGCGCCCCCAGCGCGAAGAAGCCGAGCGCCGGGTCGCCGATCCACATCTGCGCCGTGCCGGCTTCCGAGACGAGCAGGCGCCGCATCAGCGCACGGTCGAAGGCCAGCGCATCGTCGATGCTGCCGAGCAGCGCGCCCGCCGCCCCGAGCGTCGCGATATTGATGCGCGGCACCGGGCCGTCGCCGCCATGCGCCTCGACGGGGTGTTCGCCGGGCGAGGCGAAACGCAGCGAGGTCAGCCCCGCCGGTTCCTTGATCTCCTCGTTCAGAAGACTGGTCAGCTGGCGGCCGGTCATCGCCTCCAGAACGCTGGCGAGAACGATGGTGTCGCAATTGCCGGGCGTGAAGGCCGCGCCCGGCGCGGCGCTGGCCGGCCCGCCGCAGAAGCCGACGGCGTCGTTCCGTCCGCCGGCCATCGGATCGACGCGCAGATAGAATTCAGGCACGCCGTTCGCGCCGGGCGCGGTCGCGTCGGGGTTCGGCAGGCCGGATGTGTGATTGAGCAATTGCCGCACGGTGACGACGGCGGTGGCGTGGTTGGGGAAATCGGGCAGCGCGCGGCCGATGGTCGTATCGAGCGTCAACCGGCCCTGATCGATGAGGCGCATGGTCAGCGCCGCGATCACCTGTTTGGAGAGCGAACTCCAGGGCCATAATTTCGCGTCAGCCTCAGGCCCGCTCGCATGGCGATAGCGCTCGGTCTGCGCCGAGGTGACGGCGACGATGCCGGTGAGGCCCGCGTCCGCCGCCGCCTTCACCCTGGCGTCGAAAGCGGCGGCATCGAATTTGACCGGCTTGGCGGCGAAGGCGGGGGCGAGCGCCATCAGCATCGCGGCGAGCGCAGGCAGGATCGCGTGTCTCATGGCGGTCTCCGTGCGGGCGGCGGTCAGTCGCCCAGATTGACCTTGCCGCGTCCAGCCTTGACGCCCGCCCGGCGGGTCTTGCCGTCGAGACGTTTCAACTTCGACGAATAGGTCGGCTTGGTGGCGCGGCGGGGCTTGGGGCGCACGCTGGCGGCGGCGATCATCTCCACGAGGCGGGCCAGCGCGGCGGCGCGGTTCAGCGACTGGTCGCGGCTTTCCTGCGCCTTGATGACGAGAACGCCGTCCTTGGTCATCTTGGTGCCGGCGGCGCGGGTGAGGCGGGTCTTGGTCCAGCCGTCCAGCGAGGGCGAGCGCTCGACATCGAAGCGCAGCATCACGGCGCTGGACACCTTGTTCACGTTCTGCCCGCCGGGGCCGGAGGCGCGCACGAAGGTTTCCTCGATCTCGGCGGGATCAAGGCTGATTTCATCCGTCACAGGAATGCGGGCAGCGCTCATTTGTCCTCTATGCAGCCGGGCGGAACGGGCGTCCAGTCGCCACCATGACGGGCGATCCGGGATGGCTGCGCCTTGCGCGGGCGGAGCTGGGCCAGAGCGAGATCGGCGGGCCAAGCCAGCATAACGACGTGATCGTCGGTTATTGGCGGCGAGGCGGCATCGCGCGCCGCGACGGCACCGCCTGGGAGCCGGGGAACGACGAAACGCCGTGGTGCGCGGCGTTCATGGGCGCGATCCTGTCGGAAGCGGGGTTCACGCCCACCCATTCGGCGCTGGCCCGTTCGTATGAAAACTGGGGCGAGGCGGTGCTGACGGGCGAGGGCGCGTATCGCTGGGCCTCGATCCCGCTGGGGGCCATCGTGGTGCTGAACCGGCCGGGCGCAGGGACGCGCTTCGGCCATGTGGCGTTCGCCATCGCGGCGGCGGAACGCTCGGTCAAGCTCCTGGGCGGCAACCAGAACGATGCGGTGAGCGAAGACTGGTTTCCCAAGACCCGCATCGTCGCCGTGCGCTGGCCGGCGGGACAGCCGGCGGGCGAGTATCTGTTATGGAGTGCGGCTCCCGCACGGGCGTCGAGGATCAGGACACGATGAAGATCGGGGTTTTCGTTCTGGCGGCGCTTGTCTGCGTCGCGCCGGCCTCAGCCGCCGATGCGAAGCTGTCCGACGCGGCGGCGGGGTATCCCGGCGTGACCTACGAAGCGCTGGTGCGGCTGGCGCTGCCGGGGCTGGTGATGGAAGACGGCAAAGGCCGCGCGGGCGCGGAGGTGGCGTTGCGCACTCTGAGCGGCGCCGAATCGTCGCTCGCGGCGGACTTCACGATCGACACCATCAGCGCACTGGAGGTCTCCACCGGCGGCAAGCCGGTTCTTCTGCTGCTCGCACAGGGCGAAGAGGGCGGGTTTTCGGCCCTGCTCGCGGCCTATGATTTGTCGGGCGCGCCGAAGCTGCTGGATGCGGTGGACGGCGGCATGGACCGGATGCTGGATTTCGGCGACAGCGTCGATCTGGGCGGCGCGACGGGGTTCACGCTGGTCGGCTCGCATTTCAACGCGGGCGAAAGCTATGTGGCGACCGAGATCGGCTTCGTGCACGAAGGGCGGCTGACGCAGGTGGCCTCGCAGATGGCCTACGGCCTGCTGGTCTGCGGCTTTCAGGTGGAGCAGGCGCTGGCCGTGACGGCGGTGGACGATGCGCCGTCGCCCTATCGCGCGGTTTCCCTGGCGGTCAAGCAGACCGTGACGAAGCCCGACGAGGCGTGCAGCGACGCCTATCCCGCGCTGCTGCCGGCGGGATCGCAGACCTACACCGACATTTATCGCTGGGACGCCCGGACGGGCGTCTACGCCACCGCAACGCATGAACGCGATGCGCTGATGGGGCCGGAGTGATCAGGCCCCGGATTGACTTTCCGGCTCTGAGAGGGCCTATGCGCCCGACCTTCGGGACATTTTTGCCCCGACGGCCTTGAGGGACGACCCTCAAGGACGACCCTCCGGCAGCGCGTTGCGCCCCCGGGGGTGTTTTGCGTTGTGAGTTTTTGGCGGTTTTGCGCGGGTTTTTGAAGGCGTCATGTTCGATACGCTGACGACACGGCTGGGACAGGTTTTCGACCGCTTGCGCGGCCGTGGCGCGCTGACCGAAGGCGACGTCAACGAAGCCATGCGCGAAGTGCGCGTCGCGCTGCTGGAAGCCGACGTCGCCATCGGCGTGGTCAAGGACTTCATCGAGAAGGTCCGTGTCAAAGCCGTCGGCCATGACGTGCTGCGTTCGGTGACGCCGGGCCAGCAGGTCATCAAGATCGTCCATGACGAGCTGGCCGCCATGCTGGGCGACACCGCCGTCGGCATCGATCTGGAAGCCCCGGCCCCGGTCGTCATTATGATGGTCGGCCTGCAGGGTTCGGGCAAAACCACCACCACCGCCAAGATCGCCAGCCGTCTGGTGAAGCGCGATCGCAAGAAGGTGCTGATGGTGTCGCTGGACGTGCAGCGTCCGGCGGCGCAGGAGCAGCTGCGGGTGCTGGGCGAGCAGGCGGGCGTGCCGACGCTGCCGGTGATCGCCGGCCAGATGCCGATCGATATCGCCAAGCGCGCCGTCACGGCGGGCAAGTTGTCCGGCTACGACGTCGTGATGTTCGACACCGCCGGCCGTCTGCATATCGACGAACAGCTGATGGCCGAGGTCGCGGCGATCCGCGACATCGCGAAACCGCATGAAACCCTGCTGGTCGCCGATGCGCTGACCGGCCAGGACGCGGTCAATATCGCCAAGACGTTCAAGGACCGCGTGGGCATCACCGGCCTGGTGCTGACCCGCATGGACGGCGATGGCCGCGGCGGCGCGGCGCTGTCGATGCGCGCGGTCACCGGCGCGCCGATCAAGCTGGTCGGCGTCGGCGAAAAGCTGGACGCGCTTGAAGATTTCCACCCCCAGCGCGTCGCGGGCCGCATTCTGGGCATGGGCGACGTGGTCAGCCTGGTCGAGAAGGCCGCCGAAACCATCGATGCGGCCAAGGCCGAGGCGATGGCCAAGCGGATGGAGCAGGGTCAGTTCACGCTGGACGATCTCTCCGATCAGCTCAAGCAGATGCAGAAGATCGGCGGCATGAAGGGCGTGCTCGGCATGCTGCCCGGCGTCGGCAAGATGAAGCAGGCGATGGAGAGCGCGAATATCGACGAGAAGGTGTTCCTGCGTCAGCAGGCGATGATCTCGTCGATGACGAAAAAAGAGCGCGCCAAGCCCGACATCATCAACGGCTCGCGCCGCAAGCGCATCGCCAAGGGCGCGGGCGTGGACGTGTCGGAGCTGAACAAGCTTCTGAAAATGCACCGCCAGATGGCGGACATGATGAAAGACCTCAAGAAGGGCAAGAAAGGCGGCCTCGGCGCGCTTTTCGGCATGGGCGGCGGAATGCCGCCTGGAGGTCTTCCCGGTTTGCCGCCCGGTTTCGGGCGGAAGTGAACATCACTGGATCTGAGTTGAAAGGAACGACTGTATGGCTCTGAAGATTCGTCTCTCGCGCGGCGGCACCAAGAAGCGCCCCGTCTATGCGATCGTCATCGCGGACTCCAAGTCGCCGCGCGACGGCCGCTTCATCGAGAAGATCGGCTACTACAACCCGCTGCTGGCCCGCGACCACGCCGAGCGTCTGAAGTTCGACATCGAGAAGGCCAAGGCCTGGATGGCGAAGGGCGCGCTGCCGACCGAGCGCGTGCACCGCTTCCTCGCCGATGCCGGCGTCGTGAAGAAGATCGTGCGCAACAATCCGAACCAGGCGAAGCCCAAGGCGAAGGCCCAGGAGCGCGCCAAGGAGCGCGCCGAAGCCGCCGCCGCCGCGTCTGAAGCCGCCTAAAGCCTAAGGCACGATGTCGAAGCCCGACATGATCACGCTCGGCGAGATTTCCCGTCCGCACGGCGTCAGGGGTGAAGTGAAGCTGAAGAGCTTCACCGAAGACCCCTGCGCGATCGGCGCGTATGGCGTTCTCGTCACCGAGCGCGGCGAGACGGTGACGTTGAAGAACGTCCGCCTCGCGCAGGATCATGTCATCGCCCGCATCGAAGGCGTCACCGACCGCGACGCGGCCGAGCGGCTGAAGGGGCGCAAGCTCCAGATCGACCGCGCGGCCCTGCCCGACGATGAGCTGGACGAGGACGAGGCGTTCATCGCCGACCTCATCGGGCTTGCCGTCGTCGATCAGGCGGGCGCGGCGCTGGGCGAGATCGCGGCGGTCCAGAACTACGGCGCGGGCGATCTGCTCGAAATCGCGGTTCCGGGCAAAAAGGCGACGCTGCTGCTGCCGTTCACCGACGATGTGGTGGTGGAGATCGGCGAGGATGCGGTCGTGATCGACGCCTCCGAAGGCTCGATCGCTCACGCCTTCATCGCGCCGCCGACCAAGGCGGAAATCGCGGAAGGCGAAGCCATCGCGGCAGAGGGGGAGGACGCGGCATGACCTGGTCCGCCACCGCCCTGACCCTCTTCCCGGAGATGTTTCCGGGGCCGCTCGGCCACTCCCTGGCCGGCCGCGCGCTGAAGGATGGTGTCTGGTCGCTGAAGGCCGTCGATATCCGCGACTACGCGACCGACAAGCATCGCACCGTCGACGCCACACCTGCGGGTGGCGGCGCCGGCATGGTGATGCGGGTCGATGTGCTGGCCTGCGCCATCGACGCGGCGCTGGCCGACGCGCCGAAAGGCCGTCCGGTGCTTTATCTCAGCCCCCGGGGGCCGCGCTTCGCGCAGGCCTTCGCGCGGGAGCTTAGCGAAGGGCCGGGCGCGATCTTCGTGTGCGGCCGCTTCGAGGGCGTGGACGAGCGCATCTTCGCGGCGCGCGACGTGCGCGAGGTGAGCCTTGGCGATTTCGTGCTCTCGGGCGGCGAACTGGCGGCGCTTGGCGTGATGGACGCCTGCGTCCGTCTGCTGCCGGGCGTCATGGGCGACGAGACGAGCCACGCGGAGGAAAGCTTCGAGAACGGGCTTCTTGAATATCCGCACTACACACGGCCCCAGATTTTCGAGGGGCTTGAGATTCCGTCCGTTCTGACGGGCGGTAATCACCAGAAGATCCGCGATTGGCGCCATGCCCGCGCGGAAGACATCACGCAAACCCGGCGTCCCGACATGTGGGCGGCTTATGCCGCCCGCCGTGACGCCTCCCAGAACAAACCGGCGAAAGGACGCAAGGTATGAGCAACATCATCGCTGAACTCGAAAAGGAAGAGCTGGCCAAGCTCGTCCGCAAGAGCGGCACCACGGAATTCGGCCCCGGCGACACCGTGAAGGTGAACGTCAAGGTCATCGAAATCTCGGTGGAAGAGAAGTCGGGCAAGGTGAAGACCCGCGAGCGCGTTCAGGCGTTCGAAGGCGTCGTCATCGCGCGCTCGGGCGCGGGCCTGCAGGAGAACTTCACCGTCCGCAAGCTGTCGTACGGCGAAGGCGTGGAGCGCGTGTTCCCGGTCCATTCGCCGCTGATCGACTCGATCGAAGTGACCCGCCGCGGCCGCGTGCGCCGCGCGAAGCTGTACTATCTGAAGGGTCGTCAGGGTAAGGCCGCCCGTATCGTCGAGCGTCAGGATAAGAAGACGGCCGAAAAAGCCGCCTGATCCTGAACGCGACTCTCACCGCAAGGTGAGTGACGCGAGGGCCGCCCTTGCGTTAGCATGGGCTATGCGCCTTTTCGCCTTTCTGGCGGGCGCGCTGATGTTCGGCGCGCCCGTCTTCATGTCCGCCGCCGAGGCCGGCGAGCATCCGGTGCTGGTGGAGCTGTTCACCAGTCAGGGCTGTTCGTCGTGTCCGCCGGCCGACAAGTTCATGGAAGAGCTGAGCGCCACGCCGGGCGTCGTCGCGCTGACGTTGCCGGTGGATATCTGGGATTATCTGGGCTGGAAGGACAGCTTCGCGAAGCGCGAGTTCAGCCTGCGGCAGCAGGCCTATGCGCCGACCCTGCCCTCGCGCTCGGTCTTCACGCCGCAGATGGTGATCGGCGGCAAGACCGACGTGGTCGGCAGCCGCCGCAACGACGCGCTGCAGCTGATCGCCGAACTGGCGGCCGATGACGGCCCCATCGCCCATGTCACGCTGCGCCTCGAGGGCGAAAAAGCGATCATCGAAATCCCCAGAACGCCCGAACTGACCGGCGCGGACACCACGGTGTGGCTGGCGCGTGTGCTGTCGAAGCGCGAGGTGAATGTCGGCGACGGCGAGAACCGGGGGAAGGTGATCGTCTATTCCAACATCGTGCGCGATCTTTCGCCCGCCGGTATGTGGCGTGGCGAGGCGCTGCATCTGGAAGTGCCCGCCCGCACCGATATGGGCGAAACCTATGACCGCCTCGCGGTCTTCGTACAGCGCGGCCAGACCGGCATGGTTCTGGGCGCGGCGATCATCGACATTCCGCTGGCCGGGCCGGGAACGCCCTAGACCGGCGTCTCCGCGTTCTGCGTGCCCTCGCCGGGCGTGACGAACAGCATGGTCGTGGGCGCGTGCGGGCGCGCTGTGTGCCACACGCCGCGCGGCACGATGACATAGCTGCCGGGCTGGCTGACGCGCACGGTCTCCTCGCGTCCGTCCCGCCACAGCACGAAATCGACATCGCCGCCGATCAGATAGACATATTCATCGCCATGCGGGTGCCGCTCCCATGTCGCCCAGGGCGTCTCGAAAGCGAAACGCTGGATCAGCACGTGACCGGCGAAGTTGCCGAACTCCACGTCCAGCTCTTCATAGAAGGTCGGCGAAAACGCCTTCACCGTCGCTGCGCCGGACGGCGCAAGAATGGCGGCGGTCTCGCCCGCATCGTGCGGGCCGGCTTTCGTGGCCATGGTCGATCCTCCCTTGCGGGAGAGCCTGCACGCCTATTCGCCGAAACGCCACACGAGGCGCAGGCCGATCTCGTCCATGCCGGGGTTCTGGTCGCTCGCCAGCTGGGCATGGCTGAGATGCACCCAGGACAGCTCCGCCGCCAGGCGCTCGTTCAGCCGCCAGCCGAGCGACAGCTCCGGCTGGAACAGCACGCGCGAGCCGTAATAGATGCGGTCGTTCGTCGCCTGATATTCCTCGCCCGGCCCGTCATGGATCGCCGCGCCGAGACCGGGCTGGAGATAGAACGTCTCACTCAGATCGTAGCGCACGGCGAGGCCGACCGCGCCGAAGGTCGCGCCGACGCCGTCATGCACCGACAGGAAGCCATAGGCGTGCAGATCGCCGCCGAGGAAGCGGCCGAGCGCGCCGGTGCGCGCGCCGATCTGGAAATCCGCGCCGTCTTCCGAACAGCAGGCCGTGAGCCCGAGATCGAGATCGTGCGCGAATATGCCGACGAAAACCTCGCCGGCCTGCGCAGGGATTACTGCGGCCAGCAGAGCGGCCAGCGTCGTTGCGCGGATCACGGCTCATCTCCCGGCGCGCCGGGCGTCTCTTCCCCTTGCTCCGGCACGGGCGTCTGGCCCGGCGCGGGTTTGTCGATCACCATCTGCTCCAGAGAGGGGGCGAGATTGGTGACGACGAAGGCCGGAATCTTGTAGGCCCAGCCGCCGACCCGCGCGTCGATCGCCGCCGCCTCGTCCTTCACCGTCTGTTCGGCGGTGTCGGCGGCGGTCGCGACCATCAGCGCGAAGACGCCGTCGCTGCCGCCGGGCAGCATGGTCATCGTCAGGCTCAGCCCGTCGAACGTGGTGAAGACGATCGCGGTGGCGTCGTCCGTCTTCACGGCGTCGGCCTTGATGACGTCGTCGAAGGTCAGGCCCGCGATGGCCGAGGCCGGCGTCTGCAGCACCGCCGCATCGGCCTCGATCTTGCCGTCCGGCAATTCATCGACCTTGAATTCCTTGGTCTCCGGCGTCGCACGGCTGATGCTGTAGGCCTTCATGCCGTGCGGGCGGAATTCGACCCTGGCGATGCGCGCCTGATCCAGCTTGAACAGCGTCTTATCCAGCGCCGCGCCGACCGAGGCGGGAATGGCGAGGCCGCCGCGCGCCAGCCAGGTCTGGTCCTCTCCGGCGCGGCGGACGAACAGCGTGCCGGGCGTGGTGCCGGCGGCGCGGGTCTGCACCTTGCCGGCGACCATGGCGGCGATGACCTTGCCCGAAGCATCGGTGACGGTGACGGCGTGGCCGTTGCCGCCCTGTCCGGTGGTCAGCTCCAGCGCGCTCTGGCGGCGCGGGTCGGCGGTGCGCCGCTCGATCAGATCGAGCTGCGACATCGAGATGATGAGCGCCCGAACGCCTTCGGCATTGGCGGGATAGTTCGAGCGGTCGGCGACCGTCCATTTGCCCGCCGCATCCTTGTTCAGCGTGACATAGACGGTGGGCGATTCGATCCGGATCGAGGCGGCGGTTTCCGACTGCGCGGCGAGATCGGGGAACAGCTTCTCGCTGACCGCGTTGGCGCCGCCGCTGCTGCGGCCCGAGAGCACCGCGAAGACGGCGATCGCGACGGCGGCGACGGCGGCGAGGAAAAGCCACAGCAGGTTGCGGCCCCGCTGGATGTCGGCCCTGGTGACGGCGGTTGTCATGCGCGTTTCCTCAGGCAGGCAGCGACTGCGCCCGCGCCATGCGGTTGCGGCGCGAGACGGCGATGACGATGGCGACGGCGATCAGCAGAAGCGGAACGGCGGCGATGTTGAAGAGCGCCAGGCGGGCGCCGAGGCTCTCGATGCCCGAACGCAGGCCCCGTTGCACCTCGCGCAGGCGGGCCCGGGTTTCGGTCAGCTCAGCGCGGAACTTCTCGATCTCGGCCTGCTGCTCGGCGGTCAGCGCCGTGGCGTCGCCGTTGGCGGCCGGCTTCGACAGCGCCGCCAGCTTCTCCTGGGTCTCGGCGATGCGGGCGTTCAGATCCTGCTCCTCGCGCAGGAAGCGCGTGTCGGCGGCCTTGCGCATGTCCTCGACCACCGTGAAGGGGCGGTCGCTGGTGGCGCGGGTGCGCAGCGAGATGAGGTCGTTCGATCCCAGCATGTTCTCCGCCGCACCGGCCACGAAGGCCAGATTGTCGGCGATGGGCACCGCCATGGTCTGGTCGCCCTGCTGCTGCGGCTGAACCCAGAAGCGGTCGTCGAAGATGTCGCTGTCGGCGACGACGATGATGTTGGCGTCCTTGGTTTCGCCGATATAGGCGGGCAGGGGAGGCGGAATCTGGCCCTCCGTCTCCACCGGCGGCGGCGCTTCGGGGAAGGCCGATTTCAGCGGCCCGGACAGACGGGCCGCGATGGTGTAGCGCTCGCCGGTCGGCAGGAACTGACGGATCAGCTCATCCGGGTCGGACTGCACGTTCAGCATCTCGGCGCTGTAGAGCATGGCGTCGTCGGACGAGCGGATCAGCGGCGTGAAGGCGGTGGTGGCGCCGTCCGCCTGCGTGAAATGACCGACCGAGGCGAGGTTCACCTTGCCGAGCGAGCCGGTGACAAGATCGGCCTTGTCGAAATCGCTCACCTTCGGGTCGTTGTCGCCGGTGAGGCCCAGCCACACCGGATAGGCGACGATCGGGCGCGCGGCGTTGCCGCCATACTGCACCTTCTGCGCCCGCGTGCGGTCGAGCACGACCTCGTCCGGGTTGTAGGCGACGCCCCATGATTTCAGCAGCCACAGATCGGACTTGAAGGTCGCACCCTGGACCGGCTGGCCGCTCTCCTGACTCTGCAGCTGGCTGATCTCGGAGATCGGATCGACGAAGGCGATGACGCGCCCGCCGCGCATCACGAACTGGTCGATGGCGTAGAGCGTCTGCTGGCTCAGCGCCTTGGGGTGGGCGATCATCAGCGTGTCGATCTCGGAGGGAACGACCGCGAAGTCCTGCTCCAGCGGCTGAAGCTGGAAGATCTGCATCAGCTGCGAATAGATGACGAAGGGTTGCGAGGTGCCCTGCATCGAAGCCAGCAGCCCACCCGGCCCGGTATCGAGCGGCAGGTTGGTGACGAGGCCCAGAGTCGGCTTCTTCGCCTCGGCCAGGCGCGAGATCAGCGAGGTGAGGTCGTATTCCAGATAGGCTTCGCGCTCCATCTGGAAGAACGGCACGGTCTCCTGTCCGTCGGCCATGTTGGTGCCGGAAAGGCCCATATAGATCGCCTCGCCGCCCTGGGTGGGGGCGCCCTGCAGGCCCAGCGCGACGGCGTGGTCCTCGGCCTCGCTAGAGGGCGCGGGGTCGATTTCCTCGACGATGAGAGTGCCGCCGGCGAGCGACTTGTATTCGGCCAGCAGGTCGCGCACGCGCTCGGCATAGGCGCGCACGGTGGGGAAGTTGGCGGCGACGTCCTGCGAGAAATAGAAGCGCAGCGTGATCGGCTCGCTGAGATTCTTCAGGATGTTCCGCGTGCCGTCGGACAGCGTGTAGAGGCCGTTCTCGGTGAGGTCGAGTCGGGCCGAGCGGAACCACACATTGGCGGCCGTGTTCGCGCCCAGGAAAACCACGGCGCCCAGTGCGATGGACGCGGCGGCGGCGAGGCGGCGCTTGCGGGCGAAGGATGCGAGCACGCTCATCTCAGCCCGCCTTTCTCAGATCGACCAGAACGGCCGTGACGAACAGGAAGAAGGCGATCAGCGTTCCGAAGAAGACGAGGTCGCGAAGATCGATGACCCCCGCCATGATCGCATTGAAATGGGTGAGGAACGAGAAGGACGAAATCGTCCCCAGCAATTCCAGCGGCAGGACGGCGGAAAGCCCGTCGATCACCAGCGGCGCGCCGGCGATGGTGAAGAGGAACGAGATCACCACCGAGACGACGAAGGCGATCACCTGGTTCGAGGTGCCGGCGGAAACCGCCGAGCCGATGGCGAGATAGCCGCCGGCCATCAGCCACGAGCCGATATAGCTGGCGAGGATGACGCCGTTGTCGGGGCTGCCGAGATAATTGACGGTGATCCAGATCGGGAAGGTCAGGACGAGCGCGATGCCGGCGAACACCCAGGCCGCCAGGAACTTGCCGATCACCGAAGCGGCCAACGGGATGGGCAGCGTCAGTAGCAGTTCGATCGTGCCGCTCTTGCGCTCCTCCGCCCACAGCCGCATCGAGATCGCGGGGATCAGGAAGAGATAGAGCCAGGGGTGGAACGAGAAAAACACGGCGAGGTTCGCCTGTCCGTTCGTGTAGAACCCGCCCATGTAAAAGGTGAAAGCGCCCATCGCGAACAGGAAGATCACGAGGAACACGGTGGCGAGCGGCGTCGCGAAGTAAGCGGCGAGCTCGCGTTTGAAGACGGCGGAAACGCCTTTCAGCATGGTGGCGGCTTCTCCGTCAGGCGGCTGCGGCTGGCCGTGCGGTGAGCGCACGGAAGACATCGTCGAGGTCGCGGGCGTCGGCGATCAGCTCGCCCGGCGCGCCGGTCTCGGGGCTGGTGCGGAAGGCGATGCGGCCGTCCGCGATGGGACCGTCGGCCACCACGCGGCCGCGATCGATGATGAGGGCGCGGGTGCAGATGGCCGCGACCTCCTCAAGAATGTGGGTGGAGACGATGATCGCCTTTTGCGGGCTCATCTCGCGGATCAGTTCGCGCACCACATGCTTCTGGTTGGGATCGAGGCCGTCGGTCGGCTCGTCCATCACCAGCACCGGCGGATCGTGCAGGATCGCCTGGGCGAGGCCGACGCGGCGCTTGAAGCCCTTGGACAGCGTCTCGATGGGCTGGTCCAGCACGCGGGCGAGTTCGGTGCGGGCGACGACGCGCGCGATGGCGCTCTTCGCCGCCTCGCCCTTCAGGCCGCGCACCCGGGCGCAGAAGGACAGGAAGCCGCGCGGGGTCATGTCGCCATAGGCGGGCGCGCCTTCAGGCAGATAGCCCAGCACGCTCTGCGCCGGCAGCGGATCGGTCTGAACGTCGTGGCCGCAGATGCTGGCGCGTCCGGCGCTGGGGCTGAGGAAGCCCGTCAGCATCTTCATGGTGGTGGACTTGCCGGCGCCGTTGGGGCCGAGAAAGCCCAGCACCTCGCCTTTATCGACGCTCAATGACACGCCGCGCACGGCGGCCACGGGACCGAAGCTCTTGGCCAGTCCGTCGATCTCGATCATCGCCATGGGAAATCAGCCGCGCCAAGCCAGAATGAACCCGTCCAGCGGGCCGGTTCTTTTACCGGGCCGGGCGCGGCGCGGACAAGTGAAATGGCCGTTAGCGACGGTCCGGCGGCGCGGCCTCAATGATGCGGCGAGATCAGCCGCTTCAGGCCGCGATAGACGCCGTAGCCCACCAGGCCCTCCGCCGCGCCGATCGCCAGCAGGCCGGCGATGAGGGCCGCGCCCCAGCCCCAGGCGGCCGCGGTGCGCGTGCCGTCGGCGCACATGGCGATGCCGGCGATCACCGCATTCGCCCGGCAATTGGCGACGAGCAGCACATAGGTCGCGCCCGGCAGAACGGCGGCGAAGGCCCCCGCCATCGCGGCGGTCTTCCAGTTGAGCGCGCGCCGACGGATCAGCCGCC